>NZ_MCWZ01000014.1:0-84126 GCF_002877365.1 Vibrio sp. 10N.261.55.A7
CACAGCGACCGCTTCAAGTGACACAAGACTTAGCGTCATTTTGGGCAGGATCGTATAAAGACGTTCAAAAAGAGATGAAGGGGCGATACCCCAAACACGTGTGGCCAGACGATCCGGCCACGCATGTCGCGACCAGTAAAACAAAACGGCAATTTAACCGATGACTGAGAAGAAAACGCCTGTGAAGAAGGCGACGACGAAGAAAAAAGCCACACCGAGAAAAAGCGCCAGAAAGAAAGCCGCTCCGAAGCGAAAAACCAAGGCACAAAGAACTTGGGTTGGCGTTTTATGGGGCATCGCCTGGAAACTGGCGCTGGCTGGCCTGGCGGTATTGGTTTTTGTTGGCGTTTACCTTGATAGCGTCGTGAAGCAAAAGTTTGAAGGGCAGCTATTCAGTCTGCCTACCGTTGTTTATGCGCGCATCTTGAATCTGGTTCCCGGCTCGTCGACAACGTTGGAGCAACTAAGCAATGAGCTCGATGTACTGAATTATCGTAAAGTTCGTCAGCCACGCTATCCTGGAGAATACTCGTCTTCTTCTAATAAGATTGAAGTGATTCGCCGACCGTTCGAGTTTTCTGACGGTTCGGAGCCTTCACGCCATGCCATGATCCATTTTGATTCTACTGGTGTGAGTCGAATTCAATCACTAGAGCAGAGTGGCAACTTGGGCTATTTGCGCATCGATCCAAAAATGCTAGGGATGCTTGAAAAAAACACTAATGAACAACGGCTCTTTTTAAGGCGCGATCAATTCCCAGAAATCATGGTTGATGCATTACTGGTGACAGAGGATCGTAATTTTTATCAGCACGATGGTGTTTCTCCTTTTGCGATCGCACGTGCGATGGTGGTAAACCTGAAGGCTGGGCGCACTGTTCAAGGTGGCAGCACCTTAACTCAACAACTTGCGAAGAACTTGTTCTTGTCGAGCGATCGCACCTTATGGCGGAAGATCCGTGAAGCGTACATCGCCATCATTGTTGACCATCGCTACAACAAAGATCGCATTCTAGAGGCGTATCTGAATGAGGTGTATTTAGGTCAGAGCGGTGGGGAAGCGATCCATGGGTTTGGTTTGGCGTCTCGGCTTTATTTTGGTCAGCCAATCGATGAGCTCAGAATTGATCAATTGGCATTGCTGGTGGGAATGGTCAAAGGGCCTTCGTATTACAACCCAATTCGTCATCCTGAGCGTGCTAAAGCGCGGCGTGATCTTGTACTTCGAATGATGATGCAGCAGGACATATTAACCGCGAGTCAATACGACGAAGCCGCAAGTCGACCACTTGATATTCAAGACAACCCTCGAATAGCAAGCAGGCAGCCCGCCTATTTTCAGCAGGTCAGTATCGAACTGAGAGAAAAGGTTGGGGATGCGTTCCAATCAGAAATTGGTCTTCGCGTGTTTACCTCTTTGGATCCCGTCTCTCAGCAAGAGTTAGAAAGGGCGATTTCAAAGAAGGTGCCTGAATTGTCAAAACGGGCCGGTAAATCACTGGAAGGAGCAGCCGTTGCTGTTGATCGCCACAGCGGTGAAATTAGAGCGATGGTGGGTGGCAAGCGCTCCGGCTACGATGGATTTAATCGTGCTTTAAACGCCAGTCGGCAGATAGGTTCATTAGCAAAACCCGCTGTTTATCTAACCGCTTTGGAACAACCAGAGCGTTATAACCTCGCGTCAACGCTTCAAGATAAGCCGATCAGCTTGAAAGGAAGCAAAGGAAATGTTTGGTCGCCGCGAAACTATGACCGTCAGTTCCGTGGTGAAGTACCATTGTATGAGGCGCTGTCGAAATCGCTCAATGTGCCTACGGTTCAACTCGGCATGCAGTTAGGCATACCCAATGTTATGGACACCCTAGAGAAGCTCGGCGTTGATCGTTCTGAAATTAGGCCAGTGCCATCGATGTTCTTAGGCTCGTTTACGCTAACGCCGTTTCAGGTGGCTCAGATGTATCAAACGCTGACTAATTCGGGGAAAAAAGCGCGCTTATCCGCACTACGCTCGGTGCTCGATAAAGAAGGGCATGTACTTTATGAGTCCATTCCCCATGTGCAACAAAAAGTACCTCAGCAAGCGGCCTGGTTAACCACTTATGCCATGAAGGTGGCTGTGGTTGAAGGAACCGGTCGTTACTTACACAGCCAGTTCTCTTGGGCGGCGCTCGCCGGAAAAACAGGAACCAGTAATGATACGAGAGACAGTTGGTTTGTTGGTGTTGATGGCCGAGAGGTAACGGCTATTTGGCTCGGACGTGATGATAACAAGCCAACCCAACTGACGGGCTCAAGTGGGGCGTTACGTGTGTATTCAGAATATTTAACCCATCGAATCCCAGAGCGCTTGATTTTGCCTTGGCCACGAGAAATCAGCACGATAGGTTTTGATAAGACCAGCGAAGGCCCGTTAGAACTTAATTGCAGCAGTAAGTTTAAAGTACCGATGTGGGACCCTAAGGGCGTCATCAAACAAAATTGCGAAAACAAACCAACGGGTTGGTTTAAAAATATATTCACGTGGTAGCCTAGTCACGTACGGTAAATGGCATGTTAAGCTATATTTATCAAGGTTATGCAAGACACAGCTCGGTTTGACAGCAATTAAAGGATTAATGCAGTGCGGTTAATGTTCAGTTTTTTAGTGTTTCTGGTTTATTTGGTCAGCCCAATCTCATTGGCTACCTCCAGTATCGAATCAGATGAACAACTTGAAAGACCCAGTATTGCGGTTGTACTAGCAGGTGGCGGTGCAAAGGGCGCAGCACATATTGGTGTGCTCAAAGCTCTTGAAGAGCTAAGAATTCCAGTCGATTACATTACTGGCACCAGTATGGGGGCCTACGTTGGTGGTTTGTACGCAACCGGAATGAGTGCGGAAGAAATAGAAAGCTTAATTTATTCAACGGAATGGAATCGTGGCTATCGAGACCGTGTTAACCGAAGTGAAAGACGTACAATTAATAAAGAGTACGAAGATAGGTATCAAATAAAAACAGACCTAGGATTGCGCTGGGGGGAAATTCGAGCCCCAAGAGGTGTGGTTCAAGGGCAGAATATGCTACGAATATTACGTGAGACTTCTGGCAATCTACCCGCGATAGATTCGTTTGATAATTTGGTGATTCCTTACCGCTCCGTAGCGACCGATATCATTGATTTAGAGCCAGTGGTCATTGATAAGGGCTACCTTGTCGATGCAATGATGGCAAGCATGTCTGTTCCTGGTGTGCTTCCTCCCTATGAGATTGATGGCAAGCTTCTCGTTGATGGTGGCGTGACCAATAACATGCCCGTCGATGTCGCAAGAGATCTCGGCGCAGACATTATTATCGCTATCGACATCAGTAGTGACTACATAGACGAAGATGAATTTAGTTCTTTTTTAACCGTCGCAGATCAGCTATCAAATTACCTGGTAAGACGCAGCACTATTCTACAACAAGAAACACTGACAGAGGCCGACTTCTTCCTACAACCAAATGTTGGGGATATGGGGACGACCGAGTTTGATAAAATGCCAGGCGCTTTTGTGGAAGGCTATGAAGAGGCAATGGCGAACTCACTTCGCTTGTCTCGACTTTCTCTATCATCCAGTGAGTATCAGGCTTACATCGATAAAAAACAGAATTTACGTAGAAAGCTGGTATACGGCGATGAAGTGACGGTCGATCGCATCGTGATCAACAATAACACTCACTACAATGAAGAACTGTTGCGTACTCGATTAGGTTTACAAGAAGGCAAAGCGATAACAACGGAAGAGCTAGAGCAGAGTATTCAGGATCTGTACGCATTGGATCGCTTTGAACTTATTACTTACCAGTATGATAAAGATGAGGATGGCAATAATCTCGTCGTTGTCGATGTGAATGAAAAGTCTTGGGGCCCGAACTACGTTAACTTCCGTTTTTTCCTCGAGGATGACTTTACAACAGATAGCCAATACTCACTCGGAATATCCAGTAATTTCACGGATCTGAATTCTGGCGGTGCTGAGTTGCTACTTAACCTGGAGATGGGCAGTGATAAATTGGTTGAAGCAGAGCTGTACTCGCCATTTTTATCAAGCCAGAAACTCTTCACAACATTGGGCGCAAGTTACAGCAATGATAAACGGAATGTACCGACGAGTGGCTTTGAGGATACAAGTCTAAAGGCGACTGAAAATTACATTCCTGTCACGTTCCGTGAATGGAAAGCGGAATTGACCCTTGGCTATCAAGAGAGGTTGTGGAGAGAGTTTAATCTTGGTTTGCGTTATATCCAGGGTTATGGGGAGCTGTCAACTTTGCCTGTCTGTGGCGATCTTAATTATGTTCGTCAAGGGATCTTTGCTGGCTATCGCTACGATACCCTTGACGATTTTAGTTTTCCTCGTTCGGGCTTCTATGCGGATTTAGAATATTTAGTTTCAAACGACGATATTGAAGGTCAATCCAACTGTTTGGATACTGGTTCCAATCAATCTAATGACGTGGTGACAGAAATCAGCGCCAAATTGATTGGTGCCTATACGTATGACCGTCATACTTTAGTGGCAAATATGGATCTCGGTTTGTCTCAAGCTGAGAATGCGTCGATGCCGATTGATCCAAAAGAAATTGGTGGATTTCTAAAACTGTCAGGTATCCCACGAGACAGCTTAATTGGGCAAAATATCGCTTTCACGAGTTTAGTGTATCGTTACCGTTGGTTTGATAATGATTTTGGTCTATTCAGCTCCCCTTTCTATCTTGGAAGTTCGATAGAGTATGGCGGTGTTTGGTCAGACCCTAATGTCAATATTCAAGATGCACCGTTATATCACGCGGCTTCCGTCTTTGTAGGGGTGAACTCGCCAATAGGACCTATTATGTTCGGCTATGGGTTCACTGAGCAGCAATATAATTCTGTATATTTAATAATTGGGACGACATTTAAGTAGTAAATAGACCAAGTTAATTTCGAAAAATCATCCAACTTTAGTCTTAACTTGCTATGTTGGTCAAAATGATAAGATTTTAATTTTAGGTTAAATTTGCTATCCTGCGTCCCACAGTTTGGCCTCTCTGGCGCTGCTCATCAATTCAATTGTATGACTTCTATGGCAATGGAGAGCCAAGTTTCCAAGGATGTTCAATCCTAGTCAATGAGCTATGGTTGAACCGCAATGAGAGGAAAAAGTCGTGCTTGAAGCCTATCGTAAACACGTCGAAGAGCGTGCTGCTGAAGGAGTTGTTCCTAGACCATTAGACGCTGAGCAAGTAGCGGGTCTAGTTGAACTTTTGAAGAACCCACCTCAAGGTGAAGAAACCTTTATTCTTGACCTACTAGAAAATCGTATTCCACCAGGTGTAGATGAAGCTGCTTATGTAAAAGCGGGCTTCTTAACTGCTATCACGAAAGGTGAAGTAGAGTCTCCACTGGTTAGCAAAGCGAAAGCTGCAGAGCTACTTGGCACCATGCAAGGTGGCTACAACATCGAATCACTCGTCTCTCTATTAGACGATGCAGAGCTTGCACCAATCGCAGTAAAAGCGCTTTCTCACACTTTATTGATGTTCGATGCTTTCTACGACGTAGAAGAGAAAGCAAAAGCAGGCAATGCTTCTGCTCAACAAGTTCTTCAGTCTTGGGCTGATGCTGAGTGGTTTACAGCTAAAGAGAAAGTAGCGGAAAAAATTACCGTTAAAGTATTCAAAGTCACTGGTGAAACAAACACCGATGACCTATCTCCAGCACCTGATGCATGGTCTCGTCCTGATATCCCAGTACACGCAAAAGCGATGCTGAAGATGGAACGTGAAGGCATTACACCTGACGCACAGGGCAGTGTTGGTCCAATTACTCAAATTGAAGAAATGCAAAAAGATGGCATTCCACTGGCTTACGTTGGTGATGTTGTCGGTACTGGTTCTTCACGTAAATCAGCAACAAACTCAGTACTTTGGTTCATGGGTGAAGATATCCCGTTCGTACCAAACAAGCGTACTGGCGGTGTTTGTCTTGGTGGTAAAATTGCACCAATCTTCTACAACACAATGGAAGATTCAGGCGCACTACCAATTGAACTGAACGTACAAGACATGAACATGGGTGATGTGATCGACATTTTCCCTTACGAAGGTGTGGTACGTAAAAATGGTGCAGAAATCTCAAGCTTTGAGCTTGGCAAGGTTTTACTTGATGAAGTTCGTGCTGGTGGTCGTATTCCACTGATCATCGGTCGAGGCCTAACGGGTCGTGCTCGTGACGCTCTAGGCCTAGCTGAAACGGATCTGTTTGCCAAACCAATCGATCCTTCTGCTTCTGATAAAGGCTACACGCTAGCTCAGAAGATGGTCGGTAAAGCATGTGGTGTTGAAGGCGTTCGCGCTGGTCAATACTGTGAGCCTAAGATGACGACAGTCGGTTCTCAAGATACTACCGGACCTATGACGCGTGATGAGCTTAAAGACCTTGCGTGTCTTGGTTTCTCAGCTGACCTTGTGATGCAGTCTTTCTGTCATACATCGGCTTATCCGAAACCAGTAGATGTAAACACTCACCATACGCTACCTGATTTCATCATGAACCGTGCGGGTGTTTCACTGCGTCCGGGTGATGGCGTTATCCACTCATGGCTAAACCGTATGCTTCTTCCTGATACTGTTGGTACAGGTGGTGACTCGCATACTCGTTTCCCTCTTGGTATTTCATTCCCAGCGGGCTCAGGCCTAGTCGCATTTGCGGCAGCAACAGGTGTTATGCCTCTTGATATGCCTGAATCAATCTTGGTTCGCTTTAAAGGGGAAATGAAACCAGGTATCACGCTACGTGACCTAGTACATGCGATTCCTCTTTACGGTATTAAACAGGGTCTACTAACAGTAGAGAAAGCAGGTAAGATCAACGAATTCTCTGGTCGTGTACTAGAAATTGAAGGTGTTGAGCACCTATCTGTTGAACAAGCATTTGAGCTTTCTGATGCATCTGCTGAGCGTTCTGCGGCTGGTTGTACCGTTAAGCTATCTCAAGAGTCTATCGATGAGTACCTAAACTCGAATATCGTTATGCTTAAGTGGATGATTGCTGAAGGCTACGGTGATGTTCGTACGATTGAGCGTCGTATTACGGCAATGGAAGAGTGGCTAGCGAACCCTGAGTTGCTATCTGCTGATTCAGATGCTGAATATGCTCACGTTATCGAGATCGACCTTGCTGATATCGATCAGCCAATCCTATGTGCACCAAACGATCCAGATGATGCTCGTCTTCTTTCTGACGTTCAAGGCACTGAGATTCAAGAAGTGTTCATCGGTTCTTGTATGACGAACATCGGTCACTTCCGTGCTGCAGGTAAGATGCTAGAGGAGTTTAACGGCTCGCTAAATACTCGCCTATGGGTAGCTCCGCCAACGAAGATGGATAAAGACCAACTGACAGAAGAAGGCTACTACGGCATCTTCGGTCGTGCTGGAGTACGTATCGAAACTCCTGGCTGTTCACTATGTATGGGTAACCAAGCTCGTGTGGCTGATGCTTCGACGGTTATGTCGACGTCAACTCGTAACTTCCCGAACCGCTTAGGTAATGGTGCGAACGTTTACCTAGCGTCTGCTGAGCTTTCTGCTGTTGGTGCGATTCTAGGTCGCATTCCAACGAAAGAAGAGTACTTAGAGTATTCAGCGAAGATTGATGCAACTGCGGCTGATACTTACCGTTACCTGAACTTCCATAAAATGGGTCAGTACACGGATAAAGCCGATACGGTTATCTTCCAAGAGCCTGCGTAAAACGCGGCCTTAATTGAAGATTAGTCAAAAGCACTTGCGAGTTCGTAAGTGCTTTTTTGTTTCTCAAACCAACTAATTGTTCTTAACGTTTCAACTCAGTGCGAAACACCCCTAGAGAGTTTTTCTTTCTCACTATATACTCTGCGCCAACTTTTCTCTTGTGACCGATTGGAACCTCTCATGGAATTTGAATTCACCCGTAATACCCTAATGGGCGAGTACTATGTCAAGTGCAGTATGGGGCATGAGATTGTCGGGCGCTGGTTACAGGATGAGATTGGTAAACCTTTAGGCAATATAGAAGCAGTAGAGCGACTGATTGATCGGGCAAAGGCGCTGCCTTCTAATGAACATACGCTACTCGGTCATGAGATCTCACTGATGATCAGTGAAGATGAAGTCACTATTTCTGAGAACGTACTCAGTCATGGCGATGAGCTAGAAGAAGGTAGTGAGTTTCAATATTACAATAGTGAAAGCACCGCTAGCTGCGGAATTGATGATTTCGAAATGCTTATTGAGCAATGGCGAGATTTTTTAGGGTATTAGTCTTCTCTCGTTTCCCTCTTAGGTTAGCCATCACTCTATTCTATATGGATGGAGCCCAAGAAAATGCCTAGCTATATACCCTTAGTCATTGCAAGTGCTTGGTTTTTAGAGTATTTCGGATCATTCGACAAACCATGAAAATATATCTAACCGATAGTCAGAAGAAAGAACTCGAAACCCAACATGATAAAACTCATGATGGCCGAGTGCGTGACCGCATTAAAGCGGCACTTGTTGTATCTGAAGGTTGGAGTACCGTAATGATTTCATAAGCTCTGCGTATCCATTAAACAACAGCCACCTTGTTGATTGCACATTATCGGCAAAGCTAACACCTCTAAATGACTTTGTTTCCTAAATCAGGGAACTCAATCATCAACTCACGATCTGATCTGCTAAGTTCATTCAAAGACTTAGCCAAATGACCAAGCCTCGCTACAAACAACTAACCGGAAACAATATAACCAAGCTTTAATCCATCGTGTGTCACTGAAATTACGACACAAGGCTGTGTTACTAAGCCGTTCGTATCAAACGTGCGGTTCTCATTCCTGCTCTTCTGCTTGCTTTGTTCGTTTATTGGATGCAAAACCGTCGACAGTTAAAAGTACGAGAGTTTTTAGAGCAAGAGATGGCTGAGTCCAACGTTTAATATACGGCATAGCTTCTTGACCATATCACTTAATACGCTTATTCCATTTATCAGCATGGGGAGTTTGCACTGAAGTGGTGAGATTATTTGTTAATGCATTGTTATAGTGAAAGCGGCGCACCGTATTGGTGCGCCGTTTTTGCTTTATTGAAGTGTGAATAATTAAAGTGCTATCAAAACAATAACTTAAATAGTTGGCACGTACCTTGGATTAGTATTGATAACAGATTAAAGGACTAAGACCTAGAGAGGGTACGATGAAACTAATTAACGCAATAATCAAACCATTCAAACTCGATGATGTACGTGAAGCATTAGCCGATGCAGGTATTGAAGGGATGACAGTATCTGAAGTAAAAGGCTTCGGTCGTCAAAAAGGCCACACAGAGCTCTACCGTGGTGCTGAATACCAAGTCGACTTTCTACCGAAAGTAAAACTTGAAATCGCAACGCAAGCTGAAAATGTTGACCGTGTTGTTGAAGCGATTACGAAAGCGGCTCAAACAGGCAAAATCGGTGACGGTAAGATTTTTGTGTACGACCTAAACCAAGCGGTTCGTATCCGTACTGGTGAAATGGACGTTGAAGCACTTTAAAGATTCAAAGGATTGGAGAGCAATATTATGGAACTACTAACAACTGTAACGGAACTACGTTACGCACTAGATACTTTTTTCTTCCTCATTTCAGGTGCGTTGGTTATGTGGATGGCAGCTGGTTTTGCGATGTTAGAGGCAGGCCTAGTTCGTTCAAAAAATACGACTGAAATCTTAACTAAGAACATTTGTTTATACGCGATTGCGTGTACGACATTCCTGCTTGTTGGCTACAACATCATGTACGTAGACAACGGCGAGGGCGGCTGGTTACCATCATTTGGTGCACTGATAGGCACCCAAGGTGAAGGTGCCGATCACTCGTTAGAATCTGATTTCTTCTTCCAGGTGGTATTCGTTGCAACAGCAATGTCAGTGGTCTCTGGTGCGGTTGCTGAGCGTATGAAGCTTTGGTCATTCCTAATCTTCTCAGTGGTTCTCACTGCGTTTATCTACCCGATGGAAGGTTACTGGACATGGGGCGGTGGTTTCCTATCAGAAGCTGGATTTAGTGACTTTGCTGGCTCAGGTATCGTTCACATGGCAGGTGCTGCTGCTGCACTAGCGGGTGTATTGCTACTGGGAGCACGTAAAGGTAAATACGGTAAAAAAGGTGAAATCTACCCAATTCAAGGTTCTAACCTTCCACTAGCAACACTGGGTACGTTCATCTTATGGTTCGGTTGGTTCGGCTTTAACGGTGGTTCTCAACTGATGCTGTCAGACTTCGAAAACGCAACCGCTGTTGGTCAAATCTTCCTAAATACTAATGCTGCTGCGGCTGCAGGTGCAATTGCTGCTCTACTTGTATGTAAAACAACATGGGGTAAAGCCGATTTAACTATGATTCTGAATGGCGCATTAGCTGGCTTAGTTGCGATTACTGCTGACCCACTGTCTCCATCACCACTATATTCTGTGGCTATCGGTTGTGTATCTGGCGCGCTGGTTGTATTTAGCATCATCGCGCTAGATAAACTGAAGATTGATGATCCAGTAGGTGCAATCTCAGTACACGGTGTGTGTGGTTTCTTTGGCCTAATGGTTGTTCCGCTAAGCAATGGTGATGCAACGTTTGGAGCTCAATTACTTGGCGCTGCGGTAATCTTTGCTTGGGTATTCGGTGCTAGCCTCGTTGTTTGGGGTATATTAAAAGCAACGATGGGTATCCGTGTTACTGAGGACGAAGAGCAAGAAGGTATGGACATGCACGACTGTGGTGTTGGTGCTTATCCAGAGTTTGTGACAGTTAAATAATACTAAATACATCTAGATATTAGGGCCTACTCAGCAATGAGTAGGCCTTTTGCTTTTTGGTGATTCACCATAAAGTGGCGTACTCTGTTCAATATTACGTGGCTAAGCAATATCATGGAGTGATAAATGAAAAATATTTTAGTGACCTTTCTCATTTTGCTAACGTTTAACGCATATGCGGATTCTCAGTTAAACGATGTGAGTGAACAGCAAAAGAATGAGCTTGAACGGATCATAAATGTACAATTGTTAGGTAATGATCCAGCACTGAACGATTCAGGTGATCTTGTTCGACATATAAAGCAATTGGGGTCGAGTAGTACTTATCTTTTTAAACTGTTTGATTCTGGATCAGTACATACCCTCGCTTACTTCTCTGATACGAAATCAATATTAGTAATGTCGGATGCCAATTTAATTCGTTTGGACGATCAATCCAGCATTAAACAGGAATACGAAGCAAGCTATGTGAAACCTATGCTTGAACGTATTGACCCAAAGGATGTGATCGCAATGCCTGCGTCCGGTGAGTCAGCAACGAAGGTATACGTGTTTACTGACCCGACTTGTGGCTATTGTCGAAAGTTGCATTCAGAGCTAACGGATTATCAGAAGAAGGGGATTTCTATTCAATACCTACCGTATCCAAGGGGTGGGAAAGCTGGGCCTGGATTCAAAATGTTAGTCAACGCCTATTGCTCTAAGGACAGAAAAACAGCGTTGAGTTTTGCTAAAGCGAACAACAGCGCACCATCATTGCCTGAAAGCATTACCGCAAAGCAGCTTCAACAGTGTGAAGACATCGTCAATAAATACTATGCCCTTGGGAATGAGCTAGGTGTTACTGGCACGCCAGCGATCTACGCCGAATCAGGATATCAGTTAGGCGGTTATGTCCCAGCCAATGTCATGCAACAGAGGCTACAATAGTACTAGTTTGCTTCCATAGTTATTTGATGAAAAGAATTGTTACAAATCAAATGCCTATAAACCAACCTGCAAAGGTTGGTTTTTTTGTCTAGTATCATTGTAATTAATCTATTCATGCATATAATAATGCAACTGATAAACATTATCATTACGAAGTAAAGGATTAAACTGATGAAAAAATTGCTAACTCTTTCTGCATTGGCATGCAGCGCTATCGCACCAACAATGGCTATGGCTGCTGAAGAAGTAAATGTCTACTCTTACCGTCAACCATTTTTAGTAGAACCAATGTTCAATGAGTTCACTAAAGAAACTGGCATTAAGGTAAACGTTAAGTTCGCTAAGAAAGGCCTTGCAGAAACGCTAGCTCGTGAAGGCGATTTAAGCCCTGCTGATGTTATCCTAACGGTTGATATTAGCCGTCTTGCAGAGTTAACAAAGCAAGAGTTAGTTCAGCCAGTAGAAAGTCCAGTACTTGAGTCAAATATCCCGGCTCAATACCAAGATACAGACAATGAGTGGTTTGCTCTAACAACTCGTACTCGTTCAGTTTATTCTTCACGTGACCGTGTTGGTCGTCTTGGTGATGATTTCACTTACGCAGATCTCGTTAAGCCTGAGTTCAAAGGTAAGATCTGTACTCGTAGTGGTAAGCACCCTTACAACGTTTCTCTTGTTTCTTCTATGATTGCTCACCACGGTGAAGCAGAAACAAAAGAATGGTTAGAAGGCGTAAAAGCAAACCTTGCACGTAAGCCTCAAGGTAATGACCGTGCGCAAGTTAAAGCGATTAAAGAAGGTCTATGTGACGTAGCACTGGGTAACAGCTACTATCTAGGTAAGATGGTTAACGACAAAGAGCAGAAAGCTTGGGCAGACTCTGTTTACATCAACTTCCCAAATCAAAATACTGAAGGTACACACGTAAATATCTCAGGTATGGCGATGGCGAAATATTCTCCAAATAAAGAGAACGCACAGAAGTTAATGGAGTTCCTAAGTGGTGATACTGCTCAAGGTATGTACGCTGAAGTAAACTATGAGTACCCAGTAAAAGCAGGCGTTGAGCGCTCAGAGCTGGTTGCTTCTTGGGGTGACTTCAAAGCGGATGACGTTTCTTTAGACGACATTGCTTCTTACCACTCAGCTGCAATTCGACTTCTTGATGAAGTGAAATTTGACCTTTGATTATAACTAGGGGTATAAAGTACCCCTGTTTTTCAAAAGGATATGAGATGTATTTGCAATTGCGTTTATGTTTCATACGGCCTTGTTGTAGTTAGGCTATGAACGAAAAAAATTATATATGGAAAACCAGTAGTGCAAGCTTAGCTTTGCTGCTGGTTTTGCCGATCTTAGCGATCTTTTATACCTCGTTGGGTGATACCGACGAGGTCTTTTCGCATCTGATGTCTACGGTCATGCCTACCTACGTGTACAACACAGTTGTGCTTACTGTTGGTGTGATGCTTCTCTCCTTGGTTCTTGGCATTCCTAGTGCTTGGTTTATGGCGATGTGTCGTTTACCGAGTGAGGGTGTTTTACAGTGGGCACTTGTTCTTCCTCTTGCCATGCCAGGGTACATTATTGGCTATATTTTTACCGACTGGTTTGATTTTGCAGGTCCGATTCAAATTCTGCTTCGAGATCTAACTGGTTGGGGGCCTGGTGAGTATTGGTTCCCTGATATTCGAACGCTTGCCGGTGCAACCATTGTTTTGGCATTAGTCCTTTATCCTTATGTGTATTTACTGTGCCGCGCGGCATTTATGGAGCAAAACGTTTCTCTGCTTCAATCTGCGCGATTATTAAAGTGCTCCCCTTGGGAGAGCTTCAAACGAATATCTCTGCCTCTTGTACGCCCTTCTATGGCGGTTGGCCTTTCATTGGTGGCGATGGAAACCATCGGTGACTTTGGCACGGTCAGTTACTTTGCCGTGAGCACCTTAACCACGGCGGTGTACGATACTTGGCTTGGGTACTCTAATCTAAACGCTGCGGCTAAAATTTCTGCCCTAATGCTAGTGATTGTCATACTGTTGCTCAGCGCAGAGCGCTATAGCCGACGCAAACAGAAACTGTTCCAAAACCAGTTCAGTAGTCGCGAAGATTTCCGTTACAAGCTAACCGGCTGGAAAAAATGGGCGGCATTAACCTGGTGTTGGGGCATTGTTTCTGTCGCCTTCATCCTGCCTCTAACGCAGCTGTGCATTTATGCTTATAAGTATTTTGAACAAAGCTGGACTGCAGGGTTCAGTGAGTACGCGATAAACAGTCTACAAGTGTCGATCATCGCCGCAATTATTGGTGTGTTTGTCGCTTTGGTGGTGAATTTTACTCAACGAGTTAATCCTGGAAAAAGCAGCCTCGCTTTTATGCGTCTATCCTCTATGGGGTATGCCGTGCCTGGCACTGTATTGGCGATAGGCGTGTTGGTTCCTGTTTTGTTCCTCGACCATTTTGTTAATGATGTGGCACGAGCACTCGATTATCAGAGGCCAGGGCTAGTCTTTTCTGGTTCCATGTTTGCGCTGATTGTCGCGCTTGTTGTTCGCTTTTCAGCTGTCGCTATCGGTAGTATTGAAAGCAGTTTGAATAAGATTCCACCTTCATTGGATATGGCAGCTCGCACAATGGGGTGCAATACTAATAAGATGCTGTGGAACATTCACTTTCCATTGATTCGCCGCGGCGCCTTGATTGCGGGCTTGCTTGTCTTTATTGAATCAATGAAAGAACTGAATGCTGCTTTACTGTTGAGGCCGTTCAATTTTGAAACCCTAGCGACGTATGTTTATAACTACGCGTCTGATGAGCATTTAGAGCTGGCTGCTATGCCTGCTATATTATTGGTATTGGTCGGGTTGATACCACTTGTTGTTGTCAATCGTTCTTTGGAGAAAAGCCACTAATGAGTTGTGCGCTGTCGATACAAAACTTAACGTGCAAGTATGAATCTCAAACCGTACTCGAACAGTTATCGCTAGAAGTGAATCATGGCGAGATCGTGTGCCTACTTGGCGCAAGTGGTTGCGGAAAAACAACATTGTTGAAAGCGGTCGCAGGCCTGCTTCCGTTAAGTTCTGGTGTCATGAGCCTGAACTGTATGACCATTGATGATGGGGAAAATTGGTTACCGCCAGAACAACGTAATATTGGTATGATCTTTCAAGATTATGCCTTGTTTCCTCACCTAACCGTGGCCGATAACATCGCTTTTGGTTTACGTAATGTGAGCAGCAGTGAGAAAAAAAACAAGGTAAAAGAGATGTTGGATCTCGTTCACCTTTCTGACTATGGTGACCGATACCCGCATCAGCTTTCTGGTGGCCAGCAACAACGTGTAGCGATAGCGCGAACTCTTGCCTATAAACCCGACTTACTGCTATTGGATGAACCGTTCTCAAATATTGATACCCAAGTTCGCCATGAATTGATCGCGGAAATCCGACGTATTTTTAAATCTCAGGGCGTGACTGCTATTTTTGTGACTCACAGTAGAGAAGAGGCGTTTGCCTTTTCTGACAAAATGGCCGTCATGAACAACGGGGTTATCGAGCAGTATGGTACGGCTACCGAGCTTTACTACCATCCATCAAGTAAGTTTGTTGCGGATTTCCTTGGCGGTGGTAGCTATCTCCCTGCAACCCGCATCTCGGAAAATAAATTCAAAACAGCACTTGGCACAGTAGAAGCTATTGCCAAGAGTGCGATTGAGGTAAACCAAGATTGTGAGTTGCTTTTGAGACCGCAACATATTTTGATTGAAGCGGAACAAGAAAGTTCTATTCGCGTTCAAGAGCAGCACTTTATGGGGGATCACTGTCGGTATGTCGTTAAGGTGAATGGTAATCAACTGACGGCGAGTTCTTCACAGGCATTAACCATCGGTCAGACAGTCAGTATTAATGTGGATGAGCAAGGCATTTTAGCGTTCTAAACCGTGATTCGTTTGCCACCGTTAAGATACGTTGTGCAGGCGACTCGCAGCAAAGAGGTGAAATTACCGAGCTCACCTCTTCGCTGAATCACTTCATTGTAAATTCGAGTCAAAAACTCTGCGACAGAGATATGTGAATCGTCAGCAATATCTTCAATAATTTTCCAAAATACCGCTTCAAGCCGAATGCTAGTGACCACGCCTTCGATGCGTACTGAACGTGTTTTCAGCTCAAACAAGTTATCTTCCGCACCTGAATATATCTCACACATGTTGTTGCCCTATTTATCACCCTGTAGATAGTTCCAGAATAGTGAATTATCCGGATAACTCACTAAGTCTTTAGTCTATAGCTGGGAGTATTTATAGGAGCATTTGGTTTAACTGAGCTAACCAGCTTGGGTGCGCAGGCCAAGCAGGTGCAGTAACGAAGATGCCATCGGTCACCGCTTGATCCATTTCAAGATCCACGTAGTTTGCTCCGGCTAATTTTACTTCCGGAGCGCATGCTGGATACGCGGAGATTTCCTTACCTTGTATGATGTTCGCTGCTGCAAGCAGTTGGGCACCATGGCATATTGCTGCGATAGGCTTTTGTTCAATGGCAAAAGAGGTGATGAGTTTGATGACATCAAGGTTTAGACGAAGGTATTCAGGTGCACGGCCACCAGGAATGACCAAAGCATCAAATTGTGAGCATGTAGCCTCTTCAAAATTGGCATTGAGTGTAAACAAGTGCCCAGGCTTTTCTGTATAGGTTTGGTCGCCTTCGAAGTCATGAATGGCCGTCTTGATGGTCTCTCCACTGCGTTTCTCCGGGCACACAACACTGACAGTATGTCCAACCATGCCCAATGCTTGAAAGGGAACCATTAATTCGTAATCTTCTACAAAATCACCCGCTAGAATCAGTATACGTGCCATGTGTTAATTTCCATCTTTGTGAATGAAAATTAAGGTTAACAATTTGTTTACATGTGGTGGTAGTAGTTGGTTACTACAAGGGAAAGTGCATGTTAGGGCTGTAAGAATAAAAAAGCCCAGCAAATGCTGGGCAAGTATTCTTCACCTATAGGGTGCTCACAAATGAGCGAAGGTGCGGCAATCGGTTCCTATCCAATTTACTGAAGAAACATCAGTAAACTTATAGGGATAAGAAGTCTTTCACCTGCTGAAGAACACGTTCGGCAGTTTCTTTATCTTCCATTTCAGCGAAGATTCGCAGCAAAGGCTCAGTACCTGAGAAACGGGCTATAACCCAGCCGCCATTCTTAAAGTACACTTTAGCGCCATCATCGTAGCTGACTTTTTCAATTTCGTACTCAAACTCAGGCAATTGCTTTTCAACGTAAACCTTGTTGTAAAGCGCCTCTTTCTCAGCTGGCTTGAATGTGCAGTCACCTTCAGCAGTATAAGCGTAGCCATACTTGCCATAGATTTCATCAAGCATCTCAGAGAGCTTTTTACCTGTCACTGAAATCATCTCAACAAGCAAGCTTGATGCGAAGACACCATCTTTACCCAATATGTGACCACGGATAGTGAGGCCACCAGAGCTTTCACCACCGATAAGAGAGTCATCCGCTTCCATTTGAGAGCTGATGTGCTTAAAGCCTACAGGAACCTCAAAGCTCTTCTCGCCGTGGTCGGCTGCAATCTTATCGAGAATATGAGTCGTCGCGATGTTACGCACGACAGAGCCTTTCCAGCCTTTGTATTCAAGCAGGTAGTAGTAGAGAAGAATGAGCACTTCATTTGGATGAATAAAGTGACCTTTTTCATCAATGATCCCTAACCGATCTGCATCTCCATCGGTACCAATGCCGATGTCGTAACCCTCAGCGGCGACTAAGTGTTTTAAGCGGTAGAGCGTTGCTGCGCTTGGAGATGGCATTAGGCCACCGAAGTCAGGGTTCTTGCCATCATTAATCACATCAACATCACATCGACCATTGATCAAAACGGTTTGTAATGCGTTTTTTGCAACCCCAAACATAGGATCAATAAGCACTTTCAGGTTGGCATTCTTGATCGCTTCAATGTCGATAAAGTTGATGATCGAATCAACAAAAGCGTTCATTGGGTTAATAATCACAACTGATTTGTCATTCAGCGCTTGTTCAAATTCAACGGATTTCACGTCGCTCAATGTGAGTTGGCTGATCTGCTCTTCTACTTTCTGCGTAATGATCTCATCGGCATCGCGTCCACCTTCAATAAAGATTTTAATGCCGTTGTAATCTGCAGGGTTGTGAGAAGCGGTGATGCAGGCTGAGTAAGCGCATCCCATCTCTTTCGCTTGGAACATAACAATCGGGGTTGGAACAAACTTATCGATGAAGCTGACAGGAATGTTGTTTGCAGCTAGTACTTCTGCAAACCAACGACCGGCCTTATCGGAAAGAAAGCGACGGTCATAGCCTACGATAAACCCTTTATCGGCAACGTTTTCGTTGTTAATAATATTTGATAATGCTTGAGCAACAAGGCGAACATTGTCTTTAGTGAACTCTTCACCAATGAATGCGCGCCAGCCACCAGTACCAAATTTGATCATGATAAAATCCTTTTGGCTGCCTCGGTTGAAATTCTGATTTGAGAGGACTCTCAACGAATAGCAGCAAAAATGTGAGTTAGAGTGACCTTCAAGCGAAGGTCACTTTTCACTAAAAATGCAGATTAGCCTAGAATGACAACGACTTCGTTGACACTTCCTTCGGCCTGTACCGGCAGAGCACCTTCAACAGACTGGCCGTTAAGCGTCATTGATTTCACGCCTTTGCTCACTGATGATGGGTTTTCAACCTTGATGTTGTAGGTAGCGCCGCGCCATTGACGGGTTACTTCAAACCCTGGCCAGTCTGTTGGAATACATGGGTCAACAGTAAGACCTTCATAACCGACTCGAACACCTAGAATGAAGTTCGTCACAGCAAAGTAAGCCCAGCCGGATGTGCCCGTTAGCCATGGGTGGTTTGCTCGACCGTGATCTTGGTGATCGCGTCCCATAATGAATTGAACATACGAGTACGGTTCAGCAATACGCTTATCGATCATGTCGTTTTGGTTGTATGGGTTCAGTGCATCGTAGAACTTCATTGCACGGTCACCACGGCCCAATTTAGCTTCAGCGACCCATGCCCACGGGTTCGGGTGAGAGAAGATAGCGCCATTCTCTTTAACGCCTTGGTAAACTCGTGTAACAAAGCCAATGTCGTCGTTTGGTGTTGCAAAAGAAGGTGAATTCAGGTGCAGACCGTATTCTGAGTAAAGGTTCTCATCAACCGCATCCATCGCTTTTTCACCACGCTCTTGAGAAACAGCACCTGACAAGACGGCCAGTGTATTTGACTCTAGGTGAATTCGACCTTCTGTCTGTTGAGCGGTACCAATCTTATCGCCGTCTTTTGTTAGACCACGGATATACCAACCGCCTTCTTCGTCCCAAAGGTGTGTTTCACAAGCTTCACGTACGTTTGCTGCCATCTCTGTATACTTAGCAACATCCTCGTCATTTCCACGGTGCTTCGCAAGGTCTAGGAACTCTTCAAGTGCCCAGTAGTGTAGGAATGAAACCATAGAAGACTCGCCGCCACCAAGGTTTAGACAGTCATTCCAGTCCGCACGAAGACCCTTACAAATACCGGTTTGACCAACGTACTCTGCTGAGAAGTCCAGCGCCGCTTTCATGTGGTCATAAACGCTGGCATTGCCGCCATCTGCGTATGGGATTTGCTCGTCGAAGAAGCTTTCTTCGCCCGTTTCCATCACGTATTTACAGATGGTTGGTACTAGCCATAAGTGATCATCAGAACAGGTGTCTTCGATACCGTGGATCTTGTCATCATCAGATGGAGTAGGGACAACCGTTGGAGATTTCGATGGCTCAACGTCGGCTTTATCTGGATCAAACCAATCAGGATCGAACAAGTGCAGGCCATAACCTGCTTTGACTTGTCCGCGTAGAAGATCGACGAGACGCTTACGAGTCATTTCAGGGTTAGCGTGCGGCACCGAGATCGCATCTTGTGCGGTATCACGGTAGCCAAGGCCAGTACGCCCACCGACTTCAATGAAAGATGCAAAGCGAGACCAAACAACACACGTTTCAGCTTGGTACAAAGTCCAAGCATTGATCATGGTATCTAGGCCTTCATTTGGAGATTTAACTTGGAACTTGTCGCAACGCTCATTCCAGTGCTCTTTAATACCAGCAAAAGCGGCATCAACATTGGCCAGATCTTGGTACTTTGTACGTAAGCGATCACCGTTCCCTTTACCGATTCCAAGGATGTAAGCGAAACGTACTTCTTCACCTGGCTGAATAGTAAATTGCTTATGGAGTGAACCACAGTGGTTGTAACAAGTTTGAGCACTGTTTGAACATTGGCCCTTTTCAACGGCGATTGGATTCGCTTCGTCACGGTATAGACCTAAGAAGTTATCGCGTTGACCGTCATAGGAATCTGGGTCAAATGTTGAAGCTAAGTAGTAGAAACCTTCAAAGTCATTCGTGTTGTAGTAAAGATCGTACTCAATAACACCATCTTTATATTCTGTACCCGCAGAGTACAGAGACATCTGGTGGTTTTGATTATCCGATTGAATATGGCTGAATGAAAACTCAACAAAAGAGAAAGCACTGATTTTACGCGGCTTGTCAGATGTGTTTTTGATGACCACGTCCCAAACTTCTGCATCTTCACCTTTTGGTACGAAAAGCGTTTTTTCAGCGCTGATTCCGCTGTACTCACATTTGAATTTTGAGTAAGACAGGCCGTGACGAACTTCGTAGCTCGCTTCGTCTAAGCTTTTTGCAACTGGCTGCCATGAAATCGACCAGTAATCACCGGTTTCATCGTCACGTAGGTACACATAGTGTCCAGGACGATCAAACGATGCATTGGGTCTGAACTTAGTCACGCGGTTATATTCAGGCGAATTGTAGAATGAGTAACCACCAGCGTTGTGAGAGATTACAGTACAAAACTTTTCAGTACCTAGGTAGTTAGTCCAAGGTGCTGGAACGTCAGGGCGAGTGATGACGTATTCACGATTCTCATTATCGAAATAGCCGTATTTCATGGTTCTATCCTTTTGTATAGGCTGCTAATACAACAGCCAAAATAAGTGCTAGTGAAATTTAAAAGAGCGAAAAACGCTCTTAACTTGAGTCTTACTTCCACGGTGAACGGTATTGAACATTCTGCTTGTCTAGCAGAGGCAAATGGCCTTTCAGTCGCGTTAAATAGTCATCCCAGTCTCGCTGTTCATTGCTGGTCCAGTAGGCTTCAGCCATGGCAGTTAAACGTGGGAATATCATGTAATCAATGCGCTCTTGATGGGTGACGATTTCACACCATAAGGCACATTGAACACCTAGAATGCGTTTCTTAATTGGGTCGCTAGCATCGATGTCAGCTAGCGGCTCATATTGGTAAGCTTGCTTAATGGGTAAAACGTTCGCCCAGTTAACCCCTGGTTCTTCTGGTGCGTAATCTTGCGCCATATCCAAATACGTGTGTTGCGCCGGTTGCAAAATGACGTCAAACCCTTGTTTCGCACACTTTAAGGCCGCTTCTTCGCTAAGCCATGAATAGATGATGGTGTCTTTACTGACTTTGTCTCCGTGTTGAGCTTCTTCCCAACCGACCATGCGCTTCCCAAGTGAACGAAGTTTCTTTTCGGCAAAGCGAAGCAAGTGACCTTGAAGTTCTTTTGGATCCTTATAGCCATGCTCTTCCATTAGGGATTGGCATTTCTCACTTTTCTCCCAAACGCCATTGGGCACTTCATCGGCACCAATGTGAATCCATGGAGACGGGAATAGTGCGGCAACCTCTTCAAGTACTTTCTCTAAAAAGGTGTAAGTACCTGGCAACCCTGGAGAGAGTACGTTGTCGCTGTAGTTTTGAATGCTACGGTATTCAGATTGATCATCGGGGTCGACAAGCAATTCAGGCAGTGCCTTGATCGCAGCTCGACTGTGGCCTGGCACATCTATCTCAGGAATGATCGTAATTCCACGTTGCTGTGCAAAGGCGATGATCTCTTTGATCTGTTCTTGGCTGTAAAAGCCAGAGTACGCTTGATCAATATGACTAAATTGAGGTTCAAGCTCTGACTGTGTTGAGCGATGAGAGCCGACATTAGTCAACTCTGGAAAGGCTTTTATTTCAATTCGCCAGCCTTCATCATCAGTCAAGTGCCAGTGAAAGGTATTAAATTTGTAGTGAGCCAGTTGATTGATCAGGCGCTTAACGGTTTCTATCGGGTGAAAGTGACGAGAGCAATCAAGCATCATGCCGCGGTAGTCGTATCGAGGCGTATCTGATATCTGAACGAAAGGAATGTGGAGTGCATTTTCTTCGTTGTTTTCTTGGATCAGTTGGATAAAAGAAGCGGTAGCGTGAACAAAGCCAGCCGATGAATTTGCTTCAAGAGTGACTCCACTTTGATCCACCGTAAGCTGATACTCATTCTTGTCACAAATAGGATTGGTGCGATAGCGAATATCACTACGACCGATCGAATGAGTCTTAAAGTTAAAAAGAGTGAGTAATTCCTGTTGAAGCCAGTTTGCTGCGCCGTCTGCAGTGCTTGCTTGCAAGGTTATTTGGCTTTTACCACTTAAAGTAAAATGCCCTGGTGACGTTTCTATTTTACTTGGCTTCGGAATGACGCAGATTTCCGCCGCCTTTACATGCGGAATCTCTGCTCGTTGGCGATATGGCGATGCCAATACCACTGGTGTCATTGTTACGGCATGGCGCTCATCAGTGTCAGTGTTGACCAGCACAGCGTCTTTAAGGCCATCAGTGTAAAATCTTAGTGGTGCCGTATGAATACTGAATTCACAATAGAAGTGGTCATTAGCTTTTAATACTTGTGTATTTGGTTTTAGAACACAGTAACTGCCGACTTGAGTCAGCTGACCATTTGATACGCTTTGGGGTTGGATGTATCGATCCATAATAAAGTTAAATGACCAATTTTGAATATCTTGATCACTCAGATTATGTAACGTTAGGGCAAAACGACAGGCTGGGTTTTGCTCTGAAAGTACTGCTAAATCTACTCTATAACTCATCTTAGATCCTCAGTACAAGTTGTGCTTTTTTTTGCCGGCGAACATTAGTGCACCTTCAATAGCGTCAAATTGTGGTTTTACAATCCACTGCTGAACGGGCGGAGACAACCATGCGACGATGCGTTCAGCAATACTGCCCATGAGACAGATTTTGTCAGCGCCCTTACGATTGAGAGCAACCAAAAACATTTCAATGTCAGAAGCGGTTTGTTTGAGCATTTCAATCGCCAACTCGTCGCCTTCGTTGGCCAACTGGAAAATAGCTGGAGAGAATTGGCCATAGTCTTTCGGAATTGCGCTCTTAGACCACTCAACGATTTGATCAATATCGTTGTTAAAGTGATTCATGACATGCCTAGAGAGGGCTGTGTCAGGTCGAATGCCATCCTGAGTGAGTAACACCTGCTGTATGAGCCTTAAACCCATCACTGCGCCACCACCTTGGTCTGAAATAGGAAACTCACGTCCCCCAACGACATGCTGTTGACCATTTTTAAGTAAGATGCCACACGACCCAGTACCACCAATCATGATTGCACCATCACTGCCATTGTGAGCACCGACACAGGCACCATAAGCATCGGTGTTCAGTGTTATGCTGGCAAATGGGTGGTCGAGTGCCATGAATTGCGTCCAAGCCGATTTATGCTCTGCACCAGCAAGTGCGAGCCCAACGTGCATTGAAGGATAATCAGTAGAGGTTAACCCTCCTTGCTGAGCAGCTGCGTCAATCGCATTGATAATAGAGGACATCGCAACATCAACCCCAAGAAGGATATTTGCGCTACCACTTTTGGCTTCACCAATAAATTGGCCATCTTGGGTGCGAATACGCGCGCGACATGATGTTCCACCACCATCAATACCAACGTAAAAAAGCGTCATAATTATTTCTCTCCCGTATTAGAAACAAAGTGCTTATATTGGTTGATGACAGCGAGCATGTACCATGCTCCATGCGGAATCCATTGTTCACCCCAGCGCCAGTTTTGTAGCATGTCGTCCTTTTGGCCGTCAGGATTGAAGGCGATGTCTTGTTCATTTTCAAAGCCAGCCGTAATGCCATTGCAGACACCACCTTTGGCATTGAAGAAACCTAAGTGAGGTAAATACTCAGGATTATTGTGACCATGCCCATCGAGCATGCACATGTTGTAAGGATTAAGCCCTACTATCCAGTTAAGAGAGTTTTGAGCGTAATCAGTCAGTTGTTGTTTTAGCTTCGCATCATCGATGAATGGTTGAGCTGAGAAAGCCATGCTGGCCAACGACCCTAATCGAGCATTCTCACCTTGCCACCAGTAACCGCTCTCGTTGTTTTGTGCGACGAAAAACGCGTCTCGTTTGTCTCCATCCACTGATTTTACGTACTGACGAGGGTAACCAAATGGGTTAGCGACGTTAGCCGTGATAGAGAGTTCAAATTGGCAGGCCGATTGAATGACTTCTTTTGCGCGCGATGCAGCGCTGTTGTCTACTTCTATAGAAAGGTATTCGCATAACGCGATAACAGGTAACCCTGCTTCGGCCGCATGGAAATATGGGCGAGAACCATCTGAATTTGCAGACCAAAAATGATCGACATTTGAATCTGATCGTTGACGATCCATTAAACGAGTCGCCCAAAGCCTTGCTTGAATGAGATATTTTTCTTCATTGGATGTGCGATATAGCTCAGTGGAAGCAAGCAACGCACAATACTCATCAATGATGTTTTCTTCACCGTTATTAAGGTACTGAGTATTGTATTCAACAAGGTGCCAGTATCCTCGCTCTGCGGCTTGAAGGTAATCCGTTTGAGAGTACTCACCATGCTCTGATAAGCGGGCGGCGGCGGCTAAGGCTGCGATTGATACCCCTGCGCCTTGACGAAAACCTGCTTGGTAATCATCGCTTTTATGGCCGTCTTGAGTTTCATAAGCACAAATGTCGCGTTGATTGATGTCTTTGCTCCATTTGTCAAAGACCGTCATGTAAAAAAATCCCTCAGTGTTTTGCATCCGAACTAAGAAGTCAGCACCGAACAAAGCCTCTTCCGTAAGGCGAGTGCGAGAAAAAGGAGCAAAACCTGAGTGATTTTCTAAAAGGGTTAACCCTTTCAGCATGTTCCATACCACCATGGGTATTTGCTGAGGGTTTAAGTAATTGGCATAAGAAAGGTGGCTCAGGTATTTACTGACGTCACCAGAAGCATCGTACCAGCCGCCATGCACGTCGGCAGTGACATTTGTGCCTAGCAGCGGTACTTGCTTATCCTGTTGATCAAAAATCCCACCACATCGTTGTGACTTAAAATAGTGCAGCACATCTGAAAATGTTTGCTGCATCAAAATACCCTCAGAAATTTCAAAGTTTTCTGAACGAGTATTTTGATATGAAATATAGTAATGGCCAGGGGCGACGAGTTGAGAAAAGTCGATGCTGTAAAAGTGACCTTGATGCCACTGTGCACAGCTCTTTCCGGCACTGACTGGAAGAGATAAAACAATCTGATGATCACTAGCACGTACTACTTGCGCATTCATACTAGAGAGGGTTTTCTCTTTAGTCATGATGATGGCTTGCTTAGTACCCTGTACTTCATAACCGATATGGTTAGTGAGTAACTGCATCAAATATCTCCGAATTTATAATGATTATTATTTTTTATGCCTAGAGCCAAGCGATCAAACTTAGCTCTAGGTGGATTGTTATGTGTTATTAATCGTATAAGTAACAGCGAACAAAATGGTTATCTGAAAGCTGTGTGACTTCAGGAAGGTGTTCTTTACATTTATCCATTGCATGAGTACAACGTCCGGCAAATGGGCATCCCGCAGACGCTGGCGTCCATAGTGGGATTTCACCCTTGTTACCTTCAAGCTTGGTATGAATGGATTTACTTGGATCTGGAACCGCAGATACAAGCAGTTTGGTGTAAGGGTGTTGAGGGTTTGCTATGACTTCATCGGTATCGCCCCATTCCACCATGTGACCGACGTACATCACTGAGATGTCTTCCGCGATGTAACGAGCAGTAGCGATATCATGGGTAATGTATAGAAGAGACATTTGCTTCTCAAATTTCATCTCTTCCATTAGGTTAAGTACACCAGCACGGATAGATACATCGAGCATGGATGTAGGTTCATCCGCCAACACCACTTCTGCGCCTACCGCGATGTTTCGTGCTAGGTTGACACGTTGGCGTTGACCACCTGATAGCTGGTGAGGGAATTTTTCCGCCGTTGCTTTTGGTGGAATAAGGCCTACTTGCTCAAGTAAGTCATAAACGCGCTCTTCCAATTCCTTTTTATTGCTCGCTGACACCTTATTGTGAATGATCAAAGGACGAGCAATATGGTGGAAAATATTGTGCGTTGGGTTTAATGAACCAAACGGGTCTTGCCATACCATTTGCACACCTTCACGGTAATGCATTAGGTCTTTTCTCGCTGTGATATCTTGAATGTCGCGACCTTTGTACTCAATTACACCATCAGTCGGTGCGTACATTTTTGCGATCATTTTTGCCGTCGTTGATTTACCAGAACCTGATTCACCTACAACCGCAAGGCCACGGCTTTTGTACATTTTGAAAGATACGTCATTGATTGCACGCATCATTGGCTGTTGTAATGTATTACTGCTGATAGGAAAGTCTTTTATGACATTCTTTCCTTCTACCAGTAGTTCGCCATATTCATTGCTCATAATTGTCTCCAGAAATTCTTATATCTACGTCAGAGTCTTACGCTCATTCGAGCTAGTTATGCCTTTGCCTGAGCAATAGGTTCGCCATATAAGTGGCAGTTAGAGAAGCGGTTTTCTTCTATCTGACGTAAGTGTGTCGGCACCTTAGTACATGCTTCGTGGACGCGGTCACAACGAGCTTGGAAACGACAACCTTGAGGGATTTCAAGTAAGTTAAGTGGATTACCTGGAATGCCTTGTAGCTTAGTTTTAGGTCCGATCAATGGAGGGAAAGAACTACCCAGCCCTTTGGTGTAAGGGTGGTAAGGGCTTTCTAGAATCTCTTTAGATGGTGCTACCTCAATCAATTCACCCGAGTACATGATGCCGATGCGGTCAGAGAACTCGACCATCAATGACAAATCATGAGTAATGAACAATATAGAGAAACCAAACTCTTCTTTAAGTGCGTAGATTTTTTGTAGAATCTCTCGCTGAACAACCACATCAAGGGCCGTTGTTGGCTCATCCATGATGATCATTTTTGGATTCAGTGCTAACGCAATCGCAATAACCAAACGCTGACGCATACCACCTGAGAACTGGTGTGGGTAATCGGTCAAGCGGCTAGGGTGGATATCAACGATTTCCAATAACCCTTCTGCACGTTTAATCGCTTGTTCACGAGTCATGTTCGTGTGACGCATAATCACGTCACAGAACTGGTCTTGCATCGTCAGTACTGGGTTTAGTGCATTCATGGCACTTTGGAACACCATTGACATCTCACTCCAACGGAAAGATTGCATTCTTTCGTCGCTGTATTGCAGGATGTTTTCACCGTTGAAGATGACCTCACCGCCCGTGATAAATGCAGGTGGCTTATGTAGACGCATCAAAGAAAAAGCAACAGTGGATTTACCACAACCGGATTCACCGGCTAGGCCAAAGACTTCGCCTGGTGCGATATCAAAACTCACGTTGTTACATGCGCGGATATCGCCCGCGTCTGTAATGTAGTCGACGCATAAATTGCGGATAGAAATTAGTGGCTCAGTCATGATTATTTATCTCCGCTCCAAAGTGAATTTTGTGGTGGTAGTGTTGGTTCGCGCTCAGTTTTGTCTTGCTCTGCAAGCGTTTTCCAGCGCTTCATTCCTTTGTGAGAACGTAGTTGAGGGTTAGCAATTTCATCGACAGCAAAGTTAAGCAATGCAAGACCAACCACTAAGAAAGTCAGTGCGAAACAAGGTGCTAGAAGCTCCCACCAAGCGCCAACAATCATTGAAGAGGATGTGTTTACGTTGTAAAGCATGATGCCCCAGCTAACAGTACTTGGGTTACCAAGGCCTAAGAACGACAATGTTGCTTCTGTCATAATAGCTAGCATTACAGAGCCGATGAAGCTTGCACCAACGATTGAAATAAGGTTCGGTAGAATTTCAACAAAGATGATTCTGAACGATGATTCACCCAGTACTTCTGCTGCTTTAACAAATTCTTTTTCACGTAGAGATAGCGTTTGTGAACGTACAACCCTTGCCCCCCATGCCCAGGAGGTGGCACCGATTACCAACGCTATGGTTAATGGGCCTGCTGCACCTATGAAGGCGGCGATGACAAACAGTAATGGCAATTGAGGGATGACGAGCATGATGTTCATTGCAGCGGATAACACATCATCCACGCGTCCACCAAAGTAACCAGCTGAAACACCGATGATGGTTGCCAACACACACACCATTAAACCAGCACCGAAGCCCACAGCTAGTGAGGTACGTGCACCATAAACAACTTGTGACCAGACATCTCGACCCATGCGAGTCGTGCCCAATGTGTGCTCAGCTTTCTTAGATAGTAGAAGCGTGCGACGGCTATCTGCTAAGTTTTGAGCAACCCAACCATCTGGGTTCGCCTGCGCTGACTTCACGACAAATGCAGGGTACTCGTGTGGGTTACCTGTACGCTTATTTGGCTCATACTTTGTAATAACTGGAGCAAAAATAGCGGCGAAAATGAAAAGCATGATAATTGAAAAGCCAACCAGTGCCTTATGGTTATTCGAGAATAATTTTATTAAGTTTTTCATAATTATTTACCCCCTTTGCGTAGGCGAGGATCAAGTGCCACGATAAGGATGTCGGCTAGGAAGTTAAAGAACAGCATAAATAAAGTCATGATGAGTAGCTGACCTTGCAGGACTTGATAGTCACGTGCATGAATAGCATTCAGTAGTACCGTACCAAGACCAGGGTAGTTGAATATCATCTCGATGATCAGCTGACCGCCGATGGCCATACCTAGCGCCATTGAAAGAGCGGTAACACTTGGAAGCATCGCGTTTCGAGCTGCGTAGTTAAAGACAACGCGGTTTTCGCTTAGACCTTTACCCTTTGCCATTGTGATGTAATCTTCATTGAGCAGGTTGATCATGTTGTTACGCATGTTGATCAAGAAGCCACCGATTTGGATGATGGTTGCACAGAAAAGTGGCAATACAGCGTGGTATGCAACATCTTTCAAGAATTCCCAACTTGTCCAGTCTGGAATCGTACCGGCAGTATAGGCATAAGTAGATGGGAACCATTTAGCGCCATAGGCAAAGGTGTATAGCACCAGCATTGCGACTACAACAGGGGGAACGGCTTGAACCACCATCATTCCCGGTGAAATGAATGCGTCATATTTACTGCCACGTTTCCACGCTGCGAAAATACCTAATGTTGAGCCAATACAGAATGCTAGTACTACTGCAGAACCCGCTAGGAAAAGAGACCAACCAACAGCGCCACCTAAAACTTCGTTTACAGTTTGAGGGAACGTTTGAATTGAGATACCTAGGTCCCAAGTAAGGATACCTTTTAGGTAGATGAAATACTGTTCGTAGATTGGTCCATCAACAAACCCAAGCAGATCTTTCATTGCTGCGATTCGTTCTGGCGTAACCTGTGAATTTGCATTAGCAAACATCATGGTAACTGGGTCACCAGGCATTGCTCTAGGCAAAATAAAATTCAGTGTTATTGCAAATAAAAGTGCTATCAAATAGAAAGATAACCGACGAATAAAGAAACCCATAACTCACACCTTAGTCATCCAGCACTGTTGTGCACCAGATTTAAGACAAAAATCCCCCTGACGCAAAGCGCCACAATTAACAGTAGGAGGGGGAAGTGACGGTGCGCAAGGTGCGCACCGTAAATTAGAACCTAATTAAGACTTAGGCTTTAGATCAAGTACTTGCAGTAGACGTTCTTGCGTGTTGGTGATTGGCATTGGACGTCCTTGTGGATTCTCTTCATTCCACCAACCCGTGAAACGAGAAGTGTTATATTGAGAAGTGTACGCGCCAGACATTACAGGAACAGTTACTTGGTTCTCTGCGATGATGCCTTGGATTGTGTGAGCGATCTTAACTTGCTCATCACGGTCTGCCGTTTGGTAGAAACCATCTAGTGCTTTATCAAGCTCTTTGTCGTTCCAGTAGTGCAGTGCAAAACGAGGCATGCCTTGGTTTGCTTGGAAACGAGAGTGGTACGCGCTATCCCAGTAAGTGTATGGATCTGCACCGTGGAAGTAGTTCGTGTAAGCAACATCATAAGTTGCGTCTAGCATCGCTTGGTTGTAAACAGAGAAGTCAGGAGTCGCTGCTTTCGCTTTGATGCCTACTTCTTCTAGCATTTCAACACTCAGTTGTACTGTGTTGTTGAAGTCAGTCCAACCGTTTGGTGATTGGATAGCGAGTTCAAGTTTCTTACCTGTTGGAGTTTCAACGAAACCATCGCCATTTGTATCAACGAAACCAGCTTCTTTTAGAAGTGCTTTAGCGTTGTCAACGTTGTAAGTCATGAATGGCTTGTACTTGTTGTACACTTCGTCATCAGACCAAGATGCGAATGCAGCGCCAAGACCTGAAGCGTAATCGTTCACTACACCGCCGCCGTAGAATGCGATTTCGATGATTGTTTCACGGTCAATAGCCATAGAGAATGCGCGACGGAAATCAATGTTGTTGATAGCTTCTGAGTTACCAGCTTCTGGCGATTTGTAGTTGAATACAAATGCTTGGCTACCGCCAGCAGGGTACCAGTATTTGTTATCTGGGCTAGCTGCTGCGTAAGTGCTGTCTACGTCAGGAATGAAAGAGTAAGACCAGTCAAACTGACCGCTTAGAACTTGACCTAGGAACTGCTCGTTACCAGCAACTTGTGGTAGACGTAGACAGTCAACATCTAGGTTGTCTGCATCCCAGTAGTTAGGGTTACGACACTGAGTGTAAAGTTGAGGAGTGAAGGTTTCGATCTCAGTAAATGGACCTGTACCCACTGGGTTTTCGTTAGTGAAGCGTGATGGATCTTCAACCTTGCTCCATACGTGCTCTGCAACAATAGATACTTTGTTGATTAGGTATGGAAGGTTTGAGTTTGCTTCTGTTAGATCGAAAGTCACTGTGTTGCCTGATGCAGTGATTTTGTCTAAACGAGCGTTGATACCTGTGCGGTCAAGCTCAGGGTGCTTTTTAAGCATGTTAAATGTAAATGCTACATCTTCTGCTGTAAATGCTTCACCATCAGACCATTTTACACCGTCACGGATGACAAAAGAAACTTGCTTTAGGTCATCTGACATTTTGTAGCTTTCTGCCAAACGTAATACAGGCTCATTCCCTTTTAATTCGTTAAAAACAACTAGTGGCTCATAGATGAAATCTTGAACTGTATCTAGCTGAGTTTGTAGATAAGGGTTGAAGTTACGAACGAAAGTTGGGAAAAACTTTGGAACTACAGTTAGTTCACTACGTTCTGATGCAGAGGCGATTGGTGCTGTAACTACAGTAGTCGCTGCTGCAAGTACTGCAAACGCTAACTTTGTTTTTTTTAAATTGGCAAGCATAGCTGTCATAGCTGTGTCCTTACTTTTGTTTAGTTTCACTAATGGATGTGAATGTCATCAATTGATTAACACTCCCCAAGGCATACCATTGTTTATCCTTCGAGTTGCTTTAAGCGATTGGCTAGAAACAATTCAATACAAAGTGGCCTGTAAGCCTTAGGCCCTATAAGAAAACACTGTGCCGGACTTTTTTTCAAACACCATTCCCGTCAAAAACGTTAAAACCTGCATGCTCTCCGTCATTAACGTTAAAAATTCGTTTTGTGATTATTTTTTGTTCTAGATTATACGCAGTTCAACATCTCACTTTTGACGTTATACTCCACAGTTTGTAAGTGGTTACTATTCCAATTGATCTTATTTTGCAGGGCTTTTATTTCTCACTTTGATTATTGAGATCTCCGTCACTAGCCATTATTTACGTTAATTATACGTGAAAATTAAATCTGACGTATTGTTGTGACTCGCTTCTCAATATTCAAACGTAAACGACTTTTCAACGAGAGAATTGCTTTTTAGCACAAGAATTCATCCAAATATTGCGTTGTTAGTTCAGTAAATTTACGAGGAAAAATAACCCTATAACTCTGTTGGTGTTTTTTCCTAGGGAGCCTTAGATGAGGCTTTGTCGCTGTATAGCTCAGTGCCATCCACCTTAAGTGCGAGGCCTTTAGAAGTTGTAGAGTTGGGGGTGAATGCGGTTCGACGGACTAGCAACAGGAGAGGACGATAGGGGAGTGAATCGTAACTGTGAGAGCAGAAGGAGAGACTCTCTATAGAACAAAAAAAGGCCTGTATAAACAGGCCTTAGGGGGATATCTACGAAACTTAGCTAGTTAACAACTTTTGCAGTTTATCTCTGAGTACCATTAAGTGAGATCGTTGTGGACTCGACTCCTGACAGTGTTCCAATATGTAATCAATAGAATTGAGCACTGTTCTCCAACGTGGGGTGTTGGGCAGCGTCTCTTTACGGAGGTACTTATCCAGGGTTCGAGTTTGCAGAGTACTTCGGTCAAGGTACACACGCCACAATCCACTCTGTTCAGCGAAAGCGAATTTAGTCTGGCCTGTCACCCTCTCCCAATAATCGATAGCACTTGTCATCGCTTCAACTAGAACCTCTCTCATCACATCTTGTCGTGATTGAGTTTCTCCTCCAGCACGGTCAGCTATTCGAGTGAACTCACCACCTAGCTCTTTGAGCTGTTGAAGTTTTTCCTTGTCTCCTTCGAATGCATAGCTAGATAACGCCTCAATCGCTGTTTCTAGGTTTCCTATTCTCGCTGCATTGACACTTCCGCCAACGTTAAAGATGTACATCGCTTTCAAGCCAGATTCTTCTGGCAGCTTAAGAATATCGGTAGAGATGTTTTGGCGAATGTCCTCAATGTAAATATCTATATTGCCGCAATAGTGCTCTTGTTCAACCAGAAGGTATTTAGGCGCAATCATTTCATCGGCAATGGAGCGCTTTAATTGCTCTGGTGTGCGTTTGAACAACTTAGATGCGGCTTCATTGGCAAAACGGACCTTGTTGTCGTCTCGAATACAGACAATCGCTTCGGGAGCGGATTCTAATTGCTCGAGTAAACGACCTTGTGTCTCAAGCAAGCTTGCTTCAACCATCGCTCTGTGTTTCAGCTCTATTTGCAGTTTAGAGTTTTCAATTCGACGTTTTTCGGCTTGGCTAGCCGCGAGGTGCGCCGTAATTCGAGCGGCTAACTCTTGTTTATTAAAGGGTTTAGACAAGTAGTCATTGGCGCCAGCTTCGAATCCACGTACTCGGTCGTCAGACTGGTTTAGAGCGGTCAACATGATGACGGGTAATTCTGAATGGTCATATTGCTCTCGTAGTTTTTCGCAGACGCTGTAACCAGAAAGCCCAGGCATCATGACGTCGAGCAGCAATAGCTCCGGTTTCTCTTTTTCAACCTGCTCCAGCGCTTCATTGCCGTCTTTTGCGGTTCTGACTCTATAACCTTCAATACGTAAGAAGCTATCTAGAATGCGAAGGTTGACGGGCTCATCATCAGCAATGAGAAGCAGTGGCCCTTGCGGGTTCTCCGGAAGGCTGTTCTGATCTGGCAGTACAATCTCATTCAGATCTGGTGCGTTAAAATGGCTGGTTTCTCCGAATCCAGCGGCTTCAATCTCACTGTCCAGTGCGAGTGGAAGAGTGAAACTGAAAGTCGTTCCCACCATCGGCTGGCTGCTTACGTAGAGTGAGCCATTCATCAATTCGATTAACTGGCGACTAATAGATAGCCCCAGGCCTGTTCCCTGCCTATAACGACTAGAATCTGAGCCAGCTTGAATCAATGGTTCAAAGATATGTTCCAACTGTTCAGCGGGTATCCCTTGGCCAGTATCGACCACTTGTACTCGTAGATTATCGTCGACGACATTCGCTGAGATTACAATCTTGCCTTCAGAAGTAAATTTAATGGCATTACCAATAAGGTTGTAAAGCACTTGCTCCAAGCGTTGTGGGTCAGCCGAAACCCATAACATTTCATCGGGTACTTGGTTGATGATACGGATTGGCTTGTTGCCAAGTAAGTGGTGAGAGAGCTCTAGAACTAAACGGGTCGCGCTGGATAGATCGACAGCACAAGTATTAATGTCAAGATTTCCATAACGCATTTTATGGTAGTCCAACAAATCATCGACCAAGGTCGTTAGGCGCTGCCCACTACTTATAATGATGTTGAGTTGGTATTTATGATCGGCGGTAATTGGGCCGTTCGCCCCTGAGACTAATGACTCAGCAATGCCGACCATGCCATGTAAAGGGGTGCGAAGTTCATGAGAGGTGGTGGCTAAGAATTCATCTTTTAGCTTGTTGGCTAGGTGTAACTCTTCATTCTGTTTCTTGATTAAGTGAAGGTTACTTTCTAGCTCACTATTTTGAGACTTTATGAGGATCATCTTTTCGCGTATTGAACGTTGCATACGCTCAAAGCTAACGGCTAAGCGCCCAATCTCATCTTTACGTTCCGTGTTAATCATCGTTTCATCGAGATCACCCGCTGAAACCTTTTCCGCAGCCCAGGTCAGTTTTAGCAGTGGCGATGTAATGAAGTTTGATAGGTAGTGAGAAGCGATAACCACAAGTACTAAAGCGGTCAGCATAGCGATGACAAACAGTTTCTCAAGTTGGTGGACGCGAGCAAATGCCTCTTTCTCTGCGACTTCAACCACGATGGCCCAGTTTAGGTCTCTAAAGCTGATAGGGCTGTAAGCCGCGATAGTTTTTTCATTTTCGGTGTTTGTATAAGTGCCAACAGAGTTCAAACCTTGTAGCGCTAACTTAATCACTTCGGTACTGGTTGCGATATCGTCTTGTTGAAAAGCCATGGTTCGACTTTGTTCATCTTGTCCAACGAGCAATGTTCTCATCGAAGAGGTTTTACTGATGTCTGCAATCAGTTTCGTTATGCCATTGTTTGGTAGCCTAAACATCGCATAGCTATGGAGGTAGCCCTGTTGGATGATCGGTGCCCCAAGCCAAGCGACAGATTTCCCTTCGCTATTGGGAGAAAAATCAGAGATGATGACTGGCGTAAAATCGGGATTGGTTGAATGTTTTTCTTTTAAGATCGTTTGTAACTTTTTGAACGCTAAACCGAGGTTGTCATCCTTGTAATTGCCCGTAACAAGGTTGGTTCCGAAATAGTCATATTTATAAATAGAGTAAGTCACATTACCTGTTCGATCGACAAGCAAAATATCCTCAAAATCAGAACGTTTAAGTAGCTCTTGATAGGCCCAGTGATAGCGCTTGTGTAGCAGTCGGTATCGTTCACTTCCTGCATAAGAGGTTGATTGTGGAAGAATTGACGTACGAATCTGATCGCCTGAGCCTTCGATAAATCTTTGCTGAGCATGACTTCTTGCTTGTTCTATGTCTGGGCCCAAGTTCTGAAAGGCGTTAACCAGTCCATAGAAGCGGCCACCACTTGCGTGAGCGAGTTCTGAGCGCACAAAGCCCATAACCTCAGACTCTTTAGCATAGAGATAGTCGATAACTTGCTGTCGCTTGGTGTCTCGAACGGAGGTGACATGCGATGTACTCTGCTCTTGAAGATCGGTACTGTGTGAATGGAGGAAAAACAGTGCCACGACGGTCAAAGGCGTAAGGCTTAGAACCAAGAATGCCAACATCAAGGTGTTTTGGAGGCGTTTGAATTTTTGTTTGCGATAAAACCTGAACATAATAAGGCGTTACTTTCCTTTCAGTAAATGATGAAACCAGTTTCACCAAGCAAAGTAAAAATGCGTAGAATGACAAAATTAACGAGTTTTTTTCCTTTGACAAGTAAGTCAGTAGCAATTCGTGTTCAAAGGCGCATAAAAGCACCAATTCGCAGAGCTTTGGCGACGGATTAGACGTATTTCTTAAGGCGCTTAATCCGTACGTTTAGTTGGCTAACCTTTGTTTGCGTTGTAGATGGCAAATTTATTGGTCTTATTTAGCGTCTCACAATGACCAAATGCATTTTCTATGATCGGTATGTATTTTAAGAAACTATTAGCCACAATCACCAATTGGCCCATATGTTTTAACTTGCTTGGCGCTTCGGCTAATAAGGTTTCCGTCGCACTGTAGCTAGTATCTAGGCCTGAATGAAATGGCGGATTACTGACAATAAATTGGTAGTCTTTACTGCAATCTGAATAGACATCACTGGCAAATATGTTCCCGGTTAAACCATTTGCCAGGAGTGTTTGCTTTGTTGAGGCAACGGCCAACGCACTAATATCACAGCTTTCTAACTCTATATCGGGATTTTGGCTCGCCATGACCGCGCTTAGAACGCCGGCTCCACAACCGAAATCGAGTACTTTGCCTTTAAGTGTTGGTAGTGTGTCGAGTAAAAGCTTGCTACCGACATCGAACTCACCATGGCTAAAGACGCCCGGCAGGCTTTTAATGGTTAATTCTTGGTTGTTGTAATTAACCTGATAACTCTTATACCAATCTTCTAACGAGAAACGAGCTGGTTGCTCTAAGCATTGTCCCCAGTAGAAAGAGCAGCGCCTCGCGGAGTCAAACTTAGTAATAGGCCCATAAGTTTTGAACATCTTTTCAATGCTTCGTACTCCAGAACGATTTTCACCGACAACGACAATTTCGGTATCTTTTCCAAGCTTACTCAGTAGCATTGTAAGCAAAAACTCTGCTTCCGCTTTCGCTTTAGGCCAATAGAGTAGAATCATATCTGCTTGGGTTGACTCCGTTAATTCGGCGCCAAAATAGCAGTTAAGCTGGGAGTGCGTTTTTACCTGTCTGTAATAACCATAGTTTGTCGTGTAGATGGATACCGATTCACAGTGATCAACTAACTCTAGAGGAAACAGATCTTCGGCTTCTCCGGCAACTAGGACATGCTTCCCGTTGAAATAAGCAAGTTGGCGTTGTGCGATTTGACTAGGGGTAGTATATGCAGACATGGTTCATTCTGTAGTAGATCAAGTGAGGGCTGATTTTCTCACAATCTGCCCTCTGCTAGAAGTCTTTCGTGTTGGGGTTAACTATTATCTTGCTTGGTTAGGAAACCCTTGAAATCCTCTTCATAGATTGTAAACAACACGATGGTGATGGCAAAAATCAACGGCCCGTAAATAAGTCCTATTAAACCAAAGAGTTGTATACCACCAAGCAGTGAGAAAAATATCATCAGTGTATTCATACCCGCACTGCCTTGCATGAGCAAAGGGCGCAGTAGATTATCGATAGAACCGACAATAGCAACACTCCAGATAGCCAAGAAAATTGCCCAATTCGTATCGCCGGTCAAGTAGAGGTAAACAGTCGCGGGAATCCAGATAAGTGCAGTACCGACAACCGGAATAAAGGACGCAAAGCCCATCATTGTTCCCCAGAACAACCCCGGAAAGCCAGCTAGCCACATGCCTATTCCGCCAGCAAAGCCTTGAGCGATTGCCGTTAGAAAGGATCCCATGACTGCGGATTTAGAGACTTGTTCAATTTCTGTTAAGAGTCGATCTTCTTGGCTACGAGATAAAGGCAGTATGTGACGGATTGCGCTGATGATTTTGTCATGATCACGAAGCAAGAAAAACAATACAAACAGCATTAAGAAGAAATCCATAAGAAAATGGGTCGCGTTACCCAAAATCTTTGCGCTTATAGCAACGAGGCTCGATCCAAATGTCGTGGCAAACTGCCCAATCTTTGTGGCAATTTCTTGAGGCTTAATCTCATCAAACGGCAGGTAAGTGTTAGCAAATGCGAGGGCCTTTACGACCAAGGGGTGCTCTAACAGTGTATTGATTCCACCATGAGTCACCCACTGGTAGGTACTGTGCGAAAAAGTCGACCCTTGTTGAACGATAGCAGCAAAAACAACCAACAAAGGAAGAACAATAATGAAGGTCAAAATAACACAAGACAAGAGAGAGACTGTGTTCTTGTGTTTCGGAAGCTTCTTTTCTAACCAATCATGGATTGGAAACATGAGTAACGAAATAATAAACGCCATAACGATGGAGTTGACGTACGGTTCAACCAGTAAATAGCAGGCATAAGCCGAAGCTATGAGTGCAGCAATTAATACCCAATGGCTAGAGTTTATTTGAACTTTGTCCTTCACTTCGATGCCCTACGTTCATGTGTGTTATGTCATAATGACGGTAAATCAAAATGTTATCAATGTACTCGTTAATAGAGAACCCAAAGGAGAGCTGAATGGGGTGTTGTAACGGCGGCTGTGATGAGCATAAAAAGCAGAAGCGTAAGAAGTGGCCGATTAACGGGGTGACGCTAATACTGTTGGTTTTACTTGTTTTAGTGATTCTCTATTGGCAATAAAAAAACGAGCTAAAATTTAGCTCGTTTTTTTTAAGTTTAACTCGTTCGCTTGAGGTACTAATTATGCCTCTTGGGCAAGGATAGCGAAACAGCGATCCGCGGCCTCTAGTGTTGCCTCAAGTTCTTTTGTATCGTGAGCTAACGATAGGAAGCTTGCTTCAAATGCTGAAGGCGCAAGGTAAACACCGTGTTTAATCATTAGGTGGAAGAAGCGCTTAAAGCGGTCAATATCGCATTTAGTCACATCTTCGTAGCACGTAATACTCTCTTGCTCTGTAAAGAAGAAGCCGAACATCCCACCCACTTGATTGACCGCTAATGGAATACCGTGTTTATCTGCAAGTGATTTAAAACCGTTAGCGATGTATTTGGTTTTATCCGCGAGACGCTTTTCGTTACCTTCTTCTTTTAACAAGTTAAGACAAGCTAAGCCTGCCGCCATTGCTACCGGATTTCCAGATAATGTACCCGCTTGGTATACAGGACCCGTTGGTGCGATGTGCTGCATGACTTCTTTAGAACCGCCGAAAGCACCGACAGGCATGCCACCGCCAATGACTTTACCTAACGTTGTTAAATCGGGTTTGATGTTGTAATGCGCTTGAGCGCCGCCTAATGCCACGCGAAAACCTGTCATGACTTCATCAAAAATAAGTAACGCACCTTCTTGATCACAAATTTCACGTAGCCCTTCATGGAAGCCTTCCACAGGAGGAATGCAGTTCATGTTGCCCGCGACAGGCTCAACGATAATACAAGCGATTTCGCCTTTATTCGCTGCGAAGAGTTCACGAACAGAATCTAGGTTGTTAAATGCAGCGGTAAGAGTGTGCTTCGCAAAATCTTCAGGTACGCCAGGAGAGCTTGGTTGACCAAGTGTTAATGCACCTGAGCCGGCTTTAACTAACAAGCTGTCAGCGTGACCATGGTAACAGCCTTCAAACTTCAAGATTTTGTCGCGACCTGTGTAACCACGAGCCAGGCGGATTGCGCTCATCGTTGCTTCCGTACCAGAGCTCACCATGCGCAGTTGCTCCATTGATGGAACCAGTTCTGATACAAGCTCAGCCATGTTGATTTCGGTTTCAGTCGGCGCACCGAAGCTTAGGCCACGTTGAGCAGCTTCGATAACCGCATCGCGAATTACACCATGGTTGTGACCGAGAATCATTGGTCCCCAAGAACCGACGTAGTCGATATACGCTTTGCCGTCAGCATCAAAAATCAAAGGACCATCTGCTCGTTCAACAAAAATTGGAGAACCGCCAACACCGTTGAAAGCGCGAACGGGAGAGTTCACCCCTCCAGGGATAGTCTGTTGAGCTTTTTGATAAAGTTCTGCTGATTTGGTCATCGGTACATCCTCGTTTGATTATTGGGACCAAGTGGTCTCGCATTGTACCGATCCGAGTAGGAACAAGAAATCTTTTGCTGAATTTTCTGCACCTTTTCACATCTTAAACAGGTATATTGAGGACAAATTTAGTGAAAACTCGATTCCAAGCGAGGAATACTTGAACGAATAAGTCAGGTATTAGATAATCGATTCATTATTAAAAAAGATACACCCATTTGCATTTCGTTTACGACATAATGAGCCGATGGGGATTTACACGAAGTAAGAGAGGTCGCCGTGAGCGAAGTAAATGTACCATTGTCTTTTTCTGATGCAGCAGCAACACGTGTGCAAACGTTGATTTCAGAAGAAGAAAACCCAGAGCTAAAGCTACGTGTCTATATTACAGGCGGTGGTTGTAGTGGATTCCAATACGGCTTTACCTTTGATGAAAATGTTAATGATGGCGACACTACAATCGTTAATAGCGGAGTCACGTTAGTCGTTGACCCAATGAGCCTGCAATACTTAGTTGGTGGGGTCGTTGATTACACTGAAGGCTTAGAAGGTGCTCGATTCTTTATCGACAACCCGAATGCAACAACAACCTGTGGCTGCGGGGCTTCATTTAGCGTTTAGACATTTTGCGTAATAAAAAACATTATAATGCAGTTAGGTTAGACACCTAGCTGCGCCCTGCGAATGAGGATGTATTGCGGGGAATACCAAAAGGAAGTTATATGGCTAGTTTTCCCGTCACGCGCTTTTTTTCTCAGCGTCCTTGGCTTGTGTCTCTCATTCTCATCATTCTCTTAACATCATGGCTCGGTTTAGGCTCTCTTCAAGCAGAAGAGGGGAAAGCGAGCGAATCCAAACCAGTTATTCCTTTAGCTAAAGTGGTTTACCAAACCTTTAAAGCCGAAGACACGCCTAAGAAAATTGATCTTTATGGCCGAACAGCCCCAGATAAAAAAGCGCAAATTGGTGCCGAAATTGCGGGAAAAATTGATCGTTTAATCGTCCGTAAAGGTGGCTCGGTTAAGAAAGGTCAAGTTATTGCCTCTATTGATAAAGGCGATTTAGATATTCAACTTCAACGTGCGCAAGCCATGCTGAAAGTTCGAGAGAAAGAATTTAACGCTGCAGAGTCTTTGAAAAGTAGAGGCCTTCAGGGAGAAGTTGCCTACGCTACTGCGCAAGCATCTCTCATAGAAGCAAAAGCGAACGTGAGCAATGTCAAAGTGGCCCTATCAAATACTCAGGTCACTGCCCCTTTCTCCGGTATCGTTGATCACCTGTTTATTGAGCAAGGTGATTTTGTTGGCATCGGTGATCCTGTTGCTAAGGTTATCGATCTCAACAAGTTAGTGATTGAAGCGGATATCAGTGAGCGACATATTCAGAAATTAGTTGCAAACCAAACGGCTCAAATCCGCTTCATTGATGGCTCTATCGTCGAAGGGACACTGCGATATATTTCCCGTGTTTCTTCCATTTCGACAAATACCTTTCCTATTGAAATTGAGATCCCGAACCCTAAACAACGCATTCCTGCGGGTATCAGTGCAGAAGTCGAGTTGACGTTAAACCAACAGCTTGCCGTTAAGGTTACTCCTGCAATGTTGGCACTTGATGCCGTTGGGAACCTAGGGGTGAAAACTCTTGCTGACGACGTTGTTAAGTTCATTCCTATTCAATTGGTTAAAGCAGAACAAGATGGTGTTTGGCTGTCTGGTCTAGGGAATGAAGTGAAGATCATTACTGTGGGGCAAGGTTTTGTGCGTGATGGTGATTCAGTCGAGGCGGTTGAGTTTAATCCTCAAGAATCGTCGCAGCAGCTTTAGGAGTTACGTATGTATGCACTAATAGATGCTGCGTTGTCTCGAACGCGAACGATGATGAGCCTGCTGATTTTGATATTGATCGCTGGCGCTGGTACTTACGTCACTATCCCAAAGGAATCGAGTCCAGATATTACGATTCCAATTATTTATGTCTCAATCGGTCACCAAGGGATTTCTCCATCCGATGCAGAGCGATTGCTTGTTAGGCCGATAGAGCAAGAGCTAAGAGCAATTGAAGGCGTGAAAGAGATGACCTCTGTTGCGTCTGAAGGGCATGGATCCGTCACGCTTGAATTCAATGTGGGTGCGGATTTAAGTAAGGCAATGGCCGATGTTCGCGATGCTGTGGATCTCGCTAAACCGAAGTTACCCGCTGACAGTGATGAGCCTACGGTCAATGAAGTGACACTGGCGTCTGAAGAGCCGGCCTTGTCCGTTGTGCTTTACGGTACGGTTCCAGAGCGGACGATCGTTCAAATAAGCCGTCAGATTCGCGACAAATTAGAAAGCTATCGCCAAGTTCTTGAAGTCGATATTGCAGGCGATCGCGATGACATCGTTGAAATCATCGTTGATCCTCTGTTGATGGAAAGCTATGGACTTGATCAAGCGGATATCTACAATCTAATTGCACTTAATAACAAAGTCGTTGCTGCGGGCTTTGTTGACACAGGCTATGGGCGATTCTCGGTAAAAGTACCTTCTGTCTTTGATTCATTAAAAGATGTTTTGGAGTTGCCTGTTAAGGTCGATGGCAAACAAGTCATTACCTTCGGTGATGTCGCAACGGTCAGACGAGCATTTAGAGATCCAGAGAGCTTTGCCCGACTGGATGGTAAATCAGCGGTTGTTCTCGACGTCAAAAAGCGTGCGGGTGAGAACATCATTGATACCGTGGCGTTAGTGAAAACAGTACTTGCTGAAGCACAAAATCGTTCTGAGTGGCCAAACAACCTCTTGGTCAAATACACGTGGGATCAATCAAAAGACGTTAAGCAGATGCTTAATGATCTTCAAAACAATATTCTGTCCGCCATTATTTTGGTTGTTATTGTGATCATTGCGATTCTGGGGGTTCGTACAGCACTGCTCGTCGGGATCTCCATACCAGGATCATTTTTAACCGGGTTGTTGGTGCTATCGCTATTTGGGTTGACGGTCAACATCGTTGTTCTTTTCTCGTTAATCATGGCCGTTGGTATGTTGGTTGACGGAGCCATTGTTGTCACAGAGTTTGCCGATAGGAGAATGCAGGAAGGAACACCCCGAAGACAAGCATATCGAGACGCCGCTAAGCGTATGGCCTGGCCCATTATTGCTTCAACGGCAACGACATTAGCAGCGTTTGCTCCACTGTTGTTCTGGCCCGGCATCACCGGCGAGTTTATGAAGTACTTGCCGTTGACTTTGATTGCCACACTGGCGGCTTCATTGGTGATGGCATTGTTGTTTGTGCCAGTACTTGGTGGGTTGATAGGTAAGCCGCAAAATGTCACTAGTGCTAATCGCGCCAAAATGGTTGCCTTACATGATGGTAACTTTGAGAAAGCGGAAGGGCTGACCAAGCTTTATTATCAGACTCTAGCGGTGGCGATTAAACACCCATTGAAGATTTTACTGGGTGCGATTGTGATTTCAATTGGGGTTGGCTTTACCTATGCAAAAGCGGGCTTAGGTGCTGAATTTTTCCCTGAAGTGGATCCCCCTTTCTTTACTGTAAAAGTACGCTCATTTGGTGATCTCTCTATCAATGAAAAAGACGTCATTATGAAAGAGATCGAAAACGTCATGCTCGATCATGATGAATTTGAAAGTGTGTACACCAAAACGGGTGGTGATGAAGAAATCGGTCAGATTCAGATCACTCCTGTCGATTGGCAGTACCGACGCCGTGTGAAAGACATCATTGAGGAGCTGAAGCAAACGACAGATAAATTTGCTGGTGTGGAGATAGAGTTCAAGTTTCCGGATGCAGGGCCACCTGTTGAGCACGACCTCGTGATTGAAATGTCGGCTCGTATACCCGATAACCTCGACGCAGCCGCTAAAATGGTTCGCCATTGGGCTGATAATAACCCTGCCTTTACGAATATCAGTGATACCTCAAGTAAAGAGGGGATTGATTGGCGAATCGACATCCGTCGAGATGATGCCTCTCGTTTTGCTGCGGATGCTACTTTGGTGGGTAATACGGTTCAATTTGTGACTAACGGGTTGAAGATTGGTGACTACCTGCCTGATGATGCAAATGAAGAAGTGGATATCCTTGTTCGCTATCCAGAAGATAAGCGAGATATAGGGCGTTTTGATCAGCTCAGGGTAAAAACGGCCGCAGGTTTGGTGCCAATTACAAACTTCGCTCAGATTGTCCCTGATCATAAGCAAGATACTATTCGACGGATTGATGGGCATCGAGTCATCAATATTATGGCAGATATTGGTGAAGGCTATAACCTAGCGCTTGAGCTGCCTAAGATTCAGCAAGCGATTAGCGAGCTTGGTCTACCAAGCGAGGTTGAGTTTAAAATCCGTGGTCAAAATGAAGAGCAAGATGAATCATCCGCTTTCCTACAAAGTGCCTTTATGGTGGCTCTTGCGGTCATGGCGCTGATTCTGGTCACTCAGTTTAATAGCTTCTATCAAGCTTTTCTGATTCTCAGTGCCGTGCTGTTTTCGACGGTGGGTGTGTTTGCTGGGCTACTGATCTTCCAGAAACCATTTGGTATCGTTATGTCAGGGATTGGTGTGATTGCGCTTGCTGGTATTGTTGTCAATAACAACATCGTATTGATTGATACCTTTAATCAGCTCGTTAAGCGTGGTTTAAGCCGACAAGAGGCGATTCTAAGAACGGGCGTTCAACGTTTGCGTCCTGTTTTACTGACAACCGTTACGACCATCTTGGGCCTACTACCGATGGTGCTGGAGATGAACATAGATCTCATCAACCAAAAAGTAGAGTTTGGTGCACCTAGCACTCAATGGTGGTCTCAGCTAGCTACAGCCGTTGCTGGTGGTTTGGCGTTTGCAACCGTGCTGACTCTGGTTCTTACGCCCTGCTTATTGATGTTAGGTAAAAAGCACAAGCTCGAAGAGAATGAGGTTGTCGGTAAGCTTGATGAAGTTAACAAGAGCCCTAGCTAACTTCCCTTGAGAAGACGATGTTAGACTGCTTAATAGTAAAAATGCCCATCTCAGATGGGCATTTTTGTATTAGAACATTGTGGATTATTCGATGGTGAGCTGATGCCTCAACTCGCAGTCGTCAATTGAATTCGCAATTCATTCTAAAGAAGCTCTTATTTGTGAGCACTTCTTGATTAATGGCTCAAGTTAAGGCTTCGAATAGAGCAGTTCACTGTATCGCTCTAGTCTGTCTAAACGTATTTTAGAGTTAGCAATAAACGTTTCTTTGTCTTGCCCAGTGAGAGACTTCGACTGAGGCAATTTAACGGTTCGAGCATTTTTATGTACGCCATTAACAAGGAATTCGTAATGAAGATGAGGGCCTGTCACTCGTCCGGTGCCCCCTAACGTACCAATGGTTTGTCCTTGTTTAACACGATCGCCGGTTTTCACTTTACGCTTACTGAGGTGAAGATACTTGGTGATGTAGGTATTGCTGTGGCGGATGAATACATAGTTGCCGTTAAATTGGTTGTAACTGGATTTCTGCACGATACCATCACCTGCGGCCCAGATAGGAGTACCAACAGGGGCGGCATAGTCAGTGCCCCTATGGGCTCTAACTTTCCCTGTTACTGGGTGGCGCCGAGTAGGGTTAAAGTTTGAAGTGACACGTCTAAAGTCAACAGGTGAGCGTAGAAAGGCTTTTTTCATTGCTCGTCCATTTTCGTCAAAATAGCTGCCTGTTTTATCGTCTAAGATGGCAGTGAACGTATCGCCTTGGTTACTAAAAATAGCGGCAATAATTTTGCCTCGACCGATCACTTCTCCTTCAACGACCTGCTCTTGGTAGAGCATTTTGAATTGATCACCACTTCGTATATCCAACGCGAAATCGATATCCCATCCAAAGATACCTGCCAGTTCCATTATTTGGTTTGCTGTTAACCCAGCATTTATGCCTGCATTCCAGAAATTAGAGGTAATTTCAGCTTCTGCATAGTTGTATTGGTATTGAAGTTCTTTTTTATCCAGTGTGGAGGTGAACCCGTCATTGGTTTTCGAGATGATAAACGTTTCGTAAGCACTGAGCTTGCGTTTGAGTTGAATCAAATCATTATTTTCATCGAATCCGAACTGGAAAACATCGCCTGGCTTTATGCGAGTAAGCTGGTTCTTAATGTCGTCGTTGGTGGTGGTCAACTGATAGAGCAAGCGAGACGATAGGCCGAGTCGTTGAAATAGAATAGCGGCGCTTTCACCTGAACCAATGGTGTGTTTCTCCCAACGTAACCCTGCAAGAGGTGAAATTGTCACACCTGGAGACAGCGCTTCTGCGTTGATGGTCAGCGGGTAGTGTCGACCTATTTCATAAGTACTCTTTTCTTGGCGAAGCTCTTTGGGGTCAGGAAGAAAAAAGAGTGCAATGGTGATTACTGCACTAAAAAAGACAATAAGAGCACGGTGAACCCAAGGTAGACGATTAAAAATAGACAGCATTTTAGCGTTCGTTCTATAAAAGTTAATAAAATAGCTAGCCGTTTAGTCTAACTGGTTTCAAAAAACATCGCTATTCGAGTAAGATGGCAAACTATAAAATTTTTGCCAAATCTGTGGGAGTGAACAAGAATGGCGAGTATCGAAGCTGCATTGGCAGAGATTAAACGTGGTGTTGACGAATTAATTCCAGAAGAAGAGCTCATTGCGAAGCTAAAAGAGAACCGACCTCTAAGAATTAAACTGGGTGCTGATCCAACAGCGCCTGATATCCACCTAGGCCATACAGTGATCTTGAATAAGCTTCGTGCTTTCCAAGAACTAGGCCATGATGTGACGTTCCTTATTGGTGATTTCACTGGCATGGTTGGCGACCCAACAGGTAAAAATACCACGCGTCCACCACTGACTCGTGAAGACGTACTCCGCAACGCTGAGACGTATAAAGAGCAGGTATTTAAGATTCTAGACCCTGCGAAAACCAAGATTCAATTCAACTCTGAATGGTTATCTGAATTGGGTGCAGAAGGTATGATTCGCCTTGCCGCTAATCAAACAGTTGCTCGTATGCTTGAGCGTGATGATTTTAAGAAGCGTTACTCTGGCGGGCAACCAATTGCCATTCACGAATTTATGTATCCGTTATTGCAAGGCTATGATTCTGTTGCAATGGAAACAGACGTTGAGCTAGGCGGAACAGACCAAAAATTCAACCTTTTGATGGGACGTGAATTGCAAAAGGGTCATGGTCAAAAGCCACAAGTGGTATTGACTATGCCTTTGCTCGTTGGTCTTGATGGCGAGAAGAAGATGTCTAAGTCTGCGCACAATTACATTGGTGTGAGTGAAGCACCAAGTGAAATGTTCGGTAAGATCATGTCTATCTCAGATGTTCTTATGTGGAGCTACTACGAGTTATTGTCATTCCGTCCACTTGAAGAGATTGCTCAATTTAAAGCGGATGTTGAAGCAGGCAAAAACCCTCGTGATGTTAAAGTGCTTCTAGCGAAAGAGATCATTGCACGTTTCCACTCAGAAGCGGATGCTGATGCGGCAGAGCAAGAATTTGTTAATCGTTTTGCAAAGAATCAAATTCCAGATGATATGCCAGAGTTTACTTTTGACGCGGGCCTTCCTGTTAGCAACATTCTGAAAGAGGCGGGTTTGTGTGCATCTACGTCGGAAGCGATGCGCATGGTGAAGCAAGGCGCGGCTAAGATTGAAGGTGAGAAAGTAGCTGATGCGAAATTTGCACCTGAATCAGGAACCTATGTATTCCAAGTTGGTAAGCGTAAATTTGCTCGAATCACCATTGCTTAATAGCATAACTATTGAGTGAACATAGAAACACCAAAAAGCACCTTAGGGTGCTTTTTTTATGTGTGTTTTAAAGCGTAAGATAAACCAAGTCTCAAATACCAAAAGGGCTGCGATGGCGTATTGCCAATGTGTCCCGTACGCGATGAAATAGAAAACACCACCCATTGAAAGCCATATCATTAAGAGAGACTGCACTTTTTCTTTCGGTGTTAACCCTTCATTGCCTTTTAACCGCCTTGCGATAGGGCCTAGTCGAGGGTGCTTAAGAAGCCACTGCTGAAATTTCGGAGAGGCGACACCAAAGCAATATAACGCCAACAAAATAAATGGCACCGTTGGAAGCAGGGGAACCGTCACTCCAATCATACCCAAGATGACACAGGTCCAGCCAACGCATATATAGCCTTTTCGTTTTATGTATTGTTTTGAAAATGGACGACATTTTCCTTTGTTATTCATACATGAACCAACTGATTTTATTGTTATCTATAGATTATTGGTTAAGGCCATTGAGAAGGGCAAGTAATTAACACAAATAGGCGAAATTTAGCTGATCTGATCTTTTAGATTTGGTAGTATGCGCGCGCTGCTATTACAGCAGTTCATTCGGAGATAACTATGAACAATACCGACCATCCTCCTAGTATGAAGGGAGAAGAGTAACCGCTCTGGTATTGTCGATCTTCGCCCCTACCTAGTGGTAGGGTATGCACCACCTTTTCCCTGTATTTTTCTCCATTTCTTTCTAGACACCATAAGCTACATCACATTTGTGTTGTAGGGTTTGTGACGAATTTCATTCTAGCGCTATCGGCATTTTGCTTGGCAATAGAGGTGAAAATGATTTCAAACACTTATGCGTGATGGTCGTTACCTTTGCCAATCGGGAGATTCGCCATGACGGTAATGAGCAATACTTACATTGAAAACACACCTAACTTTTCAGATGAAGAGATAGGTGCCGCGCGCAACGCTTTTTTACAGTATGACCAAGAGAAGCAATTGCATCTTTTGACGGTTATGCCAATTGAAGAAGCGGCTGGAATTTTACATCACTGCTCTGTTGGGTATGTTCAGCGGCTTATTAGCTTGCTAGAAGCTCAAGGACACGACAAAAGAACTCGACACTTTGCGCACCAACTTGGGATCATTCACTCAGAGGTAGAGACTGCTGATGGGTATCTGACGACCAGTGTTATCGATCACGTGAAACAACGTATTGGCTGGATCATTGCTTTAGCGTTACTTGGTATCGTCTCAGGCTTAATCATTGCGCAATATGAAGATACCTTGAGTCAGTTGGTTCTCTTGGCGATTTATATGCCTGTAATCGCGGCCGCAGGTGGCAATACTGGAACACAAGCGGCGACTCTCGTGATAAGGGCGTTAGCGACTGGAGAGCTAAAGAAGAGGCAATGGCTTGCTGTATTGTGGAAAGAGAGCCGAGTGGCAGTATGCCTAGCACTGGCCATTTCCTTTGTGATGATCGGCAGAATATTGCTCTTTAGTGATTCATCGTCTGCTGGGGGCTTTGATATTAATCTGATAGCGTTGGCAATCGCAGTTGCCTTGTTTATTCAGGTAACAATATCGACCACACTCGGTGGCGTATTGCCAATCCTTGCAAGAGCAGTCAAGCTAGACCCCGCCGTATTGGTGAGTCCTGTTTTAGCTTCGATTGTGGATATATCAGGTATGTGGATCTATTTTACAGTCGTTAACTATTTCTTAGGCATTGCTTAATCAAACGATACCTAAGGAGTAATGAATACAGCGCTAATGTTTAGATAACATCTGACTAAATGAAACAATATCTTGATAAAAGATTTGTTCAAATTGAGTGATAGGAGCAATGACTGGTTTGTCATTGCTCTTTTTTATGGGGTGGTAATCCGTTATAAACTGAACGAATAGTGAGCTTGGCTTTCCATCTGTACCGAGTCCATATCCGGCCATGTTGTAGCTTCCGTAAACAGAGCCACTTTTCGCAATAATTTGGTCTTTGATAGGCGGCTTTCGCATACTACTTCGATATTGCAGCGTGCCGCTCGTGCCTGAGGTTGGCATGAGCTGAATTAAATTCAAATCCGCATCGTTTTGCCAAATATAGCGCAGTACATCTGCCATATCTTGACTGGTTAAACGATTGTTTCGAGACAGGCCAGAGCCATCGGCTAATTTTGATTTTTCTAAATCAATGCCCGTATTGGCTAGAATAATATGTTTCATTGCCAGCGTGCCATTTTTGAAACTGCCTGCCTGATGAAAGAAATGCTTACCTAAGGTTTTGGTTAAATTATCAGCAATGAGGTTGTCGGATTTTTTTAGCATGATATCGAGCAGTTCCGGCAACTTTTCTGAGCTGTGTTTGGTGATGAGGACAGACGAAGCACCATCATAGGTCTCAGGTTGTCCAACCTTTACTGAGCCTTTTAGTTCAATACTAAGTTGGTTTAAAATCGTGTAAACCATACGAGTGGTGTATTGCGTTGGATTCTGTACTGCAAATTTTAACGGTAATGGTTTGCTGCGTTCGACCAAACAGCCATTGAGTTGGTATTGATTGTTGTTTTGTGTCGTCAACTCGAGATCGCATTGACTGCCTTCCTGTTCTATTTTGCTAACAGTACGTGCTTTTGTCGAAACATGAATAGGAAATTGCTCTGGAACATAGACCCTAGTATTTCCACTATCCATGGTATAAATCGAGGCTTGAACACAGTTTTCATCAAGGGTAATCGCACTCGCTGGCGCACTGTAACAAACGCCCAAAATATCCCACGGCCAACCTACTGCACGTTCATAGCCTGTAAAGCTGGAATCATCTAACCAAATATCACCGTTGATCACGTTCAAACCTTGCTGCTTCGCCTTCTTTAGCTGTCCTTTCAGATCTTCGGTGGTAATCGTAGGGTCACCAGTGAACTCTATGATCAGATCATCGTTGTTTTTAAGTAGTGAGGTGTGAAACTGGAAGTCGTCACCAAGCTCTAATTTAGCCGCGAGTGCAGTGATGAGTTTTAGTGTGCTTGCGGGTGGAAAAAATTGTTCTGTATTTTCAGATAAAGATGTTGCCCTTGGACTAGATAGGCTTTCAAGTATAAGGCTATTTCTGCTGCCTTCAGGAAGCAATTGAGTTTGTTCATAACTGTAAACTGCAGAGCTAGAAAGTAGAGCAAACATAAATACTAGATGAGTAAGGGGCTTACGGTGTTGAGATACTGGAGCGAACATCATCGACGCCTAATCCTAATAAAATGCATGGTTTGAGTATAAAGAGCGAGTTAGATATGGCAAAGAGTATATCGTGTTGATATGAAAAAGGTCCGACATTTGTCAGACCTTTGATTCCACTAAATGAATTTAGAACGAATATTTCAAGCCGAAGCGTAATGTGTCTTCCGCATCTTTAGCGCCAACCGAGCTTTCTTTCAGGTTGTTAACCAAGTAAGCCAAGTACGCATTAATGTTTTTATTAAATGCATAATCACCGGTTAATTCAAAGAAGTCTGACTTTTCTGTTGTCACGCCACTATTCTTATTGTCCGTTTTTTGGTACGCCCCTTTTAACGCAAAACCGTTACCGAACCCGTATACAGCGGCTAATTCGACACCTTCAAATTCTGAATTAGCTTTGTCATCTAAGTCACCACTTGTATAAGTACCGGCCACGTACAGGGAGTCTAATGCATAGTTAATACCGGCAATAGCGGCTTGACCTGAACCCGCACCAACGCCGTTATCACCGCCAGAGAGTCCCAGACCAAACCCTAAACCCATAGGTAGGGTATAAATCCCTGAAATACCATAGCCATCAGTGTCTTTATCTTCCCCAGCTATGTAACTGGCTTTTAGGCTCAGAGCATCAAAGTTTCCTGCGTACGCAATGGTGTTATTGATCTGCTCATTACCCGCATTGATGAATTCCTTTTGCGCACCAGTAAAAGTGGTGACATCAGACATTTGAGAGATTTGTACCGCTGCGGTATCTTGGCGACCAAAAGAGACGGCGCCAAAATCACCCTGGAGACCTGCATACATGTAACGCTGTTTGAAGCTCGTCGTAGTGTCTGTGCTTCCTTGGTCGTTAGCAGACGAGCCCACGCCTTGTTCGCCTTCATAGAACCCGAAACCGCTCAAGGTGTCGGATATTTGTGTCGTACCACCGACATTAAGACGGAATCGACTTTTGTTTGCCATGGTGCCTTCAATTTCTTTTCCACCGTTACCAATGAAGTCGCCACGAAACTCTGCGCGTCCACCTACATTAAGTTCAGTGCCATCTGAACTGTATACATTCGCCGCGTGAGCGCCAGTTGATCCTGCTGCAGCTACCACCGCTAGAGCAATTAGAGTCTTTTTCATTTTCTTGTCCTATTTTATTGTCCATAAATAGTTATTGTTTTAGAAAGGATTAACTCCCTTACGCTAGTTAGCGTTATTCTAATATATGGATTAATCAAGTTTCATATGTAAGATAAATGTAATATTTGCAATGGATTACTCAAAACTATAGATCTTTGTCTTTAGTGAGATGTTTTGTACTGATTCTGAACTACGCAGTCCAACAATGGATTTTTGACCAGACAATAGGAAAGTCTGAGGTTCTTTGGGTTATCCACCTGCTTTGTTTAGGCGGTAAATTGGATGCTATGGGCGATACGCTTATACGTAGAATGGATTACAAATGAACATCAGTTATTACCGTCAATAACGTGTAATTATTTCCAATTTGAGATTTATTACAGGTAAATTTTGATGATTTACCTGCTAAGTTTGTTAAACTAAGAGAAATAAATGCACAAATAAACCACCTGATCATTTGGATCGGGTGGTTTTGTTTTGTCCAAAGCAGACTTTGGCATAGAGGTAAATATGGAAAAGGTTCCAATGACCGTTCGTGGCGAAAAAAAGCTACGTGATGAACTTGATAAACTACTCAAGCAGCGTCCAATTATTTCAGCTGCGATTGGTGAAGCTCGTGAGTTGGGCGATCTAAAAGAAAATGCTGAGTACCATGCGGCTCGTGAAGAGCAGGGGATCTGCGAAGCACAAATTCGCGATATAGAGTACAAGCTTTCTGTTGCTCAAATCATCGATGTGACTCAAATGGAAAATACGGGAAAGATTATTTTCGGTACGACAGTGACTTTGATAGACGTTGATACTGACGAAGAAGTGAAATACCAGATTGTTTCGGAAGACGAAGCAGACATCAAGTCTGGCCGTATTTCTGTGAAGTCTCCAATTGCTCGTGGTTTAATTGGCAAGCTGGAAGGTGATGAAGTGATGATCTCAACACCAGGCGGCGAAAAAGATTTTGAAATCGACAAAGTGGAATACATCTAAGCGGTAGTTAATCTGCTTGTTAGAGATATGAAAAAGGTCGCAATTTGCGACCTTTTTTCTCACTGTAGTAATCTAAACTAAGCTTACTTACGTGGGATTTCGATTTTACGCTGCTCTGATTGACGGAACAGTACCAGTACTTTACCAATGGTTTGTACTTTTTCTGCTTCCGTTTCTCGAATAATTGCATCAATAATAAGTTGCTTTGTATCACGATCTTCAGAAGCGATCTTGATTTTCACAAGCTCGTGGTGGTTCAGTGCAATTTCGATCTCTGCCAGTACAGCCTCGGTGAGTCCATTCGCGCCCATCAGCACGACAGGTTTTAGACTGTGCGCTAGGCCTTTAAGATGCTGCTTTTGTTTGGTGCTTAGGTTCATTACGCGGCCAATTTATTTTCTATTAGGGTTGAAAAAAAGCATTTTAACGCCATCTAATGCTGAAGACTATTAATTATTAGTCTTATGTATATAGCAATTGGGTTTTTGCCCATTAAATTAGGTATCTAATGAGTAAACAAAAACATTCGGCCAGCTCTGGTCGTTGGTTGAAAGAGCATTTCGATGATAAGTATGCGAACGAAGCCAGAAAGAAAGGCTACCGCTCACGTGCTTACTTTAAGATGGAAGAAATCCATACTAAAGACAGATTGTTCTCTCAAGGAATGACAGTCGTTGATTTAGGGGCGGCTCCTGGTGGGTGGTCTCAATACGCTGCTAAGATAGTAGGAGATAGCGGACAAATTATTGCCTGTGATCTACTGCCTATGGATCCAATTGCTGGCGTAAGCTTTTTACAAGGTGACTTTCGTGAAGATGCCGTTCTTGAGGCGCTGTTGGAACGAATTCAGCCAAACATGGTGGATGTTGTGATGTCAGATATGGCACCCAATATCGCCGGTAATAATTCAGTCGATCAGCCTAGAGCTATGTATTTAGTGGAATTAGCATTGGATATGTGTCGACAAGTTCTAGCCACAAATGGTAGCTTTGTTGTTAAAGTCTTCCAAGGCGAAGGGTTTGATCAATACGTGAAAGATGTCCGCGAGATGTTTAAAAGCGTTAAGGTTAGAAAACCTGATTCTTCAAGGGCTCGTTCCCGTGAAGTCTTTATCGTAGCCACTGGTTACAAAGGTTAACTATTTAGCGATAAAAGGCTAAAGTTAACACTATAGCTACAGGTTTCAAACTGTAGTACCCTACCTTTAATTACAATTAGTTATCGAGAGGCTTGCACCTTGAGTGACATGGCAAAAAATTTAATTCTGTGGCTTGTTATCGCTGTGGTATTGATGTCCGTTTTCCAAAGCTTCGGCCCTGGTGAAAACAACAGCAGATCAGTAGATTACACCACATTTGTACAGGAAGTTGGCCAAGGCCAGATACAGGAAGCAACATTTAAAGGTCAAGAAATTGCCTTTTTACGTCGTGGAGGTGGCACTCGTTTTGTCACATACATGCCGGTTTACGATCAAAAGCTTCTTGATGACCTCATTAACCAAAACGTGAAAGTTCAAGGTACGCCTCCAGAAGAACAAAGCCTTCTTGGAACTATCTTTATTTCTTGGTTCCCTATGATTTTACTCATTGGTGTATGGATTTTCTTCATGCGTCAAATGCAAGGCGGCGGTGGCAAAGGTGCTATGTCGTTTGGTAAGAGTAAAGCTCGTATGATGAGCGAAGAACAAATCAAAACAACATTTGGCGATGTCGCTGGTTGTGATGAAGCAAAAGAAGACGTGAAAGAGCTGGTTGATTACTTACGTGATCCAAGCCGATTCCAGAAGTTGGGTGGTAAGATTCCAACGGGTGTTCTTTTGGTTGGTCCTCCTGGGACAGGTAAAACACTTTTAGCAAAAGCCATTGCTGGTGAAGCAAAAGTACCGTTCTTTACTATTTCAGGTTCTGACTTCGTAGAAATGTTTGTGGGTGTTGGTGCATCTCGTGTTCGTGATATGTTCGAACAAGCGAAGAAAGCCGCGCCTTGTATCATCTTTATTGATGAAATCGATGCAGTAGGTCGTCAACGTGGCGCTGGTGTTGGTGGTGGTCACGATGAGCGTGAACAAACACTGAACCAAATGCTGGTTGAAATGGATGGCTTTGAAGGTAACGAAGGTATCATCGTTATCGCTGCGACGAACCGTCCTGACGTACTTGACCCTGCGCTACTTCGTCCTGGTCGTTTTGACCGTCAAGTTGTGGTAGGTCTTCCAGACGTTCGTGGCCGTGAACAAATATTGAAAGTTCACATGCGTAAAGTTCCATTGGCGGGAGATGTTGAACCATCACTGATTGCTCGTGGTACACCAGGCTTCTCGGGTGCTGACTTAGCTAACCTTGTGAACGAAGCGGCCCTATTTGCTGCTCGTAGCAACAAACGCAACGTCTCAATGGTTGAGTTTGAACTGGCTAAAGATAAGATCATGATGGGTGCAGAGCGCCGTTCTATGGTCCTTTCTGAAGACACGAAAGAGTCAACGGCATACCACGAAGCAGGACACGCGATTGTTGGCCGCTTAGTGCCTGAGCATGATCCAGTGTATAAGGTTTCTATTATTCCTCGTGGACGCGCATTGGGTGTGACCATGTACTTACCAGAGCAAGATCGTGTAAGTATGAACCGTCAGCATTTAGAGTCTATGATCTCTAGCTTGTACGGTGGTCGTCTAGCTGAAGAGTTGATCTATGGTCAAGATAAAGTCTCCACTGGTGCTTCAAACGATATCGAGCGAGCAACAGATATTGCCCGTAAGATGGTGACGCAGTGGGGCTTCTCTGAAAAACTAGGTCCTCTTCTTTATGCAGAAGATGAAGGTGAAGTATTCCTAGGTCGTTCGGTTACACAAACTAAGCATGTATCCAATGATACGGCTAAGCTTATCGATGATGAAGTTCGCTTGATTATCGATCGTAACTACGCTCGAGCGAAGCAGATTCTAGAAGACAATATGGATCTTATGCATTCAATGAAAGACGCACTTGTTAAGTACGAAACTATTGATGCTGGCCAAATTGACGACTTAATGGAGCGTAAAGAAGATATTCGCGAACCTGCTGGTTGGGGTGACAATGATGCACCTCAAGCTGAAAGCAAAGATGAGTCAGTGGAGAAAGAAGAAGATAAAGCAGAAGCTAAATCTCCTGAAGCTAACACGACTGATGACTCACCTGTTGACAATGCAGATAAGAAAGACGCTGAGTAATCGTAATCATTAATTGAAACCCCGAGAACTCTCGGGGTTTTTGTGTTTTAGCCTTATGAAAATCACTGCAAATAATAAACAGCTAGACCTTTCAACCCCTCACGTTATGGGGATTCTTAATGTTACTCCCGACTCATTCTCCGATGGTGGCCAGTTCTCTACGTTAGAAAAGGCCTTGCACCAAGCAGAAAAAATGATTTCGGCTGGTGTGAGCATCATCGATATTGGCGGGGAATCAACGCGACCCGGTGCGCCAGACGTTACCCTCGAAGAAGAGTTGATCCGAGTCATCCCTATCATTCAAGCCATCCGCAATAAATATGACGTTTGGATTTCCATTGATACCAGTAAAGCGGAAGTGATGGAGAAAGCCATCGCCGCTGGTGCTGACATTATTAATGATGTTCGTGCGTTACAAGAGCCTGGTGCGCTTGAAGTTGCTGCTAGGGCTCAAGTGCCAATTTGCTTGATGCATATGCAGGGGCAACCTCGTACTATGCAGGCATCGCCTTCTTATCAAGATATCATCGACGATATTAGTGCTTTTCTTACCGAGCGTGTCGATGCATGTAAATCGGCGGGGATTGATGAGACGCAGCTAATTCTAGATCCTGGTTTTGGTTTTGGTAAAACTTTAGAACACAATTACCATCTGCTTGCTCATTTAGACAAATTCCATCAATTAGGCATGCCTATACTTGCAGGTATGTCTCGTAAATCGATGATATTCCGGCTCTTAGATAAAGAGCCTTCTGATTGCACAATGGCAAGTGTAACTTGTGCAACGATTGCTGCCTTAAAAGGTGCTCAAATACTGCGTGTTCATGACGTTGATGAAACATTGGAAGCAATGAAAATCATCAAAGTAATGAACCAGAACGCCTAGCACCCAAATAATAACTCAAGGAATAAAAATGTCAGATAAAAGACGTTACTTCGGCACCGATGGTGTACGTGGAAAAGTAGGACAATACCCAATTACACCTGACTTTGTATTAAAGCTCGGCTGGGCTGCTGGTCGAGTTCTGGCTAAGCAGGGAACGAAGAAAGTGATCATTGGTAAAGATACTCGTATCTCTGGCTACATGCTTGAGTCGGCATTGGAAGCAGGCCTTGCTGCAGCGGGTCTCCAGGCTACATTCACAGGTCCAATGCCGACACCGGCAGTGGCTTACCTAACCCAAACATTCCGAGCAGAAGCTGGTATTGTTATTTCAGCGTCGCACAACCCATATTATGATAATGGTATTAAGTTTTTCTCTTCTGAAGGAACAAAGCTTCCCGATGATATCGAGCTCGCTATTGAAGCAGAACTGGATAAAGACATCGAATGTGTAGACTCATCAGATTTAGGAAAAGCAGTGCGTCTTAATGATGCTGCAGGCCGATACATTGAATTCTGCAAAAGTACATTCCCGCACCAAATGACGTTAGCGGGTATGAAAATCGTTATTGATTGTGCTCATGGTGCCACTTATCACATTGCCCCTTCCGTATTTAAAGAGCTCGGTGCTGAAGTTGTCTCTATAGGTGTAGAGCCGAACGGGACCAATATTAACCATGAAGTCGGCGCGACAGACGTACGAGCCCTTCAAGCTAAAGTACTGGAAGAAAAAGCGGCACTAGGTCTTGGCTTTGATGGCGACGGTGACCGTATTATCATGGTTGATGAGCTTGGTAATAAAGTCGATGGAGACCAAATAGCTTATATCATTGCGCGTGATGCATTGCGACGTGGTGAGCTGAAGGGCGGTGTAGTCGGCACATTAATGACAAACCTTGGTATGGAAAACGGCCTCAAGCAATTAGGCATTCCATTCGTTCGTGCAGCGGTTGGCGATCGCTATGTTATGGAGCAACTGCTAGTAAAAGGCTGGAAGATTGGTGCTGAAAATTCAGGACACGTGATCTTACTAGATAAAGTGACGACCGGTGATGCCATCGTTGCAGCCCTGCAAGTGTTAGCTTCTGTAGTCGACAGTGACATGTCACTTAATGAACTGTCTCAAGGTATGACTCTGTACCCTCAAGTTTTAGAAAATGTACGTTTTAGTGGTGACTCTAACCCTCTTGATGCCCAAGCGGTGAAAGATTCTGTAAAAGAAGTGGAAGCAGTATTAGGGGAAAAAGGCAGAGTGCTATTACGTAAGTCAGGAACGGAGCCTTTACTGCGAGTTATGGTGGAAGGTGAGGATGCCGATCTCGTACAAAGCTCAGCATTGAAAATTGCAAACGCAGTAAAAGCGAGCTGTTAAAATTGCTATGGTGCTGTATAAAGTTGAGTCCTTTTTCAGCACCAAATGCCAGTTGGCGAGCCTTTTGCCCTTTTTTTAACCGTTCGAGACCTATTGCTAAAGTTTTTCTAAAAATCTTCTTGTCAGCGTACTCGGCTTTCGCTAGTATTGCTCGGCCTTCAGTTAGGAGGTCGCTAGCCTTGTTGTGAAATTCGTGTTTAGTCACTGATTTTAAACGGCGCTGGCTCAACAATTTGAAACATAGGTGGACATCATGTTTTCAGTTCTACTTGTGACTTACCTGTTGGCAGCGCTCGGTGTAATTGGCCTTGTGTTGATTCAGCAAGGTAAAGGCGCAGATATGGGAGCCTCATTCGGTGCTGGCGCTTCAAACACTGTGTTTGGTGCTGGTGGCTCAGGAAATTTCCTAACCCGAATGACTGCAATTTTTGCAACAGTATTTTTCATCCTTAGCTTAGTGCTTGGCAACATGTCTACAAATAAGACTGAGTCACAATGGATTGACCCGACTCAAGGTCAAGTAATCCAACAAGCTGAAGATGTAGTGAGTGAAATCCCTGCCGAAACTGGCGATGAGATTCCTCAATAAGCTAATTCAATGATTTAGCTGCCGAGATGGTGAAATTGGTAGACACGCTAGCATGAGGTGCTAGTGCCTTAGGGTGTGAGGGTTCAAGTCCCTCTCTCGGCACCATATTTACAAACTTGTAAATCACCTTGTTGAGCGTATAATGCACAGCAAGTCGGACGCGGGATGGAGCAGTTTGGTAGCTCGTCGGGCTCATAACCCGAAGGTCGTCGGTTCAAATCCGGCTCCCGCAACCAAATCCTTTTAAGGATTCGTGGACAAGTTTGCGCAGTGATTCGTTACTGTGAGTTAGATACATTTAGTATTTAACGAATCAAGGGTCCAGCAATAAAAAACCCCGACACTATCGGGGTTTTTTGTTATCTAGCTTTTGTATTTTGCTAGGTAGTTGCTTGGGATTTAAATTGGGCTCTATGCCCTTTTTTTGTTTCTGGAGTGGTTTAAATGACTGGTTTAGAGAGACAACTTACTGACATGCTTGATGCCCCAGTATCAGCGTTAAGCTATGAGTTAGTTGGATTAGAGTTTATTCGTGCAGGCGAGCATTCAACGCTACGTATCTATATCGATCATGAGAATGGTATTAACGTTGACGATTGTTCTGAAGTAAGTCGTCAGGTTAGTGCAGTTTTAGATGTAGAAGATCCAATTTCAGTGGCTTATAACCTAGAAGTGTCTTCTCCAGGTCTAGAAAGACCACTTTTCACAGCAGCACACTATGAACAGTTTATTGGTCACGAGGTCAACATCGTCTTGAAAATGGCCGTTGCCAACCGTCGTAAATGGAAGGGTGATATTCACTCTGTCGATGGGGAAACTATTTCAGTCGTCGTTGAAGGAAAGCAAGAGAATTTTGCATTAAGCAATATCTCTAAAGCTAACCTAATTCCTAAATTTTAGTTCTCCTAGAGAAATTTGAGCTTAAGAGGCTAGATAGAATGAGTAAAGAAATTTTAGCGGTAGTTGAGGCGGTTTCTAACGAAAAAGCCGTACCTCGTGAGCGTATTTTTGAAGCGTTAGAAATCGCGCTTGCTACGTCTACTAAGAAGAAACATGCACTAGAAATTGAAGTTCGCGTAGAAATTGATCGTAGAACGGGTGAGTTCGATACTTTCCGTCGCTGGGAAGTGGTTGAAGAAGTAGAAAGCCCAACACGCGAGATCTCTATAGAAGCAGCACAGTTCGAAGATGAAACGTTAGGTCTTGGCGACTTTGTTGAAGATGACATTGAATCAGTCACGTTTGACCGTATTACGACTCAAACAGCGAAGCAAGTTATCGTACAGAAAGTACGTGAAGCTGAGCGTGCACAAATTGTTGAACAGTTCATCGATAACGAAGGTGAGCTTGTTACAGGCGTCGTGAAAAAAGTAAATCGTGAAACCATTATTCTCGATTTAGGTAACAATGCAGAAGCGGTTATTCTACGTGATGATCAATTGCCACGTGAAAACTTCCGTCCAGGCGATCGTGTTCGTGGTTTGCTATATGCGGTTAAGCCAGATGCACGAGGTTTCCAGCTATTTGTTACTCGTTCTAAGCCGGAGATGTTGGCTGAGCTTTTCCGCGTTGAAGTACCTGAAATTGGCGAAGAGCTGATTGAACTTAAAGCAGGTGCTCGCGATCCTGGTTCACGAGCGAAAATCGCGGTCAAAACAAATGACCGTCGTATCGACCCTGTCGGTGCATGTGTAGGTATGCGTGGCGCACGTGTACAAGCAGTATCTGGTGAGCTTGGCGGCGAGCGTATCGATATCGTTCTTTGGGATGATAACCCGGCTCAGTTTGCTATCAATGCAATGGCTCCTGCTGATGTAGCATCAATCATTGTTGATGAAGATGCACACTCAATGGATATTGCGGTTGAACCTGATAACTTAGCACAGGCGATTGGTCGCAATGGTCAAAACGTACGTCTTGCCTCTCAACTTACGGGTTGGGAACTAAACGTAATGACAGTTGAAGACCTACAGAAGAAACATCAAGAAGAATCTCAAGCTGCTGTAGAGAGCTTCATGAAGCATCTTGATATCGAGCAAGATTTTGCTGAGATGCTAACGGAAGAAGGCTTCTCTACTCTTGAAGAAATTGCGTATGTTCCAGTTAACGAATTGCTTGAAGTTGATGGCTTGAATGAAGAGCTAGTGGAAGAGCTGCGTAGTCGTGCGAAAGATGCATTGACGACACTTGCTCTTGCGCAAGAAGAAACATTAGATGGTGTTGAACCTGCTGAAGACTTGCTTGCCCTAGAAGGGTTAGAGCGTGAGTTAGCGTTTAAGCTAGCAGCGAAAGGTGTTTTAACACTAGAAGATCTAGCCGATCAAGGTGTTGATGAGCTAGAAGATATTGAAGGATTAACAGAAGAACGCGCTGGTGAGCTTATCATGGCAGCACGTAACATTTGTTGGTTCGGCGACGAAGAATAATTTCAGCAAGGAGGTAGCGGAATGACGCAACTAACAGTAAAAGCTCTAAGTGAAGAAATTGGTACGCCAGTTGATCGCTTAGTTGAACAACTTGCTGACGCAGGCATGAAAAAAGCAAGCGGCGATCAAGTATCAGATGATGAGAAGCAAAAGCTTCTTGTTCACCTGAAAAAAGAACACGGTGATACATCAGGTGAAACAGAGCCTACTCGCTTAACACTACAAAGAAAAACTCGCAGCACACTCAGTGTTTCTGCAAGTGGTGGTAAGAGTAAAGATGTACAAGTAGAAGTACGTAAGAAACGTACTTATGTGAAGCGCAGCACAGTAGATGACGAAGCGAAACGTGAAGCTGAGGAAGCAGCAAAACGCGAAGCGGAAGAGCTAGCAAAACGCGAAGCGGAAGAACTAGCAAAACGTGATGCTGCAGACAAAGCAAAACGCGAAGCCGATGAACTAGCAAAACGTGAAGCGGATGCAAAACGTAATGCTGAAGAAAAGGCGCAGCGTGCACAAGCTGATAAGGCTAAGAAAGACATGAATGCAAAAAGTGCGGATGTTAATTCGCAAGCGAAGAAAGAAGCTGATGAACTAAAACTTCGTCAAGAAGCTGAAGCTCAACGTAAAGCAGAACAAGAAGCGGCGAGACTGGTTGAAGAAGCTCGTAAGCTAGCTGAAGAAAATGAAGCTCGTTGGACGGAAGAAGAGAAGAAGAAGACTGAGCAAGAGAAATCTGCTGATTATCATGTAACGACGTCTACTTATGCTCGTGAAGCGGAAGATGCTTCAGACCGTAAAGAAGAAGGCGGCGGTCGTCGTAAGAAGAAGAAAAAAGCTCCCGCGACTCAAGACCGTAATGGCGGTCGTAACCAACGCGGTGGCCGTGGTGGTCGTAATAAAGGCAAACTGGCTAAGCCAACGTCTATGCAACACGGTTTTGATAAAACAGCTACGGTCGCTAAATCTGACGTTGCTATCGGCGAGACTATCGTAGTATCTGAACTGGCAAGCAAAATGTCAGTGAAGGGCACTGAAGTCATCAAAGTCATGATGAAGATGGGCGCTATGGCGACTATCAACCAAGTTATCGACCAAGAAACGGCAGCATTGGTTGCTGAAGAAATGGGCCACAAGGTTATTCTTCGTAAAGAAAATGAACTTGAAGAAGCGGTACTGTCTGATCGTGATAACGATGCCGTTGCTGAAGGTCGCGCTCCAGTTGTTACTATCATGGGTCACGTTGACCACGGTAAAACATCAACACTGGATTACATCCGTAAAGCACACGTTGCAGACGCAGAAGCAGGCGGTATCACGCAGCACATCGGTGCATACCACGTAGAAACTGACAACGGTATGATTACCTTCCTTGATACTCCAGGACACGCGGCATTTACTGCGATGCGTGCACGTGGTGCTCAAGCGACAGATATCGTTGTTCTTGTTGTTGCTGCCGACGATGGTGTTATGCCACAAACAATCGAAGCAATCCAGCACGCGAAAGCGGCAGGTGTTCCTCTTATCGTCGCGGTAAACAAGATCGATAAAGAAGATGCGAACCCTGACAACGTTAAGAACGAGCTAGCTCAATACGATGTTATCCCTGAAGAGTGGGGCGGCGAGAACATGTTCGTTCACATCTCTGCGAAGCAAGGTACGAACATTGAAGGCCTACTTGAAACGATTCTTCTTCAGTCTGAAGTTCTAGAACTTACGGCGGTTAAAGAAGGCATGGCGTCAGGTGTGGTTGTTGAGTCTCGTCTTGATAAAGGTCGTGGCCCGGTTGCTACAGTACTTGTACAGTCTGGTACGCTTAACAAAGGTGATATCCTTCTTTGTGGTCAAGAATACGGCCGTGTTCGTGCAATGCGCGATGAGAATGGTAAAGAGATCTTCGAAGCAGGTCCTTCTATCCCTGTAGAAATCATCGGTCTATCTGGTGTTCCTTCTTCTGGTGACGAAGCTACAGTGGTACGTGATGAGCGTAAAGCTCGAGAAGTTGCGAACTACCGTCAAGGTAAATTCCGTGACGTGAAACTTGCTCGCCAGCAGAAGTCTAAGCTAGAGAACATGTTCTCTAACATGGAAGCAGGTGAAGTTGCCGAACTTAACGTTGTACTTAAAGGTGACGTTCAAGGTTCTGTTGAAGCAATCTCTGATTCACTACTGAAACTGTCTACAGACGAAGTTAAAGTGAACATTGTTGGTTCTGGTGTGGGTGGTATTACTGAAACTGATGCAACGCTTGCAGCGGCTTCAAACGCTATCATCCTTGGTTTCAACGTACGTGCTGATGCAACAGCTCGTCGTACCGTTGATACAGAAAACCTTGACCTACGTTACTACTCAATCATCTACCAATTGATTGATGAAGTTAAACAAGCAATGGGCGGCATGCTGGCTCCAGAATTCAAGCAAGAGATCATTGGTCTTGCTGAAGTTCGTGACGTGTTCAAGTCACCTAAACTGGGCGCTATCGCTGGTTGTATGGTTACTGAAGGCATCATTAAGCGTAACAACCCAATCCGCGTTCTACGTGAAAACGTTGTTATCTACGAAGGTGAACTAGAGTCACTTCGTCGCTTTAAAGATGACGTTATGGAAGTTAAGAATGGCTACGAATGTGGTATCGGCGTTAAGAACTACAATGATGTTCGCGCTGGTGACCAAATCGAAGTATTCGAAATCGTTGAAATTAAACGTACACTCGACTAATTGATAAAGTTACCCGCCTATATAAAGGCAAGGTAATCGGTTGTTGAATGCACCATGGGGGGCTGGCTTTGGCCATCCCCCCATTCTTTCTATTTGTGAGAAATGATTATGTCAAAAGAATTTAGCCGTACACAACGCGTGTCACAGCAATTACAAAAGGAACTCGCGATCATCCTGCAGCGCGAAGTTCGTGATTCACGTTTAGGGATGGTGACCATCTCTGACGTAGAAGTATCAAGAGATTTAGCTTACGCAAAAGTATTTGTTACTTTCTTATGTGTGGGCGAGCAAACACCAGAAAGCTGTCTAGCGGCTCTAAAAGAGCACGAAGTTCCAGTGCGCATGGCGCTTGGTAAACGCATTCGTCACCGCCTAACTCCTGAAGTACGTTTCACTTACGATGATACTTTGGTTGAGGGCATGCGTATGTCTAACCTTGTGAGCGAAGTACTGAATGAAGATAAGCGTAAGCAAGATGAAGCGGGCCGCTCAGAAGATCAAGATGGATCTGAAGAGGAAGGGAAGTAATGGCTCGTCGTCGTAAGGGTCGTCCTGTCAATGGGGTTATCCTATTGGATAAGCCGACCGGTATTTCTTCTAACGATGCTTTGCAAAAAGTAAAACGAATCTACTTTGCTCAAAAAGCGGGCCATACAGGCGCGCTTGATCCTTTAGCGACAGGAATGCTTCCAATTTGTTTGGGTGAAGCGACCAAATTTTCTCAGTTCCTATTGGATTCCGATAAGCGTTATGTCGTGAAAGCAAAGCTTGGTGAACGTACTAACACCTCTGACTCAGATGGTGAAGTAGTCGAGACTCGTGAAGTCAACGTCACACAAGAGCAGCTAGAGCGTTGTGTCGCTAGCTTTAAAGGCGAAACAGACCAGGTTCCTTCAATGTTCTCTGCATTGAAACACCAAGGTCGCCCGCTTTATGAGTATGCGCGTGAGGGTATCGAAGTTCCACGTGAATCACGTAAGATCACGGTTTATTCTATCGAGTTACTTCGTTTTGAGGGCGATGAAATTGAGATGGAAGTGCACTGTTCAAAAGGGACTTACATCCGAACCATCACTGATGATCTTGGTGAAATGCTAGGTTGTGGCGCACACGTAACGTACCTACGTCGTACAGGTGTTGCGAAATACCCATATGAAAAGATGGTCACTCTAGAGCAACTTAACGAACTACTAGAGCAAGCTGAGCGTGATGAAATCGCCCCGAGAGAGCTACTCGATCCGCTACTAATGCCAATGGATACTGCGGTTGAAGATCTTCCTGAAGTCAACATGAATGAAGAGCTAACGGATTTGGTTCAGCATGGTATGCCAGTGCAAGTATTTGGCGCACCCGCTGAAGGTACGGTTCGAATGACCAGTGGAGATGAGAAGCTGTTCATTGGTGTCGCGGTTATTGATGGTGACGGCAAAGTAGCGCCAAAACGTCTTGTTGTTTTTCAAGATGAAGAGGCCTCTTAATCGAGTACTTTCTTTGCTGTAATGAAAAGTCGAAGCCTAGCTTCGACTTTTTAAATCCATGAAAACAACATGTTCAACCCGGCAAAAAGTTTGGTCAGGTAGATGTAATTCGAATAAGTATTGAGTTACTTGAGAAGCTGAGCGGAATGCAGCATATCTCTTAACTGTTCAGCACGCTCTCGATTGACACCAAAATCTGAATAGCCTAGCCGAGACTCCGACCTTACAATGAGTCTTGAGCCATTCACTTTCAGTTCTAAATCATCTACGAAACGAAGAAAGCTGGATGTATATTCAATACGAATATAGTTTTCTTCTTTTGTTGCTGTCTTAGAGCCTTTCATTTGCAGTGCAACTTGTTCTATTTCATCGATGTTCGCGTTGTTTTTTAAATTAAAGGCGATCAGGTGATGTTGTTCACGTTCATCTTCCGTCGAGACGCAGTTGGGACTTTCTTCACAGGGTAGGCTAGTGCGATCGGCGATATCTCGAACACCTTGGCTACATGCGCTAATGAAGAAGCTGAATAAAAGCGTGATGCCGATTCGTTTCATATTGTTAATCCAATAAGTGATTGGGTACAAACAAAAAATAAAGGACCCGATTGACGGATCCTTTATAGTATTGCCTGAAAAAACTATAAATCAAGGTAGTCTAAAATACCTTCAGCCGCTTTACGCCCTTCATCGATAGCCGTGACGACTAAATCAGACCCTCGAACGGCGTCACCGCCAGCAAAAATCTTCTTATTGCTAGTTTGGTACATGAACTCTTGATCCATCGGAGCCTTAATTCTACCCCATTGGTCAAGATCCACATTAAAGGGTTCTAACCATTTCATTGTATGTGGCTGGAAACCAAACGCCATAATGACGGCATCGGCATCGAGCACATGTTCACTGTTCTCAACAGGCTCTGGACGACGACGACCCGCATCATCGGGCTCACCCAGTGCTGTCTTGACGACCTTAACGCCAGATACTTCGCCTTGTTGATTAATCTCGATACCTAATGGTTGGAGGTTGAACATAAAGTTCACCCCTTCTTCTTTCGCATTTTTTACTTCGCGTCGAGAGCCTGGCATGTTGGCTTCATCGCGACGGTAAGCACAGATGACGTTGCCTGCGCCTTGTCGAATAGAAGTCCTTACACAGTCCATTGCGGTATCACCACCACCGAGCACAACAACTTTCTTGCCTGACATATCAATCAAAGGTTCAGAACTTGGGTAATTCATAACGTCGTAGGTGTTTGAAATTAAGAATGGTAAGGCGTCAAAGACCCCAGTTGCGTCTTCATTATCAAGCCCCGCACGCATATTCTTATAGGTACCAACACCTAAAAATATGGCATCGAACTCATCGACAAGCTCTTGCAGTTGTACGTCTTTTCCAACCTCAACATTCATTTGGAACTCGACACCCATGTCGGTGAAGATACGGCGACGGTTTTCCATTACCCCTTTTTCGAGCTTGAATGAAGGGATTCCGAAGGTAAGTAGGCCACCAATTTCAGGGTATCGGTCATAGACTACCGGTTTAACGCCATTACGAACTAATATATCGGCAGCGGCCAATCCAGCTGGGCCCGCCCCAATTATCGCGACTTTCTTGTCTGTCCATTCAACGTTTGACATATCAGGCTTCCAGCCCATTTCAAACGCTTTATCGGTTATATATTTCTCGATATTACCAATGGTAACGGCACCAAACTCATCATTTAGCGTACATGAACCTTCACATAAGCGATCTTGAGGACAAACACGACCACAAACCTCAGGAAGACTGTTTGTCTGGTGAGAAAGCTCTGCAGCTTCGATAATTCGCCCTTCATTCGCCAACTTTAACCATTGAGGAATGTAATTATGGACAGGGCACTTCCATTCGCAATAGGGGTTACCGCAATCTAGGCAGCGATCAGCTTGTGCCGTCGCTTGTTGCTTAGTAAAGGGTTCGTAGATCTCGATAAATTCAATTTTACGGATCTTAGTGGGCTTCTTAGCCGGATCGACACGACCTACATCGATAAATTGATAAACATTCTGGCTCATAATTTAGGCTCCTTCCTATCCTTATTGTGCCTGAACGCGCAGTTCAGCGGCGCTTCGACTTTGGTGACCAAGCAGAGTGTTAAGGTCTGCGGCTAATGGTTTCACTAGGTAGAACTTAGGAATCCATTCATCGAAATTTGCCAAAATATGTTCAGCATGGGTCGACCCTGTTTCTTCTAGATGCTCGGCGATCAATCCACGCAAATGCTCTTGATGGATGTATAGATCAGACAAGGAGAGTGCTTCTACAGACTCTGTATTCACACGACCTTCAAAGTCCTCATTTTTATCGAGAACATAAGCAAAGCCGCCGGTCATGCCCGCACCAAAGTTAACACCTGTTGCGCCTAGAATCGCGACTATGCCACCTGTCATGTATTCGCAAGCGTTGTCACCAGCGCCTTCTATGACTGCAATTGTGCCAGAGTTTCTTACTCCGAATCGCTCGCCTGCTGTGCCTGCAGCAAAGAGTTTTCCACCTGTCGCACCATACAAGCAGGTGTTCCCTATAATCGTTGCCTCATTGCACGCAAAGGTTGTACCGGTATGAGGCTTAATTGAAATCTTGCCTCCAGCCATTCCCTTACCAACATAGTCATTGGCATCACCCGTTAGATAAAGCTCGATGCCTCCTGCGTTCCAAACGCCAAATGATTGCCCTGCGGTACCGTTAAGGTGAAGCTTGATTGGTGTCGACGCCACGCCCTGATTCCCATACTTTCGCGCCACTTCGCCGGATAAGCTGGCGCCAATTGAACGGTCGGTATTGATGACATCGTAGTAAAGATTGATCGACTGTTTTGAGTCCACCGCTACTTGAGCATCTTCAACGATTTTTAGATTAAGCTGAGCTTTATCAAAGGGTGCATTGGGCTCTGTCCAATACAGTGGGTTACCTAAAGGCGATACTGGTTTTTCAAGTATGTTTGAAAGGTCTAGTTTGTTTTGCTTAGCTGTCAGCCCTGAAACTTCTTCAAGTAAATCTGTACGACCAATCAAATCCGTTAGTTTCTCAACACCTAATTCCGCTAGGTGACCACGAACTTCTTCGGCAAGCCCTGTGAAGTAGTTAACCACCATGTCTGGCAGCCCTTTGAAATATTCATTTCTAAGTGTTTCATCTTGAGTTGCAACACCCGTTGCACAGTTATTGAGGTGGCATATACGTAAGAACTTACAACCCAGCGCAACCATTGGCGCCGTGCCAAAGCCGAAGCTTTCCGCACCTAAAATAGCGCCTTTAATAACATCTAACCCTGTTTTAAGACCACCATCTACTTGCAAGCGAATCTTATGACGCAGATTATTTGCAACCAACGCTTGCTGAGTTTCTGCTAATCCAAGCTCCCAAGGAGAACCCGCATATTTAACCGAAGTCAGCGGGCTTGCTGCTGTACCACCGTCGTAACCGGAGATCGTAATCAAGTCGGCATAGGCTTTCGCTACACCTGTGGCAATGGTGCCTACACCCGGTTCAGATACTAACTTCACTGAAACCAAGGCTTTAGGGTTAACTTGTTTAAGGTCGAATATAAGTTGCGCTAAATCCTCAATTGAGTAGATGTCATGATGCGGAGGAGGAGAGATCAGCGTCACTCCTTGAACTGAGTATCGAAGTTTTGCTATCTCTGCAGTGACTTTATGGCCAGGAAGTTGTCCACCTTCACCCGGTTTTGCACCCTGTGCGACCTTTATTTGCAGTACGTCTGCGTTGGTCAGGTAGTGAGGGGTGACGCCGAATCGACCTGAAGCAATTTGTTTAATGCGAGAGTTACGATCTGTGCCAAACCTGCGCGGATCTTCACCCCCTTCGCCGGAATTTGAGTAACCACCTAGTTTATTCATTGCCATCGCCAGCGCTTCATGCGCTTCTGGGCTGAGTGCGCCGATTGACATTGCTGCTGAATCAAAGCGTTTAAACAGATCACTCGAAGGCTCGACTTGTTCTAATGCGAGCGGGGATTCAGAGGGTTTGAGTGCCATTAAATCGCGAAGCATAGCGGCAGGTCGTTCGTTAACTTGGCTGGCATAATGCTTGTAGTCGCTAGCATCACCGCTTTTAACCGCCTGCTGCAGAGTGCTGACTACATCAGGGTTGTACGCGTGAAACTCGCCATCGTGTACATATTTGAGTAATCCACCATGATCAATGGGTTTGCGTTTTGCCCAAGCCTTACGGGATAAATTAAACAGATCCTGTTGGAAGTCATCAAAGTTTGCACCTTGAATACGAGACGCCACACCCTTAAAACAGAGCTCTACGATATCCTGGTGTAACCCCACGGCCTCGAACAACTGTGAACATCGATAAGAGGCGATGGTAGAGATCCCCATCTTCGACATGATCTTGTAAAGGCCTTTATTAATGCCGTTCTGGTAGTTTTGCATTACGTCTCGATAGCTTTTCTCTATCGCGCCGTCATCGATGATTTTCCCAAGAGTTTCGTAAGCGAGATAAGGATAGATAGCCGTCGCACCAAAGCCTAATAAGACGGCAAATTGATGTGGGTCTCTAACTGCGCCTGATTCTACGATGATGTTGGCATCGCAGCGCAGGTTCTCATTGGCCAAACGTGTCTGTACTGCACCGACTGCCATGGCTGCAGGAATGGGAAGTCTCCCTTTCGTCAACTCTCTGTCTGACAAGACAATTAGGACATTACCGTTCTTTATCGCTTCAACACTGGAGTCACACAACACATGAAGGGCTTGTTGCAAGTCATGTTGCTGTGGGTCGTAGTTTATATTGAGTACTTGATGAGCGTAGTAGTCGCTATCAAGGTTTAGAAGTTGCTGCATATCAGAGTAAAGCAGAACCGGTGACCCAAAACTGACTCGATGAGCATGGCCATCGGTTTCACAGAACACATTCATCTCTTGCCCAATACTGGTGGCTAAAGACATGACGTGTTTTTCGCGTAACGGATCAATCGGTGGGTTCGTCACTTGAGCAAACTTTTGTCTAAAGTAGTCCGTGACTAATCGAGATTTTGACGATAGCACTGCCATCGGTGTGTCATCTCCCATGGAACCCGTTGCTTCTTGCCCCATATCACCTAAAACGCGTAGAACCTGATCCACTTCTTCGTTGCTCATCGCGAACTGTTTCTGGTAGGTTTTTAGTTGGTTTTCATCAAAGGTACGTTGACCAACTTGATCATTTGTAAGCTCAGAAAAAGGGGTTAAGCGGTGAACATTTTCTTCCATCCACTTTTTATAAGGGTGGCGACTTTTCAGGTCGTTGTCGATCTCGTTTGATTGCCATAGCTTGCCTTTTCTGGTGTCGACAACAAGAAGCTCTCCTGGACCGACTCGGCCTTTTTCAGCCACTTCATCAGGCGTATAGTCCCAAATCCCGACTTCTGAGGCGAGTGTAATTAACCTATCTTTAGTGATGACGTATCGAGCTGGCCTTAAACCGTTACGGTCTAGATTACACGCTGCGTAACGGCCATCGGATAATACGATGCCTGCTGGTCCATCCCATGGCTCCATGTGTTTGGAGTTGAAATCGTAGAAAGCTCTTAATTCAGGATCCATATCTGGGTGATTTTGCCATGCGGGCGGGACAAGCATTCGCATTGCTCTAAAGACATCCATTCCCCCAGCGAGGAAAAGATCCAACATGTTATCTAGGCTTGAGGAATCCGAGCCCACTTCGTTGACAAATGGCGCAGCAGTTTGCAGATCAGGCAACAATGGAGAAGAGAATTTGTAAGCTCTCGCTTTCGCCCACTGCCGGTTTCCTTCAATGGTATTGATCTCACCATTATGTGCTAAATAGCGGAAGGGTTGTGCGAGAGGCCAACGTGGTTGAGTATTTGTAGAGAAACGTTGGTGGAATAAACAGATGGCTGATTCCATGCGTAAATCTGCAAGATCGAGGTAAAACCTCGGAAGATCTGCTGGCATGCAGAGGCCTTTGTAGACCATCACTTGTGTCGAAAGGCTGCAGATATAAAATTCTTTATCTTCAGTTATCTGTTTTTCAATGCGTCGGCGGGCAATGTATAAGCGTCGTTCAATATCGCGTTCGCGCCAACCCGCAGGCGCTGAGATAAACACTTGTTGTATATTTGGAACGGAATCTTTCGCTATTGGGCCTAAAACATCGGTGTTCGTTGGCACTTCACGCCAGCCGGAAACCGTGAGTGTCTCTTGAGCAAGCTCTTTGTTTATGATGTCTTTAGCGGATTGCGCTTTGATTGGATCTTGGCTGAAAAAAATCATGCCGATGGCATATTGACGACTCAAGTTAAAACCGAGTTCTTCAGCGATTAGGCGTAGGTAGCTATCAGGTTTCTGAAGAAGTAATCCGCAACCATCTCCCGTTTTTCCATCGGCGGCGATACCACCACGGTGTGTCATGCGGTCCAGTGCTGAAATAGCGGTACGGACAAGTTTGTGGCTTGGTTCGCCTTCCATATGCGCGATCAGGCCAAACCCACAGTTGTCTTTCTCAAGACTTGGATCATATAAAGCCATTGCAATTCTCCCTTTGCTTCTCTGTCATCCAGACAGTAAATGACTAACTATTCTTTATTGTTATTATATTTGCGTAGTTATGCGATTTATTACCTTTTGCTTTTAACAATTATCATTAATCTCAGTATCAATGAGTTCACAAAGTATAGGTTATTATGAAAAAGGTCAAGTTCTTGGATATAAATCAGGTAGCATTGCGATTTACCACGTAAAGCTCTGTAATTATTCTGATTTATCATAGGGATAAAGATTTGGTGTTTACAATGTATTAACAACTGAATAGCAAATAATAGGGAATAAAAAAGCCAGCAATGAATGCTGGCTTTATGTATTAAGGGGTATAGCTAATTAGTTTGAAAGCATCAACGAATCGGCTTTTGCCTCTAAGTTTGAGTTACCAATTAGGTACTTATCAATTGCAACCGCACATTCGCGGCCTTCATTGATACAACGAACAACCAGAGATTGACCTGTACGCATATCACCAGCAGCGAAAACGCCTTTCTGGTTAGTAGCGAAACCTTCAGATGCAACGTTACCGCGCTCATCAAGTTTGATATCAAGTTGCGCAAGTACACCTGTTGGCTCTGGGTGTAAGAAGCCCATTGCAAGGAACGCCATATCACATGGAATCACACGCTCAGTGTTTGCGACTTCTTCAAAGCCAGGTCGTTCACCTGGTTTCGCGTCTTGCCATACGATATCAGCAATGCGCAGACCCGTTACTTCGCCTTTATCATTACCGATAAATTCTTTGGTCAGGATGTTCCAGTGACGTTCACAGCCTTCTTCATGAGAAGTGGTCGTTTTCATGATCATTGGGAACTGAGGCCAAGGCATATTGGCAGGGCGTTTCTCTGGTGGGATCGGCATGATCTCAACCTGAGTAATACTTGCTGCTTTATGACGGTTTGACGTTCCCACACAGTCAGAGCCTGTATCACCACCACCGATAACCACAACGTGCTTATCTTTAGCGTGAATCTCTTCTGTTTTAAGATCTAAGTCGTTTGCTCGGCGGTTGTTTTGACCCAGGAATTCCATAGCAAAATGAACGCCTTTGAACTCGCGACCAGGGATTGGCAAGTCACGAGGAACAGTAGAGCCACCCGTTAGAAGCACCACATCGAATTCTTGTCGAAGTTGCTGAGCATTCACATCAACACCAATGTGCTGATTGACTTTAAACTCAACGCCAGCATCAGCCATCATGTTGATCTTACGATCAATAACGTCCATACCGAGTTTGAAGTCTGGAATACCGAAACGCAGTAGACCACCGACTTTTTCATCACGCTCAAAGACAGTCACAGAGTGACCTGCACTGTTCAATTGCTCAGCGGCTGCTAAACCAGCGGGTCCAGAGCCGATTATCGCAATCGTTTTACCTGTGCGAGATCGTGGTGTTTTCGGTTTTGCGTACCCTTCACGGTACGCAGTTTCTACAATCGTTTTCTCGATGTTACAGATAGTGATTGGATCTTGGTTGATACCCAGAACACATGCGCTTTCACAAGGAGCAGGGCAGACGCGACCCGTAAACTCTGGGAAGTTATTTGTTGAGCTTAGAATGTTCCAAGCTTCTTCCCAGCTATCACGGTACACGGCATCGTTAAATTCAGGAATGATGTTACCAATCGGACAACCGTTGTGGCAGAAAGGTACGCCACAATCCATGCAACGAGAGGCCTGAGTACCGATCTTTTCACCAAATTCTTCGTTCAGTACGAACTCTTTGTTGTCTTCGATACGAACAGATGGATCAAGCTTCTTTGGAAGCTCACGACCATGTTCTAAAAATCCAGTAGGCTTACCCATTATACTGCCTCCACTTCTTCCGTTTGTGCCTGTTGTGCTTCAGCTTTACGCTTTTGAAGTACCGCTTTGTAATCACGTGGCATAACTTTCACTAGTGACTGAATGCTTACTTCAAAGTTTTCTAGGAAAGACTTCGCAACTTCACTTCCTGTGAATTCAACATGCTTAGTTAGCATTTCTTTTAGCAGAGCTTTGTCTTCTGCTTCGATTGGATCTAGGTCTACCAGTTCAGCATTAAGCTTGGTTTCGAAATCACCCGCTTTATCCCAAACGTAGGCCATACCGCCACTCATACCGGCTGCAAAGTTGCGACCTGTTGAGCCAAGGATAACGGCAACACCGCCAGTCATGTATTCACAACCGTGGTCACCCACACCTTCGACAACGACTTTCGCACCTGAGTTACGAACACAGAAACGTTCGCCAGCCATACCGCGGATGTAAGATTCACCTGAAGTTGCACCGTAGAAACATACGTTACCAACAACGATGTTTTCTTCAGCGACGATAGAAGATTTCGCATCTGGATAAAGCACCAAAGTACCGCCAGATAAACCTTTACCCCAGTAATCGTTCGCGTCACCTTCCACTTCGAATTTCACGCCTTTCGCAAGGAATGCACCGAACGACTGACCCGCACTACCGTAGAACTTAACGTTCATTGGCTTAGGAAGACCCTTGTCTTTGTAGACTTTAGATATCTCGTTAGACAGCATGGTACCGGCAGAGCGATCTGTGTTGATGATAGGGAATTCAGCGTTAACGGCTTCTCCCTTCTCAAGCGCTGGAATTGCCGCTTGAATCAACTTGCGGTCTAGAACGTCTTCTAGGTTGTGGTTTTGCTGTGTTTGGTTATACACGCCATCTTCTTCGCGCGCAGGTTCAATGTGTAGAACAGGCGTTAGATCGAGGTTTTTGTATTTCCAGTGGCCGATGTCTTCACGAACTTTTAATTTCTGAGATTGACCAACCATTTCTTGAATCGTGCGATAGCCAAGTTCAGCCATCACTTCACGTAGACCTTCAGCCATGTATTGGAAGAAAGTCACTACGTCTTCTACGCGGCCGTCGAAACGCTCGCGCAGTGTTTTGTTTTGTGTTGCGATACCAACAGGGCAGGTGTTTTTATGACACTTACGCATCATGATACAGCCTTCAACAACAAGAGCCGCGGTTGCTACGCCCCATTCTTCAGCACCTAGTAGTGTTGCAACGGCAAGGTCACGAGGTGTTTTCATCTGACCATCAGACTGAACAACGATACGGTTACGTAGGCCGTTTTTCAGCAGTGTTTGGTGAGTCTCAGCTAGACCTAATTCCCAAGGTAAACCCGTGTGACGGATAGATGACATTGGAGATGCGCCTGTACCGCCATCAAAACCAGCGATAAGAACGACGTCTGCTTTGGCTTTTGCTACGCCTGATGCAATCGTACCAACGCCCGCTTCCGATACTAGCTTCACGTTTACACGGCCAGCACGGTTCGCGTTTTTCAAATCGTAGATCAGCTGAGCCAAATCTTCGATTGAGTAGATATCGTGGTGTGGCGGTGGTGAAATTAGACCTACGCCAGGAGTTGAGTGACGAGTTGCACCGATCCAGTCATCGACTTTATCGCCAGGTAGTTGACCACCTTCACCCGGTTTCGCCCCTTGCGCCATCTTGATCTGAAGTTCATCAGCATTAGATAGGTAGTAAGACGTCACACCAAAGCGACCAGAAGCCACCTGTTTGATTGCTGAGCGTTCCCAATCGCCATTCTCTTTGCGCTCGAAACGAACTGGGTCTTCACCACCTTCGCCTGAGTTAGATTTCGCGCCGATACGGTTCATTGCAACAGCAAGTGTTGAGTGCGCCTCGTGTGAAATAGAGCCAAAGCTCATCGCACCTGTTGCAAAACGAGTCAGGATGTTTTCAATTGGCTCCACTTCCTCTAGAGGAATTGAGCCAGCAGGGTTCTTGATGAATGCCAGTTGGCTACGCAGTGTTGCTGCATTGTCACCTTGGTCATCAACCGCTTTCGCATACTTTTTGAATTGAGCGTAATCTTTATTACGCGTTGATTCTTGAAGCAGAGAAATCGTTTCTGGGTTAAATAGGTGTTTTTCACCACGTTGTTTCCACTGGTAAACACCACCCACATCGAGAACCTGTACAGGGATTTCACGAGTCGGGTAACCAACACGGTGACGAACCAATACTTCTTTTGCGATGTCATCAATCGTCAAACCTTGGATACGAGAAACTGTACCCGTGAAGTATTTTTCAACTACAGATTTACTGATACCCAGTGCTTCGAAAATTTGAGCACCGTGGTAAGACTGAAGCGTAGAAATACCCATCTTAGAGAAAATCTTAAGAAGGCCGCCGTTAACACCTTTACGGTAGTTATCAAACAGTTCTTCTGGCGATAGGCTAGGGTCTAGCTTCTTAGTGCGCTGAAGGTCAATGATTGTTTCAGTGACTAGGTATGGGTTGACTGCGTTTGCACCGTAACCAACCAGAGTTGCAAAGTGATGCGTTTCACGTGCGTCACCTGTTTCTACCACAATGTCACACTTCGCACGCAAACCTTTACGGATTAGGTGGTGGTGAACGGCGCCAACTGCCAACATTGCTGGAATAGCAGCGTGGTTAGAGTTTACAGCGCGGTCAGTGAGAAGAATGATTGAGTAACCATCGATTACTGCATCTTCTGCGTACTGACAAACACGTTTAAGTGCTCGTTCCAGTTTGCCTTCTTCTTCACTTGCACGGAATACGATGTCTAGCGTCTTAGCTTGTAAGTGCTCGTTATCGATAGCGCGAAGCTTTTCAAGTTCAGCGTTTGAAAGTACTGGTGATTCCAATTCTACTTTTTGACAGTGTTCTGGTGTTTCAGCAAGTAAGTTCTGATCTTTACCTAGGTAAGTGTTCAGAGACATAACCATGCGCTCACGAATCGGGTCGATAGGCGGGTTAGTGACTTGAGCAAATAACTGTTTGAAGTAGTTAGATAGATGTTGTGACTGATGCGATAAAATCGCTAGTGGCCAATCCGCACCCATTGCAGAAAGAGGCTCGTAGCCCGTTTTCGCAAGAGGAACAATGATTTCATTGACCTCTTCAGAACTCACACCAAATGCTTGCTGGTGGTGCATTAGTCGCTCTGGAGACGGTTGGCTGTGTGCGTTATCTGCTTCAGGCAACTCTTTTAGGCTTAGTAGGTTGTCTTTAACCCACTGCTCGTATGGTTGACCGTTGGCGATGCCGTCTTTCACTTCTTCATCAGAAATGATGCGACCTTGTTCTAGATCGGCTACGAAAATACGACCTGGCTGTAGACGACCGCGGAACTCAACGTTTTCAGGGGCGATTTCAACAACACCAGATTCAGAAGCCATGACTAGGAAGTCATCTTTCGTCACTGTGTAGCGAGAAGGGCGCAGACCGTTACGGTCAAGCGTTGCACCTACTTGAACACCATCGGTGAAACAGACAGAAGCTGGGCCATCCCATGGTTCCATGACGTTAGCGTGATACTGGTAGAACGCGCGACGAGTTGGATCCATGTTTTTGTTTTCTTGCCATGCTTCAGGGATCATCATCATTAATGCGTGTGGCAGGCTGCGACCAGATAGAACTAGGAGCTCTAGTGCCATATCGAAGTTTGATGAATCCGAGCTGCCTTCCTGACAAATAGGAAGAAGCATGTCGATTTCTGCTTGAGTGAAGAGATCAGATTCAATGATCGCTTCACGCGCTTTCATCCAGTTCAAGTTACCACGAACCGTGTTAATTTCGCCGTTATGAGCGATGTAACGGAATGGTTGAGCCAGACGCCAGCGAGGGAATGTATTGGTGGAGAAACGAGAGTGAACAAGCGCGAGTGCCGTCACCATCGTTGGATTCTGTAAGTCTAAGAAGTATTGAGGCACTTGCTCAGTGGTCAATTGACCTTTATAGACAAGAGTCTTGTAAGACATCGAGTTGATATAGAAGTCGTCACCAATGTTAGACACGCTTTCAAGACAAACGCGAACGGTATAGTTACGAAGTACGTAAAGCTTACGCTCAAGCTCTTCTGGAGTAATACCTGGGCCACCAGAGATGAAAACGTGCTCGAATTGAGGTTCTGTGCTTAGAGGGTCAGCACCGATCATAGAGTTATCGGTTGGTAACTCGCGATAGCCCAGTACTTCAAGTTCTAGACGTTGAGCATTGCGTTCAAGAATGTCGCGACATTGCGCTCGTTTATGTTCGTCTTTAGGGAAAAGTACGACACCTACGCCATATTTCTCGAAAGATGGCAGTTTAATACCTAACTTCACCGATTCTTCGAGTAAAAATTCATGGGGTTTTTGTAGCAAGATACCCGCACCATCACCTGAACAAGGATCGCAACCTTGTCCGCCACGGTGTTCCATGCGAGCAAGCATATCGAGTGCTTGAGTGACTACATCATGAGATTTACGGTTTTTTAGGTGAGCAACAAAACCGATACCACACGCATCGTGCTCCAATTCAGGAGTATACATGCCCTGTGCATTCTGCTCTCTATCTACCATAGATACATCCTTCCAGTTTAATATAGACGCAACATGCCTAAGTCCAACTTAGTGTTGAGTCTGGTCCTTTATTTTTATGAATCTGAACCAATCAGTGGTGACTGGCTGAGTCCTTTCCGTCTCTCGTCGAAATATATGGCGAGAAAAACAATCCTTAGTGATATCCAGTTGTTTAAAATCACTATCCAGTGATTTATATAGGTGGGAGGTTGGATTCACCGATTAATCCGCAACTGATCTTGTAATAAAGATCACAATCCATGCGGTATTGTGTAAGTATCCTACAATTTAGTCGATGCTCATTGCAATGAAAACTCACTCTTGTAGACCATTTTTTTAGTTAAAAAATGCATATTATAGTTAACATTTATGCAACAGGAGGGGTTTTTATCAATATTTCTGCATGTTTATTGATTTTTGATAGTTATTCGAGATGGAAGGGTAATTATTATGCGTGACTTTCTCTTGCAAGGATGTAATTAATTTTCAGTAATCGAATTGATAATAGTTTCGATTACTAGCAGTTTAGCAATCAAAGATATGGTCAGTATATGCAGTTACATGAGTTGGTGAACACCATTGGTCAGGATTTACAGCGTCGTTATGGTGAAAAGGTTCATAAGCTGACACTGCACGGTGGATTTAGCTGTCCTAACCGAGATGGGACGATTGGACGGGGTGGGTGCACATTCTGCAATGTTGCGTCATTTGCTGATGAACAAACGCAGGTTCAGAGTATCGTTGAACAATTGACTGACCGAGCGGGTGAAATTAAACGAGCTAAAAAATACCTTGCATACTTTCAGGCTTATACCAATACCTACGCTGAAGTTCAGGTACTTAGGAACATGTATGAGGAAGCTTTAAAGGCTGCAGACATGGTTGGGCTGTGTGTTGGTACTCGTCCTGATTGTGTTCCTGATGCAGTGCTTGATCTGCTTTCCGAATATGTTGAAAAGGGCTATGAAATCTGGCTAGAACTTGGTCTGCAAACGGCAAACAATCAAACCTTAAAACGCATTAATCGCGGTCATGACTTTGAATGCTACGCGGAGATAACCAAACGAGCCCGATCTTTAGGCATTAAAGTGTGCACCCATTTAATTGTGGGTCTTCCAAAAGAATCAAAAGAAGACAACTTTGAAACGTTAGATAAAGTACTGCAAGTGGGTACTGATGGTATCAAGCTGCATGGTTTGCATATTGTTGAAGGCAGCACCATGGCTAAGGCATGGCGGGCGGGAAAACTGAAAGCGCCTGAATTAGAAGAATATGTCTCAATCGCGAGCCAGATGATTCGCATGACGCCTCCTGATATTGTGTATCACCGCGTTTCATCGGCGGCGCGTCGCCCAACTTTACTTGATCCACTTTGGTGTGAGAACCGTTGGTTAGCGATGACTGAAATTGGCCGTGCGCTCAATGTTCAGGGCGCTCAAGGCTCTTTGTTAGATCAGCCATTCATTTACTCAAAACCTGAATTGACCTAAGCGCATAACCCTAAAGGCGGAGCCGTCCACTTTTGCTTCGTCTTTATAGGAGTACTGACTGCATGGCACTGCTAAGACTGTCCCCTTTTCTACATACCTACTTTTCTGCAATACCAAAGAGTGTTGAAACATGTAAGAGCGCTTAATAAAGCACCATAAATAGGTGGCCGTTAAACCTAGCTATAAAGGTATTGCTGTGATGCAGTTAGCTTACCTAATCTGTTCAAACAGAGTAAACTGAAAGGCTCACTTACGCAGGAAGCCTTTAATGAAACCAATCAAAAATCTTGCCCAGTATTATGTCGACCTATTAGTTAAACTTGGCATCCTACGCTTCTCAATTTTACTTGCACTCGCCTTAGTTGCCTTAGCCGTGGTTGTTCAAGTCGGTATCACGCTTGGATTAAGTGGGCATGTTGATGATATTGATATTGTGCGCTCGGTTTTCTTTGGTTTAATCATCACGCCTTGGGCTGTATATTTTCTTTCTGTTGTTGTGGACCAACTTGAAGAGTCACGACAACGTTTATCAAAGCTTGTTTCTAAACTGAAAGACATGCGTTCTCGCGATCAAGAGCTTAATCTTCGGCTTCAGCAGAATATTTCTAAACTCAATCTCCAAATAGAAGAGCGGATAAAAGCAGAAGAGGCGAGAAAAGAAGCAATAAACGATCTGGAGAATGAAGTCTATCAGCGCGAACGTACGCAAGTCGAACTCGCAGAACGGACGGCCTTGCTTCGATCGTTTATTGATGCCTCCCCTGATCTTATCTATTACCGAAATGCAGATGGCATTTTTTCAGGTTGTAACCGAGCTATGGAAGAGCTAACTGGTCGAAGAGAGCATGAACTTGTTGGTTTAACCCCTAGAGATGTGTACAGCGAAGAAGTGGCTGAACAGATCATTGATACCGACCAAAAAGTATTTCTAGATAATCAAGCGATCACGTATGAACAGTGGTTGGAGTACCCGGATGGCAGAAAAAACTACTTTGAATTACGCAAGGTTCCGTTTTACAGCAATGAAGGCGCTCATTTAGGCTTGGTTGGTTTTGGTCGTGATATTACCGAGCGTAAGCAGCATGAAGAGTCATTGGAAAAAGCGAGCCGGGATAAAACGACGTTCATTTCAACAATCAGCCATGAGTTGCGTACACCACTGAACGGCATTGTTGGTTTGAGTCGAATGCTGTTGGATAGCCAGCTTAACCAAGAGCAGCGCAAATACATGCAAACGATCAATGTGAGTGCGATTACACTTGGGAATATCTTCAGCGACATTATCGATATGGATAAGTTTGATCGCCGGAAGTTAGAGCTATTACCAACAACACTGCATTTTGAAGAATTCATTGCGGAGATTGAAAGTATTTCTGCGCTAATGGCAGAGCAAAAAGGCTTGCGATTTGATTTGGAGCGATTGAGCAATTTACCGACTGCGATCGAGATAGATGCGACTCGCTTGCGACAAGTATTGTGGAACTTAATCAGCAATGCCATGAAGTTTACTAAAGAAGGTGGTGTTGTAATGACCGTCAGTGCCGACCTCATTGAGGACAGCGCTGAGATTGTCATTGAAATTGAAGATACTGGAATTGGTATTGCCGAGAGCGAATTGGACAAGATCTTCGCGATGTATTACCAAGTGAAATCCGGCAAAGATAATCTCCATGCTGTAGGTACAGGCATTGGTCTTGCTGTTTCAAAGCAACTTATCAATATGATGAATGGTGATATTTCAGTCTCAAGTGAAGACGGATTTGGTACGACCTTCACCGTTAATCTGACCGTTCCTCTGGCAGATACCTCTTTGGTTGAACACGTAGAGACGCTTGAACAGCCTGGTTTAAGAATCTTTATGGTTGAGGATATCGAGCTTAACGTCACGGTAGCGAAATCACTGCTTGAAAGCTTAGGGCATCAGGTCACCGTTGCAATGACTGGGCAAGAAGCTATTGACCAATTTAAGGTTGATGAGTTTGATTTAGTGCTGCTTGATATTCAGTTACCAGATATGACTGGATTTGACGTCGCCCAATCATTCAAACAAACCTACACAGATTTACCGCCTCTGGTGGCGCTTACAGCTAATGTTTTGAAAAATAAGAATGAATATATAGAAAAAGGGATGGACGAGGCATTAAGTAAGCCTCTTTCCGTGATTGCAATCCAAGAGGTCATTGCTCGCTTGTGTGAAAGGGATACAGTATCATCAGTTCAATCCCCTGAGGTAGAACAAGTCGATACGTCTGAAGATTCCTATTCGACGTTATTGGATTTACCTATGTTAGAGTCTTATGTCGGCATTGTGGGTGTGAAGCCTGTTCTTGATAGTATTGAGATGTTTGAAAGTATGATGCCGGATTACCTTGAGATATTAGACTCAAACATGATCGCTAAAGATCAAGACCGAATAGTCTCTGAAGCGCATAAAATTAAAGGGGCTGCTGGATCGATAGGATTGAAGCGTATTCAAAAAATAGCACAAAAAGCACAATCACCTGAAAGGGTAACCTGGTGGGAAAACATCTCGGACTGGGTTGAAGAAATTAACAACGAGTACCAGCACGATATTCAAATACTAAAAGAGTGGCTAGCTAAGAGGTAACACTATGATTAAAAATATTGCATTAGCTTCATTATCATTGGCACTTCTCGGCGGGTGTCAAAGTACCAATGTGGATTGGCAGCAAAAGAATGCGGTGGTCATTGAACAAACAACGATTGAGTTAAAAAGCTCTCTCTGGGTAGATAAAATGCCTAAGATAGGTGAGCCTTCTACTCAGGAAGAAAGCATACATGCTGCTTTGTCGCTAGAGTCTGAAGATGTGTTACCGGCTCAACTGGAAGTTGTTAGTGTCGCGATTAAGCAGGGCAGTGACACTTGGGTGGTTAACAGTGAAGACGTCGATATTCGCACACATAGTGAAAATCAATGGGAGATAGCATTCGAGTGGCAAGTCCCAGTTGCTACGGATTTACCGGTTGATATCGCTATTTTAATGACTAACCAAGGACATGAAACTTGGATTGTTGAACGCAATGTGACTATTGATACCGTTTACTAATAACTCAGTTCGAGTAGAGTGACGAAAAACAAAAAGGCTTGCTGGTGATAGCAAGCCTTTTTCAATATCATCTTGATTTCACTTAGAAACCACTATGTAGAAACATTATTTAGAAGCGATTACTCTTCTAAATCACCACAGAAACGGTAACCTTCGCCGTGGATTGTCGCAATGATTTCAGGTGTCCCTGAAACAGACTCAAAATGCTTACGAATACGACGGATAGTCACATCAACAGTACGATCGTGAGGCTTTAATTCTCGTCCAGTCATTTTCTTCAGTAGATCAGCACGAGTTTGAATCTTGCCTGGATTTTCACAGAAATGAAGCAATGCACGGAACTCTGAGCGCGGAAGCTTGTAGCCTTCGCCTGCAGGGCTAACTAAAGAACGACTGTTGATGTCTAGAATCCAACCATTGAACTCATACTTTTCAACACTGCGCTTCTCTTCTAATGCAGCGCTTGCATTCATTGAGCGGCTCAGAAGATTACGAGCACGAATAGTCAGCTCTCTTGGGTTAAATGGTTTGGTAATGTAATCATCAGCACCAATTTCTAAACCCAATATCTTATCAACTTCGTTGTCACGACCTGTTAAGAACATTAGCGCAACATTTGCTTGCTCGCGTAATTCTCTTGCTAGTAGAAGGCCATTTTTACCTGGAAGGTTGATATCCATAATAACCAGATTTACTTGGTTATCAGTCAAGACTTGGTGCATCTCTTCACCGTCACTTGCTTCAAAAACAGCGTATCCCTCTGCTTCAAAAATACTTTTTAGAGTGTTACGAGTTACTTGCTCATCTTCAACGATAAGGATCTGCGGGGTTTGCATTGGCGGTACCTAAACTTGTGATAAAATTGTGCTAATAGATTAAATACTAGGCAGAAAATAACATATAGTTAATTATTTTTTAATAATAAACCAAAGTTGTTAGAAATAACACTACAGTTGCCTACTATCCTTAGTGCCACAATTTGTTGTGGTAGCTTCCCTATCCTTGTTCGTTTTTCTACTAGTCTATGACGTGGATTTTATAATCTTAACAGCCTGCTAACAATGCCAGAATGTTAATTCCTTTCACTTTGTTGATTTACATCAATAGTTCAACTGTAACAAATATTAATAGTATAGTGGCAATGTTATTGGGTTGTTTGTGTGTAAACGTGCATATGCCGAGTAGTTCTATCCATACGGTTTAATCATCGATCGTTTTGTATTACTTGCTATCGTCAAATAGAGTACACACACAGTGCTCTCATCGATTAGACAGCAGCTTATTGCTTTACTAGAGATTTGTAATCGCAACTCGAATGTAGGAATCTGAAACTCGAATGTAGGAATCTGAAACT
>NZ_MCWZ01000014.1:84874-85146 GCF_002877365.1 Vibrio sp. 10N.261.55.A7
ATGTAGGAATCTGAAACTGTTACTGTTTCGACTCGAGCATGACTTATGCGGATGCATTGGTAACCCAAAACTGCATTTCTAAGTCGGAAAACATCAATTTTTAGGGCCAGCTAAAGGAAGGTGCTGAAAAAGAATTACACTAAATCAAGGAGGATATATGAACGATATTACACCAGACATTTGTGATCAATATGAAGACAAGGTCACTCTAATTGAACAACCTTTGCAAAACTTTGGCTTGAGAGATGCTTTTTATGGGCAGATTGTAACGG
>NZ_MCWZ01000014.1:85862-92506 GCF_002877365.1 Vibrio sp. 10N.261.55.A7
ATCACGATAACTCGAAGGTTCGTGATGTACTTAGCACTGACGGGAGAGGAAAAGTCCTCGTGGTAGACGGCAGTCAGTCGTGCAAAAGAGCATTGATGGGAGATCAAGTCGCAATCAGCGCTATAGAGAATGGTTGGGAAGGCGTGATCATCTTTGGCGCGGTTAGAGATGTGGCTCAACTTTCGCAAATGGATCTGGGTATCAAAGCATTAGGTGCTTGTCCTATAAAAACAGAAAAGAAAGGGGCAGGAGAAATTGGCGTGTCACTAGCGATTCAAAATCAAATGATTCAGCCTGGAGATTTTATCTACGCCGATTGGAATGGTGTTCTGACGTCAAAAGAGATGTTGCTTTAACTAAAAGCGGAAACCCAATCCGAATTCAATTCCTTGCTGCCATTCTTGATAATCAAGTGTGGCATGCAAGTCAATTTTATCTGTTAACTTCATGCGACTAGAAACTTCAGCTGAAATCGCTTCGGACCGAGAGTCTTCAGTCACTTCGGTATGTGTATGTAGAGTACTTTTTACTGAGATACGATTTGATACTTGATAACTGACTCCGCTTAGAAATCCGTTTTCGTTGCTATTGGAATTATTGACTCGTGTACCGACGTAAAGATCAATCTTGTCAAAAACGTTGTAGGCGTATCCGCTATCAATCTTCCAAGAGTCAAAATTGCTTGGTCTTTGCTCGCTTGACATAAAGAGCTTATGGGGAGAATCAGCCTCAAGGCTAGAGAGGGAAGGCAAAGATGTGGCATAGGCATGCGAACACAAAAGCAGTGTGATTAAACTGACTAATATTTTCATGCACCACTCCTTTGTTCTTGTTCTTAGTTCTTTGCTTTTTTCTTATTTTTATTGACCACTATTTTGTTGCAAAGATAAGTAAAGCACAAAAATTGACCTCATGTCTTGTATTGCATATAGCATTTGGTTATGAGAGTGCTCAATTATGGATTGTGTCACTTAAAGATGTTGAATATACGTGTTTTGTTGCTTGAATAACGAGATGACGCTAAAAAAAATAACTTTTGATTGACTCAATCGCACTAAATAAGGTAAACGTATAGGTAATAAAGACGAGGTTAGAGATAACGATATGCGACATAGCCGTTCACTAATAATTACAACCATTATTATTACCGACATGACAATTGTTGGGGCAGGCTGCTAACCGAAAGAAATTCAAAAAAGGCCTGTATCCCACGAGATACAGGCCTTTTTTTATGTCAGATTAAAAACTTTGGAGAGAAGGGATGCGAGTATTAAAGTTTGGAGGTTCATCATTAGCGGATGCTGATCGTTTTTTAAGAGCGGCAGACATCATTGCTAATAATGCGCAGCAAGAAGAAGTGGCGGTAGTACTATCTGCCCCTGGGAAGACAACCAACAAATTAGTCGCGGTGATAGAAGCGGCGCTGCGTAATGGCGAAGCCGATTTACAAATATCTGAGCTAGAGACATCTTTCAAAGATCTGTTTGAACAGATTAAAGCGGAGCTTCCTGGCATATGTGGTAAAGGCTTTACCACGCAGATGAAAACGTCGCTTTCTCAATTGCGTCAGTTTGTTCATGGTATCAACCTGCTTGGCATGTGCCCTAACCACGTAAATGCGCGCATCATCAGTAAAGGTGAGCGAATCTCAATTCAGCTCATGAAAGCGGCGCTGGAAGCAAAAGGGCAACCTGCAAGCCTTATCGACCCTGTTCAATATCTTTACGCTCAAGGTGATCACCTTGAAGCAATGGTTGATGTAGACGTTTCAACCCAAAACTTTAAGCAAAATCCACTTCCAACTGGCCACGTCAACATCATGCCTGGCTTTACAGCCGGTAATGCTAAAGGCGAGTTGGTCACGTTAGGTCGTAATGGCTCTGATTACTCAGCAGCAGTACTTGCAGCCTGTTTACGTGCCGATTGTTGTGAGATCTGGACAGACGTTGACGGCGTATATAACTGCGACCCTCGTCTTGTCGATGATGCTCGCTTACTTAAATCTCTAAGCTACCAAGAAGCCATGGAGCTGTCGTACTTTGGTGCTTCAGTATTGCACCCTAAGACTATCGCTCCTATTGCTCAGTTCCATATCCCATGTTTGATTAAAAACAGCTTTAATCCACAAGGTGCTGGAACACTCATTGGTCAAGATACAGGCGAAGACAACTTAGCGATCAAAGGCATTACCACTCTAAATGACCTGACGATGGTGAACGTTTCTGGCCCAGGTATGAAAGGCATGGTTGGCATGGCAAGCCGTGTATTTGGCGCTATGTCATCTGCAGGCATTTCTATTGTTCTAATCACGCAATCATCTTCAGAATACAGCATTAGCTTTTGTATCGAATCTGCCGACAAACTACAAGCGGAGCAGGTATTGAGTGATGCTTTTGAACTTGAACTTAAAGATGGCTTACTTGAGCCAGTCGAGTTCATGGATGATGTGTCAATCGTGACCTTAGTTGGTGACGGTATGCGCACATCTCGCGGTGTGGCATCTCAATTCTTTGCCTCGCTTGCAGAAGTGAACGTTAACATCGTCGCGATTGCACAGGGCTCTTCAGAACGCGCCATCTCAGCCGTTATTCCAGAAGATAAAATCGCCGAAGCCATCAAAGCTTGTCACGAAAACCTATTCAATTCTAAGCACTTCTTAGATGTGTTTGTTGTGGGTGTTGGTGGCGTTGGTGGTGAATTGGTTGACCAGATACAGCGTCAACAAGCCAAACTCGCCGACAAAGGCATTGTGATCCGCGTCTGTGGCTTAGCAAACAGCAAAGGGTTACTCCTTGATAGTGATGGGCTGCCTCTTGAACATTGGCGTGACCGCATGCAAGGTGCGTCGGAAGAGTTTAGCCTAGCTCGCCTGATTTCTTTGGTACAACGTAATCACATCATTAATCCTGTTCTTGTCGACTGTACTTCTAGTGAAGCAATAGCAAATCAATACGCCGATTTCTTAGGGGCTGGTTTCCACGTGGTTACGCCTAATAAAAAGGCAAACACATCAAGCATGGCTTACTACCACCAGCTTCGTGAGGTGGCACGTAACTCTCGCCGTAAGTTGATGTACGAAACAACCGTAGGTGCAGGTTTACCCGTTATTGAGAATCTGCAGAACCTTATCTCTGCTGGTGACGAACTAGAGAAATTCAACGGTATATTATCAGGTTCACTTTCTTACATCTTCGGTAAGCTTGATGAAGGTATGACCCTGAGCGAAGCAACGAACATTGCTAATGAAAATGGTTTTACCGAACCGGATCCTCGTGATGACCTATCCGGTATGGATGTCGCCCGTAAGTTGCTTATTCTTGCGCGTGAAGCGGGTATGGCGCTAGAGCTTGAAGATGTTGAAGTTGACCAAGCTCTACCACCTGGTTTTGATGACTCTGGTTCTGTTGAAGAGTTTATGGCTCGTCTTCCTGAGGCGGATGCGTATTTCCAAGAGCAGTCAGCAAAAGCGGCTGAAGAAGGCAAGGTGCTTCGTTACGTAGGTGAAATCGCAGAAGGCAAGTGCAAGGTTCGTATTGCTGCTGTTGATGGCGATGATCCTATGTATAAAATCAAAGATGGTGAAAATGCGTTGGCATTTTATAGCCGATACTATCAGCCAATCCCATTAGTTTTACGTGGCTACGGTGCAGGTACGGAAGTGACTGCAGCCGGTGTTTTCTCAGATGTTATGCGTACGCTTGGTTGGAAATTAGGGGTATAAAATGAGCTCAAATGATATGGACGTTGTCGTTTATGCACCTGCATCGATAGGCAACGTGAGCGTTGGTTTTGACGTTCTTGGTGCGGCTGTGTCTCCTGTTGATGGTACTTTGTTGGGCGATCGAGTCTTGGTTAAGTCGGGCAGTGAAGCTTTTAGCTTGAAAACAGCAGGCAGCTTTGTCGCCAAATTACCAACTGAAGCAAAAGATAACATTGTCTACGATTGCTGGGTGGTGTTCGCACGCGAACTCGCCAAAAAGAGTGTTGAACTAAAACCATTAGAGATGACACTTGAGAAGAATATGCCAATTGGTTCGGGGCTAGGATCAAGTGCCTGTTCTATCGTCGCTGCGTTAGATGCGCTAAACCGTTTTCACGGTCAACCACTGAATGAAACTGAACTGCTAGCCCTAATGGGGGAAATGGAAGGCAAAATATCCGGTGGCACTCACTACGATAATGTCGCCCCTTGTTACCTTGGTGGATTGCAGCTAATGCTTGAAGAGCTCGGCATTATCAGTCAGGAAGTACCGTGTTTTGATGAGTGGTATTGGGTTATGGCGTACCCTGGGATAACAGTATCGACTGCGGAAGCTCGCGAAATTTTGCCTTCTCAATACCGTCGTCAAGATATCATCGCACATGGTCGCCATTTGGCTGGGTTTATTCACGCTTGCCATTCAGGGCAACCAGAATTAGCTGCGAAGATGATCAAAGACGTGATCGCGGAACCATATCGTGAGAAACTGCTGCCTGGTTTTGCTGAAGCGCGTAAATACGCGATGTCAGCAGGGGCTTTGGCGACCGGAATTTCTGGAAGCGGGCCAACCTTATTTAGCATTTGCCAAGATAAAGAAGTTGCCGAGCGAGTTGCTCGTTGGCTTGAACAAAATTATGTACAAAATCAAGAAGGATTCGTCCATGTTTGTCGCTTAGACAAGCAAGGCTCGACCGTTACAGGAAGTTCACTATGAAGCTCTACAACATCAAAGAAAATGATGAACAAGTCTCTTTTGGCCAAGCCGTGCGCCAAGGGTTAGGTCGTAATCAAGGTCTATTTTTCCCGTCAGAACTGCCAAAGTTTGATGATATAAATGCATTATTAGCCGAAGATTTTACTTCTCGCAGTGCAAAAATCTTGTCAGCGTTGATTGGTGATGAGCTTTCGCAAGAGGTTGTTAAAGGCCTTGTATCTGAAGCATTTCAATTCCCTGCACCGATTAAGCAAGTGAAAGATGGCGTCTACGCGTTGGAACTTTTTCATGGTCCAACCCTAGCGTTTAAAGACTTTGGTGGCCGTTTCATGGCTCAGTCTCTCGCCGCGGTCTCCGACGGCGGTAAAATCACCATTCTTACCGCGACATCGGGTGATACTGGCGCTGCGGTTGCGCATGCGTTTTATGGTATGGAAGACATCAATGTTGTGATTCTGTACCCGAAAGGGAAAATCAGCCCGCTACAAGAGAAACTCTTCTGTACGCTTGGTAATAATATTCACACGGTTGCCATTGATGGTGACTTTGATGCATGTCAGGCGTTGGTTAAACAGTCTTTTGACGATGCAGCACTGCGTGAAGAGATTGGCCTAAACTCAGCAAATTCAATTAACATTAGCCGCTTAATGGCTCAGATCTGTTACTACTTTGAAGCGGCGGCTCAGCTTAGTAAACAAGAGCGTGAGAATCTAGTTATCTCAGTACCAAGTGGCAACTTTGGTAACCTCACTGCTGGCCTATTGGCTAAAGCGCTCGGTTTACCGATTAAACGTTTTATTGCAGCGACAAACGCGAACGATACTGTTCCACGTTACCTAGAAACAGGCAAGTGGGATCCAAAACCAACAGTTGCAACAACATCGAATGCGATGGATGTGAGCCAACCAAATAACTGGCCACGTATCGAAGAGCTTTGCCAATTGAAAGGTTGGGGCTTAGATACCTTAGGTAAAGGTATGGTGACTGATGAGCAAAGTGCAGAGTCAGTAAAAGAGCTGCATGACGCCGGTTACTTATGTGAGCCTCACGGTGCTATCGCTTATCGTTTACTGGGTGAACAACTGCAAGAAGGTGAAACTGGGCTATTCCTATGTACTGCGCACCCAGCTAAGTTCAAAGAAGTCGTTGATGACATTCTGTCAGCGGATATCGATGTACCAGCGCCATTGGCTAAACATGCCGCGATGGAACTTCTATCAGAAGATTTAGCAGACGACTTTGATGCTTTGAAGGCTGTTTTACGTCGAGTGCAAAAATAGTCTCAAATTGAAAGTCCTCATCTGTTATTGATAAATAGATGTGGACTTTGACTACTATCCAATGAAAATAAAAGCGGCGCTAATAATAGCGCCGCTTTTTTATTTTTGCTTTTTGATTAGCGAACTGATTATAGAGAATCAGTGAAAGTACGTGCGATAACGTCTTTTTGTTGCTCAGTCGTTAGCGAGTTAAAGCGAACAGCGTAGCCAGAAACACGGATAGTTAGCTGTGGGTACTTTTCTGGGTGTGCAACAGCATCTTCCAGAGTTTCACGCTTAAGAACGTTAACGTTCAGGTGTTGGCCACCTTCAATTTTTGGTGGTGTTTCGATAGCAACTTCACGGCTTTCGTACTGGCCTAGATCGTTAATAGCAACGATTTGGTCAGCTTCATAGCCGTTAGCCGCTGCCACACAACGCGCTTCATTCTTCTCGCTATCTAGTAGCCAGATTGAGTTAAGTAGATCGTCGTTTGCAGCTTGAGTAATTTGAATACCTTGGATCATAACTTTCTCCTAGTCCACTTGCGTGGAAATTGTTGTTAAATTTTAAGTCGAGCAGATAATTCTTATCTTATGCCGACCATTCTAATATTGATGTGAGTCAAAACACAACAAAAAACATTAACTTTATTGAGGTTATTGTATTGATCTGGATCAATAAGTTATTG
>NZ_MCWZ01000015.1 GCF_002877365.1 Vibrio sp. 10N.261.55.A7
ATTTTAAATTAGTTTTATGAATTCTATTTTTAAATCATCTAAACTGTGACTTTTACTCGTACTTTCAATAAGATAGTTGTTTCCAATCAGTAATCTAAGCATTGATGGATAACGGTTTTGAGATTTCACTTTTATGACTTGATAGCCTTGCTCTCTTACCCATTGCTCTTGTTTCTCTAATAATGACTGAGCAATCCCCTGCTTCCGACCATCAGGAGAAACGCCACCAAACCAACTGTAAAACGTATTATTGTCTAATTGATAACCAATTTTGAAACCAACGGGCTGCTCGCCATCAAATGCCACCAACACAAGGTGAACTCGACCCGCTAGTTTTTGTTGCATCGATTCAATACTTTGCTTTCGAGTAAACTCACCAATTTTGTCGACGACGAGCTTTACCTCTTCTAGGCTCCCCTCTTCGATTCTTATTGTCATCTGGCCCCCTTTGAGATCTCAGTACTCATTGTCTTGAAACAAAAAAGGCTAGCAAACGCCAGCCTTAATCGGAATGTATCGCGTCGTTACTTTTTATCTAAATGCTGCGCAGCTTCTGCATTGTCAGCAGCCAGCCATTGTGCAACGTCTTTAGCAAAGTAAGTTAAGATACCGTCAGCACCAGCTCGCTTGAAGCATAATAATGACTCCAGAACGGTCTCACGCTCATTCAACCATCCATTTTGGATAGCCGCCTTATGCATTGCGTACTCACCAGACACCTGATAAGCAAAAGTTGGTACTTTCAGCTCAGATTTAACACGGCGAACCACATCCAGATACGGCATACCAGGCTTAACCATCACCATGTCTGCACCTTCGTTGATGTCCATCGCAACCTCTTGCAATGCTTCATCACTGTTCGCAGGGTCCATCTGATAATTCTTCTTATTGCCACCTTTCAAATTTGAAGAAGATCCAACCGCGTCTCTAAATGGGCCATAGTAACTTGACGCATATTTCGCAGAATAAGCCATGATCTGGGTATGAATGTGCCCAGCTTCCTCAAGCGCTTCTCGGATCTTACCGATTCTTCCGTCCATCATGTCTGACGGTGCAACCACATCGGCACCCGCTTCAGCGTGAGATATCGCCTGTTTGATCAAGACTTCGGTCGTTTCATCGTTCATCACATAGCCATCGTTATCGATGATGCCATCTTGGCCGTGAGTCGTGAAGGGATCCAATGCCACATCGGTGATCACACCAATCTGAGGAATGTGCTCTTTGAGTAGTCGAACCGCACGCTGAACTAAACCATCAGAGCTATACGCTTCAGTCGCGCATAAGCTTTTCACGTCTTGGCTCACCACAGGGAATAATGCGATAGCGGGCACGCCAAGGTTCGCTAGATACAACGCTTCTTCGAGCATAAGATCGATCGATAGACGCTCCACACCAGGCATCGATTCGACGCTTTCACGACGATCTTTTCCCATCAAGATGAACATTGGGTAAATCAGATCACTCACAGATAATTGATTTTCAGCCATTAAACGACGGCTAAATTCATGTTTACGCATACGGCGCATACGACGGCCAGGGAATTGACCTTGGATAGATACAGACACCCGATTCTCCTTGTCTGATGAAAACGCAAAACAAAATAATATCACTCATTATGCCCTGCGCTAGCATGAATAAACAAAAATGCTAAAAATGACCCAAGGCTCACACTGCCGTATACTCGACAAGATAATAGCCCTACACCTTGAAGAGACGACCATGATTGATACCCATGCCCACATATACGCCAGTGAATTTGATAATGACCGAGACGAAGTGGTTCAACGCGCGCTTCAACAAGGCATAACCAAAATACTGCTGCCTAATATCGATCTTGAGTCCATTGACCCCATGCTAAGAACGCAAGCGGCCTACCCTGAGATCTGCCACTCAATGATGGGGCTTCACCCTTGCTATGTGGATGCCGACGTTAAGCAGACGCTAGACACTGTTCATTCTTGGTTCGATAAGCATAACTTTATCGCTGTGGGCGAAATTGGTATCGACCTCTACTGGGATAAAACCTACAAATCAGAGCAAGAAATGGCCTTTACCACCCAGCTTAACTGGGCCAAAGAGATGGATCTTCCCGTTGTGATCCATACGCGAGACTCTATTGCCGAGACTCTGCATCTTCTAGAAAAAGAGCAAAATGGCCAGTTAAGGGGCGTATTCCATTGCTTTGGTGGGAGCGTAGAAGAAGCAAAAGCGATCAATGATCTTGGCTTTCATCTTGGATTAGGTGGGGTATCGACGTTTAAAAATGGCGGAATGGATAAGGTGATTCCACACCTAGATTTGAATTACGTTCTATTGGAAACAGATTGCCCTTATCTTGCGCCCGTCCCTCATCGAGGCAAGCGTAACGAGCCAGCTTATACACAATTAGTTGGTCAGCGTGTTGCTGATTTGCGAGAGCTTAGCCTTGAAGACGTGGATACGTTGACGACCTTGAACGCCAACAAACTTTTCGGTCTATAAGCAACCGAGTATTCGTCTCGCCAACAACAACACCCTACTTCACGTAGAGCGGGAAATGGCAGTAAAGCACACGCGGCTAGAAAACAAAAAGGTTGGCTTTATCGCCAACCTTTTTCTATTCAAATCTCATTGCCTTAAAGAGCCTATGAATCTTGCTGCTCGTCCTGCTCATCATCTCTGTCTTTACGAATATAGAAACGCGCAAAGAACAAACCCACCTCGAACAGCAAACACATAGGTATCGCTAATAAGGTTTGAGAAATCAGATCGGGCGGAGTAAGCATCATGCCGACAACGAACGCCGCAACAATGATGTAAGGCCGCTTTTCTGCAAGAGACTTCGGCGTTGTCGCACCTGTCCAACACAATAAAATGATGGCAACAGGAACCTCAAACGCAATACCGAATGCAAAAAATAGCGCAAGTACAAAGTCGAGATAGCTCGAAATGTCAGTGGCAAATTCAACACCGCCAAGCGAGATCGCGGTAAAAAAGCCAAACACCAGTGGGAAAACCACGAAATACGCAAACGCGACACCGCAGTAAAACAGCAAAGAGCTCGAGAACATCAGTGGCATGATCAAGCGGCGTTCATGCTTATACAAGCCAGGCGCAACAAAGGCCCAGACTTGATACAAAATAAACGGTACAGCAATGAATACCGAGGCAATGAGTGTCAGCTTAAGCGGTGTAAAGAATGGCGAAGCGACATCCGTTGCAATCATCGTTGCCCCTTCTGGAAGTCGATCTACCAGAGGTGCGGCGACAAATTCATAGATATGATTGGAAAAATAGATCAGCCCTAAGAATATGACCAATACGACGGCAATGGCGCGTAAAAGGCGATTTCGTAGTTCCAATAAGTGACTGATCAAAGGTTGAGTTTGCTCAACAGAAGCCATGTCAAACCTCTATGCTAAAAGCATCGAAAAAAGAAAGGATCGAAAAGGAGCCGCACACTTGCGACTCCTCTAATGTGAGACTATTCGGCTTTTTTATCTGCCGTGGCAACGTGTTCATGAGTGTCAGTGTTGGCTTCTGCTGAATCCGCACTGCTTACTGTCGCGGCCTCGCCTTGTGAACTCGATGCATTGATTGCATTGGATTCTTTGGCGAATGGTCGCTGAACATCCTGGGCTGCTTGTTTTAGCTCTTCAACTGAAGATTTAAGCTCTGGAGAGAGATCTTCCATCCCCATCTGCTCTGCTTTCTTCAAGTTTTCCTGTAGCTCTTGAATCTTTAATTCATGAGTCAGCTCGTCTTTCACGCTGTTGGCCATGCCTTTCGCCGCTCCAATAAACTTAGAGACACTGCGGATAGCATGAGGCAAACGCTCTGGACCAAGCACTACAAGCCCCACCACAGAGATTAATACCAGTTCCCAAAAACCGATATCAAACACCGATTAAACCTGCTCTTTATCTTTTTTTGTGTCTGTCGACTGAGCATCGGCATTCACAGATTCTGCTTTGTTTTGCTCAATGTTTTTTGGCTCAAAGTCTGCGTCTTTCTTTGCTGACTCGTCTTCGCTCATCGCTTTCTTAAAGCCTTTAACAGCGCCACCCAAATCACCACCAATACCGCGTAATTTCTTCGTACCAAACAGTAAGACGACGATAACGGCAATAATAAGAAGTTGCCAAATACTAATACCACCCATTTCATTTACCTCGGGTTTTTGATTTACAAATTAAGTTAAGTCTACCGCCTATTGACGGTAAGCTCGCCAACTAAGCAGCCAAAATGTGACACCTGCGAGACCACTGGCTAAAGAGACCTGCTCATAGGGTGTACTGACTAATATTGCGGAGCATACAACCAATGTTGCCCCAACACCAAACAAAAACATTCCAGTTGCTTGGTTACGTTTACTCTGACGATAACCTTGATAGAAGGTTTCCATGCGCTGATTTAAGGTATTGCCTTGCTTCAAGCTGTCATACAACAGCTCGGGTAGCTCAGGTAATTTCTCCGCCCAGAAAGGCGCTCGATCTTTCACAGCATTAACCACAGCTTGCGGGCCAACCTGTTTCATCATCCACTCTTCTAAGAAGGGTTTTGCCGTTGCCCACAAGTCCAACTGAGGGTAGAGCTGACGCCCAAGACCTTCGATATACAATAACGTCTTCTGCAACAATACCAACTGCGGTTGTACTTCCATATTAAAGCGGCGAGCGGTATTAAATAGATTCAATAGCACGTGCCCAAATGAAATTTCACCCAGCGGTTTGGCAAATATCGGTTCACAAACGATGCGAATAGCAAATTCAAACTCATCTACGTTTGTTTCACGTGGAACCCACCCTGAATCAACATGCAACTCCGCCACCCGGCGATAATCTCGATGGAAAAACGCCAGTAAGTTCTCTGCTAGGTAACGTTTGTCTTCACTATTTAGCGTTCCAACAATGCCACAATCAAGCCCTATCCATTGCGGGTTTTCAGGGTGCTCACGCTGTACAAACACATTCCCTGGGTGCATGTCCGCATGAAAGAAGCTATCTCTGAATACCTGAGTAAAGAAGACACTCACGCCACGCTCAGCCAATAGTTGCATATTGGTACCATTGGCTTGTAACATTTCAATGTCAGAGACTTGAATTCCGTAAATTCTTTCCGAAACCATCAAATTTTCACTACTGAAATCTGAAATCACTTCCGGTGTGTAGAGCTCTTCGCTGCCTTCAAAGTTTCGACGTATCTGAATCGCATTCGCCGCTTCTCGGCGTAGATCTAATTCATCAATGATGGTTTTTTCGTATTCGCGTACGACTTCAACTGGCTTTAAGCGACGAGCATCAGGCAAAGACTTAGCCACAATTTTGGCCATGCGATACATCAGCTTGATGTCGGCCTCTATCACGGCATGAATATCAGGGCGAATCACCTTCAAGACAATCTCACGGCCAGACTCTTTAAGCTTTGCCGTATGAACTTGTGCAATGGAAGCCGATGCCAATGGCTCAATGTCAAAATCAGTAAACCAGTTTTCGATCGGGCCACCGAGAGACTTTTCCATCTGCTGCTTGGCTAGTGCGCCATCAAACGGGGCAACCTGATCTTGCAATAGAGCAAGCTGGTCAGCAATGAATGGAGGAAATAGATCACGCCGGGTCGACATCATCTGGCCAAACTTGATCCATACTGGGCCAAGCTCTTGAAGAGCCAAACGTAATCGCTCTCCGGCTTCTTTATCAGGATGTTTGTTCTTTAGCCAAAATAGAGACTTTCGAACAAGCAATGGCGTTTTCGTTAATTGATGCGCTGGCAGTATTTCATCAAGTCCATATTCAAGCTGAACCTTGATTATGCGATAAAGGCGCTTTAACTCTGCTGGGGTCATGCTTTCTCCAACAGCTTATCTAACTGTTTTTCAATACGACGGGCTTGAGAAGAGAGTTCTTCGACTTGATCGCAAAAATAGGCAATTTCTAGTGGTGGTGGTGCTATACGCCACTCTTCAGTCAGCACCTGCGCCAAATTGGATTGGTGTCGAGCCAGTTTACTTTGAATGACACCAGAAACATCTTTCACACCTTGTATCAGCGTATGAGCGACTACATCTCCAGTCAGGCGTGATACCCACTCTTCAATGTCTGGTTTACAGTCTTTCAGCAGTTGCGAAAACTTCTGCGCTAACTGAATATCACCTTGTAGATCAAGCTTATCTTGTTTGATCAGATCGGTGATGTTGGCTTGCTCACGCAATTCAGGCAAGACCGATAGATTCAGCGATAGGTAGCAATCGGCTTCGCCCTCGTAATCCGCTAGCACATCAACCTGATGACTGAATACAAAGGTAAGTGTTTTATTGAGCTCTTTAAGATGAACTTGAAGCACCTGACCTTTTAGACGCAATAAACGCCTTTCAAGCTCAGGGTCATCTTGAATAAGACGATTAAAAGAGGTCTCGACAACCGCCGTCACTAGGGGATCAAATGGCATAACAATCCTTCATTATCCGTTAGGTTAGCGGTGTTAAAATTTGTAGCCGCGGTGCAACGCAACAATGCCGCCGGTGAGGTTGTAGTAATTGGTTTTTTCAAACCCTGCCGTTTGCATCATGCCTTCTAGTGTTTCTTGGTCTGGGTGCATACGGATAGATTCCGCCAGGTAACGATAGCTGTCTGCATCATTAGCAATCAATTCACCCATCTTAGGCAGAAGGTGGAATGAATAAGCATCATAAACTTTTGATAGAGGCTCTAAGATTGGCTTTGAAAACTCAAGAACCAATAAGCGGCCACCAGGTTTAAGCACACGATACATTGAGCGCAGTGCTTTATCTTTGTCCGTCACGTTACGCAAACAAAAGCTGATCGTGATGCAATCAAAATAGTCATCTGGAAATGGCAACTCTTCTGCATTCGCTTGTACGTAGTGAACGTTCCCCACGATACCGCTGTCACGCAGTTTATCGCGGCCAACATTGAGCATTGAGTTATTGATATCAGCCAAAATCACATGGCCTTTTTCACCCACAATTCGAGAAAATTTGGCGGTTAAGTCGCCTGTACCACCACCTAAATCAAGAATACGCTGGCCAGGGCGCACGCCACTGCAATCAATCGTAAAGCGTTTCCAAAGGCGATGAACACCACCTGACATGAGGTCGTTCATGATGTCGTATTTGGCAGCAACGGAATGGAAAACTTCGGCAACCTTAGCCACTTTTTCTTCTTTCGCTACGGTTTCAAAGCCAAAATGAGTCGTTTCTTCTTGATGCGATGATTGATTTGATTCTAAAGCTGTATTTGATTGCACGTTGGTGTCCGTCATTGTCAGTCCTCTTCAACAGCGTTATTAAATCATACGCCGCGGGCAATTAGTTTACTTTATCCTCAACAGGATGTCTTTCTACTAAAGCGTCATTTTGTGCGACTTCAACCAAGTTACTCGAGATTGGCTTTTTAACCTCTACACCCAATGACTTAAAGCCTTCCGCCTGCTTAATCACGTTGCCTCTGCCTGTCGCCAGTTTATTCATTGCACCTTGGTAGCTCTGGTTGGCTTTATCAAGTGCCCCACCTAGCCCTTCCATGTCATCCACAAACAAGCGCACTTTATCGTAGAGCTTACTGGCACGCTCAGCGATCAACTGTGCATTTTGGTTTTGCCTATCATTGCGCCATAGGTTATCGATGGTTCGTAGAGCCACTAGCAAGGTGGTTGGACTCACCAGAATGATGTTTTGCTCCATCGCGTCTTTCACCAAACTTGGATCGGTTTGAATGGCAACTTGAAAGGCAGGTTCGACAGGAATGAACATCAACACATAGTCGAGACTCTGAATGCCCTTGAGCTGATGGTAATCTTTCTGGCTCAGTCCTTTTATATGCGCTCGTAATGCGACTAAATGATCACTGAGCGCCTGTTCTCTTTGTTGATCATTTTCAGCATTGAAGTATCGCTCAAAGGCCACCAGCGCCATTTTTGAATCGACCACTACCTGCTTGTTGTGGGGTAAGTGAACAATCACATCAGGTTGGTAACGCTTACCCGCATCGTTTTGCAAATTCACTTGGGTATGATACTCGTGTCCCTCACGCAAGCCCGACTCACCCAAAACACGCGCAAGTACCACCTCACCCCAGTTACCTTGCTGTTTGTTGTCCCCTTTTAACGCTTGCGTCAGGTTCACCGCTTCTCGGGTCATCTGTTCATTCAAACGCTGCAAGCTTTTCAATTCATGAACAAGCGTATGGCGCTCTTTAGCCTCTTGGCTGTAGTTGTCATTCACCTGCTTCTTAAAGCCTTCAAGCTGCTCTTTAAGCGGAGAAAGTAGCCCATTCAGGCTTTGCCTATTCTGCTCATCAACCTTGGCGGTTTTCGCCTCAAACAGTTGATTCGCTAAGTGTTCAAACTGCTGCTTTAAGCGTTCTTCTGCTTGTTCTAATAATTGAAGTTTTTCGGCACTGGCAATGTTTTGCTGCTCATGTCGCGCTTCTTGTTCACGCAACTGAGCTTCTAACTGCGCTTTCTCTTCTCGAACAATAGACACCTCATGTGCATATTGCTGACGCTCCTGCTTAACGGTTTCAAAGTGACGCAGCTTCTCGAGCACCGCCATCAACTTGCCATGCGATTGCTTTAATTCGTGGGCCGATTGATCCCTTGCGGTATCGAGATCATCGAGTTCCTGCTGCGCCAATTTAAGCGATTCACTCAGTTGAGCGTTTTTGCTGTTATGCAGCTGTTGCTCAGATTCAATCTGCTGCTCAAGTCGCTGTGTGGTTAACTGCATCTTCTGTTTAACCCAGAACCCAACTGCCGAGCCACCAATAACGGCGCTGGCTACAGAAGGAATGATGAATGTTTGGTTCTCAATAATCCATTGCATAAGATAGTGTTAACTCACTGACTGGCGATAAATATAATGGTATTTCGATACTGGATAAATGTCCAGTTTGTCGCTCACCATACGCCCAGTTAGACTAGCGCCCTCACTGCTTTAAGTTTCTATATGGATAATCTATGAACGAGCGCCGCGCTATTGGTTTTGCCCTCTCTGCCGTATTACTCTGGTCGACCGTTGCGACGGCTTTTAAGCTGACCTTAGCGGAGTTTACTCCGATTCAAATGCTCACCGTTGCGAGCATCGTTTCTGCCATCGCGCTCATGATTATCTGTAGCATTCAAGGCAAGCTCTCACAAATCGTGACGACTTTTACCTCAAACCCTTGGTATTACCTGCTACTCGGCTTGGTGAATCCATTGGCATATTACCTTATCTTGTTCAAGGCATATGACTTATTACCCGCCTCTCAAGCACAAGCAATTAACTATAGTTGGGCGATAACATTAACCTTAATGGCCGCTGTTTTCCTAGGGCAGAAGATACGAGGAAAAGACTGGATCGCCTGCGGCTTTTGTTACTTTGGCGTGATTGTTATTGCGACGAAGGGAGACCTATTAGGCTTGAATTTTGACAGCCCAGTTGGAGTGGCACTGGCGCTTCTCTCCACTCTGTTATGGGCAGGATACTGGATACTTAACGCTAAAAACAAAGCCGATCCCGTTGTTGGGGTACTGCTGGGCTTTATCGTGGCGATACCCTTTGCCATCGCTTTGAGTCTTTACGAAGGCGCAGAGTGGCAACAAATCAGCACTCAAGGTTGGTTAGCGGTCACCTATGTTGGGTTGTTTGAGATGGGCATTACCTTTGTGTTGTGGCTAAGTGCTCTGAAATCGACACAAAATACGGCTCGTATCAGTAATCTTATTTTTGCTTCCCCCTTCATCTCGCTCATGTTGCTTGCCACCATTATTGGCGAAGAGATTCACCCTGCCACATTGATTGGCCTGATCCTCATCGTTGGCGGCCTTGTTATTCAACAAGTGAAATGGAAAAAGAAACCTCAACAGGCATAAATGCGAACTCGTAAGGTTTCATCCAGTTCAGTGGCGTATTAGAACAACTGATACGCCAGCTCACTGCCTTGACCACGCACTTCATCAATCTTATCGACCATGTCATGACTGATCGACAGTGCCTTGCCTACAGGGTGGTTTTCTAGAAACGCCTGTTTCTCATCCGCCCCTAGCATTGAATCCCATTTAAAATGAATGTCCCTGGCGAGATACAACACACAGGCCAATTTCTTAGACTCGGCCGCTTTCCCCGGGTGATTCACATTGGCGATGGCGTCGATCATTTCAGGCGGAAATTGCCACGCTTGCGCTAATGCCGCCCCAAGCTGTTGTGAGTCGGTATCAAGCACATCCCTTTGTACTTTGACAATGTTCTCTCCCGCATCCACACGGGACATGATTTCAACCGCTTGTTCAGGCACCAGAGAGTGAATCATCAATTCGCCTATATTGTGCAGCACACCTGTTGTGAAGGTTTCGTTCGCATCAAGGCTGACCGATTTGGCGATAGCACTGGCAATCACAGACACCTCAAAGGTATTGGCCCAATAATCTTTAAGGTTGAGCGTCTCCAACTTTGGAAACGTTGTTGAGAGTATCGAAGACGAGATAAGCGTACGAATCGCGCCTGCCCCCACTCGCACAATCGCATCGTTTATTGTGGATACGCCTTTAACCCCACCAAAATGGGCAGAGTTGGCCATTCTTAATACACGCGCACTTAATACCTGATCCATGGACATCTTGCGCGAGAGCTCACCAAAATCAATGGTCTCTCTATTGACCATCTCAAGCAGCTCTTGCAACACACTCTCTATACGAGGAAGCTCGTTGATACGTGAAATCAGTGCATGTTGGCTCATGAATTCTCTCCTTGGGACACTATTTCTCTTTATTCAATATAGGTCAAAATTCCAAACCAAGAAGATGTTTAGTTTATAAAGCAAAGTTATGTGATCTAAAGATCTTATTCACAAAAGTAATCAAGTTAAACTGCAGATTCATCAATTGCGGGACAGAGTTCATTTGTCACCGCAAGGATGTCGATAAGAGGTTGCCAGTCCGTGGGCTGCCTGCACAACAATTTGAGAGTATCTATGTTTCGCATTGCCTTGCCTTCCAACACGACACAACAATGGCAAACTCTAATGAAGAGCCTTGGTGAAGCGCTGGGTGCTCAGCATAAAATTTATCAATACACCGATGAAAAATCCTGGATAGAGTTGAATGGGAGTAACCCGCCTCAGCCCCCGATTGCTATAGATTTGGTTCACTCTCTTTATCAAACTTTGTCGCATTCACACTACCCATCAACAGAATCTACTAAGCTTGAGATAAAACACAGAGAAACGGGTTGGGCAACGCCTATCTGGAGACCCGACAAGACCCTCTTTGGTGTTCTCATGACAACAACCCCAACAGAGCAAATAGATCATGATGTTCTATTCCCTTCAATAGCTGTACTCGTGGGTAAGTTTAGTCATGATATCAACACCCTACAAAACACCCACAGTGAACAACTCCCCTCATTACAAGAGTTTTTTGATGGTTTAGAAGACCATGCTTGGATAAAGAATTTGAAGGGCGAATACGTGGTTTGCAATCGTGCCGTCGAAAAAGCGTGGGGGTATGACATCGGTACGATTATTGGTGCGGAAGATCATCACCTATTTGACCAAGAGATCGCGGATAAGTTTGTCCATGCTGACACGCAAATTATTCAATCGGATAAGCAGTACATTGTTGAAGAGTGCCCAAGAAAAGACGCCAGCGGAGAAGACATCTGGTTAGAAACCATCAAATCACCGGTAAAAAACCAAGATGGCAAGCTACTTGGTGTTTTGGGGATGACTCGCAATGTCACGCGGCGAAAGATTGTTGAGAACCAGTTAAACGTCACCTCCAAGATTTTCAATAATTCTTATGAAGGCATGATGATTACCGATAACAATGGCCACCTCATCGAGGTCAATCAGGCGTTCACTAAGATCACGGGGTACCATGAGAATGAGGTCAAGGGACGGAACCCTAGGTTGTTAAAGTCAGGGATGCAAGACGAAAGCTTCTATCGAGAGCTGTGGCAAAGCTTGATTAATACTGGGAAATGGAAGGGTGAGCTTTCCAATAAGCGTAAAGATGGATCGATCTACCTTCAGAAATCGACCATTACCGCTGTACAAGGCAAAGAAGACCAGTTACTCAACTATCTTTGTGTCTTCGAGGATATAACGGAACGCAAGGAAAACGAGCAAAAGTTGGAACGAATGGCGTTCTATGACCCACTCACTGATTTGCCCAACCGCTCAATGTTGATTCAAATTCTAACGCAACAGATTCAATCGAAAAAACCCTTTGCCACCCTTTTCCTAGACATCGACCACTTCAAGCACATCAACGATAGCTTGGGCCACCACTGTGGCGATCAGGTATTAATTGAGCTGTCGCTTAGGCTGAAGTCTGCCATGTATCACCGTGGTCATGTGGCTCGAATAGGCGGAGATGAATTTGTCATTGTAGCCACAGATTTAGACAATGCGCCGTCGTTAATAGAAACCATTAATGAGGCGCTTGGGTTATTCAATTCTCCTTTTTATCCGAACGACAGCCACCCACTGCATCTGTCCACCAGCATTGGAGTGTCGCGCTTTCCTCAAGATGGCACCAATACCGATGCGCTTCTGAAAAATGCCGATACGGCGATGTATCTGGCCAAGAAAAATGGTCGAAATGGGTACGCGTATTACACGCCAGAGCTTACCGATGAATCAAAGTCACACGTTCGGTTCCACTCAGCGCTGCATCAAGCGATCAAAAATGACGAGTTCCATTTGGTCTATCAGCCGCAATTCAATTTGATTACCGGTGCCCTCTCAGGCTTAGAGGCGTTGCTGCGATGGCACAACCCTAAACTCGGCAATATAGCGCCTGATCAGTTTATTCCGATCGCGGAAAAAACGGGGCTGATTAATGAGCTGGGCGATTGGGTGCTCGAAACAGCGTGTAAGCAAGGCAAACAATGGTTAGACAATGAGTTTGATTTTTCTCGAATTGCCGTCAATGTCTCGGCAGTCCAACTGCAGCGTAGAAACTTTACCAGTCGATTGGAATCCATTTTGGAGTCAACAGGGTTCCCCGCAAACAAGTTGGAAATAGAGATCACCGAAGGCTTTCTAATGCGTGACCCCGCGTTGGCCTCCCAAGACCTCAACAAGCTAAGGAGTCTGGGGGTAGAGATAGCTTTGGATGACTTTGGAACAGGCTATTCCTCACTGTCTTACCTCAAAGGGCTACCACTGGATAAAATCAAAGTCGATCGATCCTTTATCCACGATATCCCAGACGATCAAGAGAGTGCGGCCATAGTGAGCGCCATCATTGCCATGGCAAAAAGCTTATCACTTGAGGTCATCGCAGAAGGAATCGAAGAGCCGAAACAACAAAGCCATCTGCTGTCATTAGGTTGCCGCATCGGACAAGGGTTCTACTTCAGTCAACCTCTTAACCCTAATGACAAAAACCAATTAGCGACACTCATGAAACTGTTTGGCCGCTCTTCAGAACGCTAAGCGTTTCTTCTCGCGTTAGAGAATCATAGAATTACTATCATCAGTAATTGACACTCTGAATCGTTGTCAGTATATCTGTATGTAAAGAATCAATGATTTAAGGAAAGACCATGAGCTCAACCACCCTTCTTACTCAAGAGCAGATCATCAGCGGACGCGATATCCCGTTAAAAGAACTCCTTTTTGCTAAAAAGGTATTCCATAACTACATGCTAATCGCGAAAGAGACGAGCCCAATTGAGCTATTGCCTGAAATGAAGGAAGCGATCAAACGTGTTGAGTACTTTCAGACAAAAACCGACCCTTGCGAAGCAAGAAACCTGTTAAGTGCTTTGTTTACTGAGGTAGAGATTGCAGAGTCTTTTCAACACTTCAATGACCTCGCAGGAAAGCCAACTCAAGCGTTAAATGAATTAATTGAAGACCGTGTTCAGCTGATCAAAAAAGAGCGTCACTTGCTTGCTGAAGCTGGCTATGACGTGTCAAAGATCTAGAACGCGTTTAGTCTTTAGGAAGAGTCTACAGCGCTAAAAGCTTTTAGTTCGCTGTAGACTATTTAGAACGATGAAAAGGCAATAACGTCTTTACACACTACACCCATTGACCCGCAACGAAACCGCTCGACCAGCTCCACTGGAAATTGTACCCACCTAACCAACCAGACACATCCATCACCTCACCAATAAAGTACATACCCGGAATAGATTTACACTCCATGGTTTTTGATGAGATTTGATCGGTATCGACACCACCCAGTGTCACTTCCGCCGTTCTGTAGCCTTCCGTTCCATTAGGGGCGATTTCCCAGTTTTCAAGTTGAGATACGATTGCCTGAAGCTCTCTATGGTTGAGTTGCTTCAATGGTTTGTCATCAAGCTCTTTACGCTCTATCAGCACTTCGACTAAGCGCTTAGGGAGAACCTTCGCTAGCGTATTCTTGAGGCTTTGATTTGGGTGCTTTTCTCTTGATGTTGCCAGTAGCTCAGCCACATCTTCATTCGGCACTAAGTTGATAGAGACACTTTGTCCTGCTTTCCAAAAAGAGGAAACCTGCAAGATAGACGGTCCAGACAGGCCACGATGCGTGAAAAGCAGCGCTTCTTTGAAGAGTGTGCCGTCTTGCGTTGTTACCTCAGCTGGAATCGCAATGCCAGACAGCTCCGCGAGATCATCTTTGTCTTTATTGTGCAGCGTAAAAGGCACCAGCCCTGCCGTTGTAGGAACAATAGGCAGCCCAAACTGCTCAGCGAGCTTGTAGCCAAATGGTGTCGCACCTAGCTTTGGCATCGACAAGCCGCCCGTTGCTATCACTAAAGATTGGCACTCGACTGCCGAACCATTGAGCTTAAGTGAAAACCCAGATTCAAGCTTTTCAACGTCAGTGACTTCAACTTGATAACGCTGTGTGATGGTCTCTTGCTTACATTCATCAAGGAGCATGCTGACAATCTGTTTAGAACTATCAACGCAGAATAGCTGACCGTGCTCGCGCTCTTCAAAGTCAATTCCGTACTTACTCACGAGCGAGATAAAATCCCAGTTGGTGTACTGAGACAGCGCCGATTTTACAAAGTGAGGGTTACGACAAAGGAAGTTGTTCGCTGAAACATCGTAGTTAGTGAAGTTACAACGCCCACCACCAGAGATTAAGATCTTACGACCTGGCTTTTTGGCATGATCCACCAACAAAACACTTCGACCGCGCTTACCTGCTTCAGCTGCGCACATTAAGCCTGCTGCGCCTGCGCCAATAATCACGACATCAAATTGGTTACTCATGTTCATGCTCTTCTATGGTTTTAATCTGGATTTCAAGAAATAAAAAAGGATGCGCAAGAGCACATCCTTAATGAAGGTATCGCATTCTAACCGCAAATTAGACTAATGCCAATTTGTGGTGACAGGCTCATCCGCTTACGGTTTACACGCTGACTTAAACAAAGAAAGCCATTAGCAGCGTCACACTGAGTAAACCCGTAGAGAGAATAAATAGTTCCCTCACTCTATCGCACTTTCCTGTAAATACAGGATCGTGGTGATGGTGATACTCTTTGGTTTTTAAGTAGCTATACAGACGCACTTGCTTGGTCATGTTGCCATGCGTGGTGAAGAAACCACCGCCATCGACCTGCTGATAAAGCAAAGGGTGGGCTTCTCGCATAATGTAAATAAGTGAACGCAGCGCGGTTAGGTATCTAACCATGTTGATGCCGGTAACCAACATCAATGCTAATAAAATAGTGTCTCCACTGATCATCTTTTCCTCCCTACATCTTCTATCAATGCCCGAAAAGAAAAGATGATTCAGCGAGCCATCTTTTTGCCGTGGTTACACAGCTGGGGCATCCATAATAGAAGATGAACCTTCTTTAGCTAACACAGCTAGGTCTTTGTCAATGAAGAACAGTGCTTTACCATCTTCACCAACCAACTCAAGCTTATCTAAGATCCCTTTAAATAACTTCTCTTCCTCGTGCTGTTCAGCAACGTACCACTGCAAGAAGTTAAACGTCGAGTAGTCTTGATTTGTAAACGCAACATGCGCGAGTTTGTTGATCTTTTGAGTAATCATTTGCTCATGTTCAAACGTTAGACGAAACACCGAACCTAAGCTATCAAACTCGTGCTGTGGCGCCTCGATTGCCCCTAAAATAGGCATTGAACCGGTTTCACTCACATAGGTAAAAAGGCGCTGCATATGCTGCATTTCTTCAACCGCATGAGCCCTTAGAAACTCAGCCGCACCTTCGAATCCTTTGTCTTCACACCAAGCACTCATTTGTAAGTATAGATTGGATGAGAAAAATTCTAGATTTATTTGCTCATTCAATTGATCAACCATCGCTTTGGGTAGCATTTTTTACTCCTAATTCAGTCATCTAACTGTATTTACTAATCCATCAAACAAACCATACCATGAACCAAACTCAATGTGGATATGAGATCACTTCAGCAAAATTCCTTATGAACAGGTGCTAAAGTAATAATATCCCTACCTATAAGGAGTGATCCAAATGAGCTATCAACATATTTTAGTGGCTGTCGATCTCTCAGAAGACAGTAAGCTACTCGTTGACAAGGCAGTCGCACTCGCGAAACCATTAAACGCCGAACTCTCTTTTATTCATATCGATGTGAATTACGCTGAGCTGTATACCGGTTTAATCGACATCAACCTGGCCGAGACACAGCATCAGGCAATGGAAGCCTCACAAAGCCAACTGCAAAGCTTTGCTGAGCACGCACAATACCCCATCAAACACAGCCTGGTGGGCAGTGGCGACTTAAGTAATGAGTTGTGTGACTCTATTGTTGAGCACAATATTGATTTGGTTGTGTGTGGTCACCATCAAGACTTTTGGAGCAAGCTACTCTCTTCAACGCGTCAGCTGATCAATAGTTCGCCCGTCGATATGTTGGTTGTGCCACTCAAAGATTAACTCGCGACCAGCTATAGTTTGACACTACGAGTTAGGGTAAACTGCACTCACGTTATTGATAATGAATATTATTTATGTTTTATCTCTCTGCAGTTACCCTACTTTGGGCATTCTCATTTAGCTTGATTGGCGTTTACCTTGCCGGTCAGGTGGATTCTTGGTTTTCGGTACTGATGCGTGTCGCTCTGGCAAGCTTAGTGTTCATTCCTTTTACCAAATTCCGTGGCGTCCCTAACCTTCTGAAACTGAAACTGATGGCAATCGGCGGTATTCAATTAGGTTTGATGTATTGTTTTTACTATCAATCCTTTCTACTTCTTTCAGTACCAGAAGTGCTGCTGTTTACCGTGTTCACGCCTATCTACGTCACGCTTATCTACGATCTGTTGAAGCGTCGCTTCTCTCCTTGGTATTTGCTCACCGCGGCAATTGCGGTATCTGGCGCGGCATTCATCAAGTTTGCTGGAGTGAATGAAAACTTCATCGTCGGTTTTCTCGTCGTGCAGGGAGCGAATCTCTGTTTTGCCATCGGTCAAGTTGGCTATAAATATGTGATGGAACAAGAAACGATCGAACTTCCGCAGCATTCCATATTTGGTTACTTCTACTTCGGGGCGCTTTTGGTTGCGAGTGTTGCCTTTGCTTTGCTAGGTAGCTTCGACAAAATGCCGACGACGACACTGCAATGGGGCGTACTCGTTTATCTTGGTGTGATTGCTTCAGGTGTGGGCTATTTTGCCTGGAATAAAGGCGCTTGTCTGGTCAATGCAGGTGCGCTCGCAGTGATGAACAACGTACTGGTTCCTGCGGGCCTTATCGTCAACATCGTGATTTGGAATAGAGATGTTGATCTTGTGAGTCTCTCTATTGGTGGCGGCATCATTCTTCTTTCTCTATTGATTAACGAAACATGGGTGAAGCGACGCGTGAACCAACAATATTCGACGAATGCCTAAGCCTTACTCGCGACTAGGCTGCGGATTAATAACCAACTCAATGGATCTAAAGAGCCATTAGGCACTCAATAAAAAGCTCACTTTCATAGTGAGCTTTTTCGATCTTATCCGTTAAAAATAGAGCTAATTCATGGAGGCGAGAACATAGACATCAAAGCGATTCTTCTTCGTCTCTATCGCCATGCTTGGTTGCTTATCACTCAGCCAAGGCGCGTAGTCAGGACGTTTCACAACAACCCTTTTTCTGGCCAGTGCAAGCGCTGGTGTTAATAGATCATCGGCATCATTATCCGCACCAACTAAAGACTGAAACACGCGCATTTCTTTTTTCACTAACGCCGACTTTTTCTTATTCTCTGGGTGTGGATACATCGGATCTAAATAGACAACATCCGGCTTTTCAAACTCGGCATCCTGACACAAGGAATCAAGCGCATCATGGCTAGACGCATGTATCAGCGCCATTCTCTCTGAAACCCAGTGGCCTATTTCACTGTCTTGCTTCGCTCTTGCCAATCCATCGTCCAAAAGCGCCGCAACCACAGGATGGCGCTCTACCATCTGTACATGACAACCCAGTGATGCAAGCACAAACGCGTCTCTTCCTAGCCCTGCGGTGGCGTCTAACACTCGTGGTGTCGTGCCTTTGTTTAAGCCTGCCGCTTTTGCAATAGACTGACCTTTACCGCCACCAAACTTGCGGCGATGGCCAACCGCGCCACCAACCAGATCGACAAATATTGCGCCTAGCTTGGGTTCATCTAATTTACGAAGCTCAAGATGCGTATCCGTTAAGACCAATGCGAAGATGCTTTTGTCACAATGCTGAAGCCCCCAACGGGCCGATAAGCTATCGAGAACATGTTGTTGTGACGATGATTCGCAAATCAGTTGTAGCTGCAAGGTACGCTCCGTATGGCGATAAAATAAGGTGGTAGTGAACAAAAGAATTCTACCCGTTTTCGATAGGGCTGACTAAATTTTCTCTCTCTGGCTCACTCAAAAAGCAGCAAAAATGCTCGCGGCTAAGGTTTCTCTATTTGCTCATAGCAACCATGCGGTTGATAAAATATACTGCCAGACTGGACGCTAGCCTCAATTCAAGGATTTACACGACCATGCAGCAAGCAAAACTCGACGATCTCGATAGAGCCATATTAAAGACCCTCATGGAAGACGCACGAAAGCCTTACGCTGAAATGGCGAAAAGCTTCGATGTCAGTCCAGCGACGATTCACGTAAGAATCGAGAAGATGAAATCGGCGGATATCATTCAAGGCACGGAAGTGATTGTTAACACCAAAAAGTTGGGTTATGACGTTTGCTGCTTTATCGGTATCAACCTAAATTCTGCCCGAGATTATCACTCTGCCATCGCGAAACTGAATGCACTCGAAGAGGTGGTTGAGGCCTATTACACAACGGGGGCGTACAACATCTTCGTTAAGCTGATGTGTAAATCCATCGAAGAGCTTCAGTATGTGCTGATCGATAAGCTGCAAGCCATTGACGAGGTGCAATCAACCGAAACCCTTATCTCTCTTCAAAACCCAATCAATCGCAGTGTCAATCCCTAGCCTTGCAGGCTAACCATTGAATTTGATAACGCTATTCGACCTTTTCTTTCAGCAATAAAAAAGAGCCTCAAAAAGGCTCTTTTTTATTGACTAACTTAGGCTTTCTATCGATTAAGATATTCTTGCAGCTCTTCGGGTGAAATCCCTTGTTCAGCGAGCTGTTTGGCTAACATCTCCACTTTCTCACCCTTTCTTGATTCAATCACTTGCTGAAACTGAAAGACAATATCACTCAATACATCGACTGGAACCTGCTTAGCAGCACTACGAATACGCTCACCACTTTGGTTCCCCATCTCGTTGAGGATTTTACCAAACATGATTTTTTCTGGTGCTTCGTCTAATTGCTCTAGAACTCGCGCCATTTCGTACGTTGTCATTGACATTATTGTTGAGTATCCACTGCATGTATATTTAGTTTAGTGGGTCAAATATACACCTGTTTACTGCGTAATTATACTGCAATTTTAACAAGTAACGTTTATTACGAATTAACGCTGAACCCTCTAAGCGGTTGCTTCATGCCAGCGATGACCCACTTTGGAACAGAGTACGATTAAACTAGGTGCCGTAATCCAAAGAAGCAGTGTGATCAGCATTTCTGGTTGCAATGACAATCGTTGCATTAGACCAACAACCAAACCAGCGCCACTCATTTGAAATAGCCCAAGCAACGCGGCGGCAGTGCCCGCTTTATCCCCAAAGGGAGCCAGAGCTTTACCTGCAGAGGCGCCCAAAACCCAAGCGAAACCAATTGAAGAAACAAAAATAGGCAACATGAATGCAAATGCCGTTTGTTGACTTTGTAGTGAGAGCATCAGAACACCAGCCGTATTCAGCATCAAAACGCCAATGATTATTGTCATTCGAGTCCCTAGCTTCTCCATACATTTCGGTGCAGTCATACACGCAATGATATTGAATACCGCATTAATCCCAAACCAGAATGTAAACTCGTTCATCGACAAGCTGTATCGTTCCATCAATACATGGGGAGCCGACGTCACGTAAGCCAAGATAACGGCCATTGAGAACATACACAAAGACGCATGAAAGACGAACATTGGGTTCTTTAGCACTTGAGCGTATCGACTTGGATTGAATATCGCTCCCGTAAACTTGGACGGGTTCGTTTCTTTTTGGTTAAAGAACAGAATGATGCCGACCGTTAGCGCAAACATCGCCATGAACGAGAAGTTAGATCGCCAACCAAACTGCTGCGTTAGCCAAGCGCCAAATATCGGGGCTAATGCCGGAATGAAACAGATTGCTCCATTAAGATAACTGATCATCCTGCCACTTTTTTGAGGACCAAATAGGTCGCGAACAGTTGCAAAAGCGGCTACAGCGGTCGCACACGCGCCCAAGCCTTGAAGTAGCCTAGCGATAAGCATCCACTCTATGGTTTCTGCGGCCCACGCCAAGCAAGCACTCAAACCGTAGATACTCACGCCCACTAATGCAACTGTTCGACGTCCGTGCTTGTCTGCTAAGGGGCCAGCAAATAATTGCCCTACACCCATAGCAAACAAAAACCATGTAATGGTGTCTTGTATTCTTGTTTGTTCCACGTGAAACGTCTCTGCCATCTGTGGAAAAGCTGGCAAATAGATATCAATTCCTAAAGGACTAAAAAGAACCAGCATGGTCAAAACGGCCAGTTGAATTTTGCTTGGATTGTCTAATTGAGGCGTATTCACAATGTTGATGCTCACAGGGTTATAAAAGAACTTAAGATGTCAGTGAGTTTACTCGAATCATGTTATTCTAAAAAATGGTTTACACTCATAGCTAATATTCCATATTGGAAAATCATAATGTCAGTAGAAGCACTCTCTCGAATCGACCTCAACCTTTTAGTCTGTCTCAATGTATTGATTGAAGAATGCAGCGTCACCCGCGCAGCTCAAAGGCTTTATCTGAGTCAATCAGCGGTCAGCAAGTCTCTGTCAAAGCTTCGCGCACAATTTGAAGATCCTCTTTTTGTTCGTACCTCACACGGGTTAAGGCCAACTGCAAAGAGCCTTTTTCTTAAACCTCGCTTAGAGAATTTGATCCACCAACTCGAAAGCATTACCCAACCCCAAGAGTTTTGCCCAGAAACCAGTGAATACCGATTTCACATTGCCGCCGTAGAAAGCGTGTATCCACTGATCTTGCCCTACTTCATGCCAGACGTATTCAGGCAGGGGCCAAGACTGAATATATCGACACACTCGTGGAACGAGCAAACTTTTAAGCGGTTGCAGCTTGGCGAGCTAGATATCGGCATTACCGGCAAAGATATCGACATCAACGATGCACGGCTAACCATGCTTCCTCCTGACGACATTAAAGAGTTAGAGATCTATCAAGACAAACAGATGTGCGTGGTGCGCAAGGGGCATCCAATCCTAGACTCTATTTCTGATTGGAACATTGAAGTGTACCTTTCAATGCGACACGTACAGGTTCGATGTGACGGCAATGATCGCTGGTTGCTGGATTATCGCTTAGCGGATTTGGGTAAAGAACGAGACATCGCCATTACGGTTCCTGATTTTAATAGTGCCGCAAGCTTATGTACGTATACCGATTTTGTGTTCACCGCGCCTAGCCATTTTACCTCGTTGATAGCCAAGCAACTTGATCTGGTAGAACTGCCTTTACCTATGGCATTCCCCGCAATGGCTTATACTTTATTCTGGCATAAAGACAGAGAAAACGACCCCGCTTTGACTTGGTTAACGAATATCATCAAAGAGAAAACTCGTTTACTCAGATAGTTTGCAGCAACTCAGCAAAAAGAGTAGCTTGTATTTCACTATCAAAACACCTAGATCGGTAGCACTATAAGTAGTCACGCCAAAGGACAATTCAAGAAGGACAAATTGATGCATCACGCTATTTCTGAACGTGTTCAAGCCATGAGAGCTTGGCTAGCAAAACACGATTATGACGCTATTATCATTCCTCACGAAGACGAGTTTCTCGGTGAATATGTTCCAGCTCATAATGAGCGTTTACATTGGTTAACTGGGTTCACAGGATCTGCCGGGTGCACGGTGATCACTGAAGAGAAAGCAGCAATCTTTGTCGACGGTCGCTACACTGTGCAGGTACGTAAGCAAGTACCGGAAAACGTCTTTGAATATCGTCACCTCATAGAAGAACCTGCTTTAGCCTGGATAGCGGATAACTTACCAGAGAAAGGCAAAGTTGCTTTCGATCCTAGAATGCACAATGGTGCTTGGCTGAACTTAGCGCAATCCAAATTGGCCGCAAACTATGAACTTTGTGCATTATCGAATAACCCGGTTGATGAGCTTTGGCTCGATAGACCCTCCCCCGATCTTTCATCTGCAAGACTAATGGGGCTGGAACTGGTTGGTGTGTCTAGCGAATCAAAACGACGTATCGTTGCTGACAAAATTCAATCTCAAGGCGCTGATTGTGCCGTCATCACGTCTCTTGATTCGATTTGCTGGTTATTGAATATTCGTGGATTGGATGTCTCACGATTACCCGTGTTGCTGTCTCACGCTATCTTATACTCTGATGCTAGTGTCGATTTCTTTATTGACAGCGCGCGATTGCCATCTGATTTCGAATCCCATGTTGGCCAACATGTTCGTGTAGCCTCCCCTGATTCTTTGTCTGATGCGCTAGCCCGCTTAAAAGATAGAAGAGTCATCGTTGACTCAGCAACGAGCAATTCGTGGTTTAGCTTACAACTTCAAAATTCCGGAGCGGTGCTGCTAAACAGTGCCGATCCTTGCTTACAACCTAAAGCGCAAAAAAACCCGACCGAGATAGCAGGAATGAAAGCCTGCCATGTTCGAGATGGTGTTGCGATGACAAAGTTCTTATGTTGGTTTGACGAGCAAGTCAGTCAAGGAAACCTATTTGATGAAGGTCAGTTGTCAGATAGGCTTCACCAGTTTAGAGAAGAAGATCCAACTCTAGTCGATTTGAGCTTTGATACCATTTCAGCGGCGTCCGTTAATGCCGCGATGTGCCATTACAACCACAACAATGAACCTGCACCAACACAGTTGTCGATGGACTCCCTATACCTTGTCGATTCAGGCGGTCAGTATCCAGATGGGACGACCGACATTACTCGTACACTCGCTATAGGTAACCCAACGGATGAAATGAAGAGGCAATTTACATTAGTGCTGAAAGGTCACATTGCTCTTGCTAGAGCACGCTTTCCAAAAGGAACGAGTGGTCATCAGCTCGATATTTTGGCTCGTCAGCACCTTTGGGCAGAAGGTTTTGATTATGACCATGGTACTGGTCATGGGGTTGGCCACTTCCTTAGTGTGCACGAGGGTCCACAGAGTATTTCAAAACGACCAATAACAGTGCCACTTAAAGCCGGTATGGTTCTTTCAAACGAACCGGGGTACTACCGAGCGAATGAATTTGGAATTCGAATTGAAAACTTGGAGTTGGTCAAAGAAATAGAGACTGAAGGTGATTTCTCAGTTCTAACATTTGAATCATTAACTCGTTGCCCAATCGATCATCGAAATATCCATGTAGACATGCTAACCCGACCGGAACTCGCTTGGCTGAATGACTACCACCAGAAGGTGTGGAATGACATTAGCCCATTAGTCGAAGGAAAGGTGAAAACCTGGCTAGAACAAGCGACTCAAAAACTCTCTTACAGCTAAAGCACGTATAACTATATCTGGTTACCTCTTATAAAAAAACCCTTTTAGGTTAAGAGAGTTGGCTGGAAATACCGAAAAATAATACAACTCATATAAAAATGGCTACGAATCTCGTAGCCATTTTTATGTTTCACGTGAAACACTCTCTTAGAGCATACTGTGAAACTGACTATCCAGAGTATCCGCTGTGCCAATCTTTCCAGACTGGGTCAAAGCCTTTGCTATGGATCATCTTCGCAACCTCAGCCGCACTGCGCTCATCACTGATTTCAAACTGTTCCAATTCAACATCTTCCAACGCATAACCACCAGGCTGCGTTTTTGACGCGGCAGACATGCTCGTAATCCCCAGTGGTAGAACGTTATCTCTGAACACTGCTGATTCTCGAGTGGAAAGAGACAGTTCAACCTCAGGATTAAGTAAACGGTAGGCACAAATCAATTGAACAAGCTGCTTATCAGACATAATTGATTTAGGTTGTAACCCACCCTCACACGGTCTTAATCGAGGGAAGGATATTGAATAACGTGTCTGCCAGTACTTTCTCTCAAGATAATCCAAGTGTGCTGCTACATAGAAACAATCTGTTCGCCACTCCTCTAACCCTATCAACGCGCCAATACCAATTTTGTCTATACCCGCCTTTGCCAGTCGGTCTGGCGTTTCTAACCGGTATTCAAAATCGGTTTTGTTTCCACGTAAATGATGTTCAGCATACGTACTTGGATGATAAGTTTCCTGGTAGACCATCACAGCGTCTAAACCCAGAGTTTTCAGCTCTGCGTACTCTTCTTGGTCAAGCGGCTGAACTTCCATAGCCAGATAGTTAAATGCTTTCTTTATAACAGGGAGCGCTTCTCGGAAATATTTCATCCCGACTTTGGTTTCGTGTTCACCGGTGACCAGCAGCACGCTGTCAAAGTTCATTTTCTTGATCGCAGTAATCTCTGCTTTTATTTCCGTCTCATTCAGCGTGCGGCGCTTTATGCGGTTTTCCATTGAGAAACCACAATACGTACACGCATTCGCGCAGAGGTTGGATAAATAGAGCGGAATATACAGCGAAATTGTGTTGCCGAATCTTTTCCTCGTAAGAGCCAAAGATCGTTGTGCCAACTGCTCTAAGTAAGGTTCTGCCGCGGGTGAAATCAAGGCTTTAAAATCTTCTAGATCGCACTTCGGTTTTGACAGAGCGCGCTCTACATCTGCAGCCGTTTTACCATAAATGGAAAGACGAACATCATCCCAATTAAGCTGACGAAACTCTTCAACAAAACTCATCTTATCTCCTAAACATCAAGGAAGGATGTTAGTGGGCTCGATGCGACAGCATGTGAAACTTGGCCTGCTAAGCCTGATTCATAAGCAATTCGACCTGACTCAACCGCCAACTTAAATGCCGTTGCCATTGCTACTGGATTAGGCGACGCAGCGATCGCTGTATTCACCAACACGGCATCAGCACCCATTTCCATAGCAAGTGCAGCATGAGAAGGTGCACCGATACCCGCATCGACAACAACTGGAATGTTTGCTTGATCTATGATTATCTCGAGAAAATCGACAGACACTAACCCTTTATTTGAGCCTATTGGCGCCCCAAGCGGCATAACTGCGGCACACCCCACTTCCTCTAGACGTTTACAAAGAACAGGATCAGCGTGACAGTATGGAAGAACTACAAAGCCGTCTTTTACAAGCTGCTCAGCGGCTTTAAGTGTTTCAATAGGGTCTGGCATGAGGTACTTAGGATCAGGGTGAATCTCGAGCTTAAGCCAATTCGTTCCTAGTGCTTCGCGAGCTAAGTGAGAAGCAAAGATAGCGTCTTTAGCGTTTTTTGCACCGGAGGTATTTGGTAATAGATTCACACCCGCTTCTATAATTGGCTGCAGTATGTCGTCTTGAGCAGAATGGATGTCGACTCGTTTTAGCGCCATGGTAGCCAGTTGGGAGCCAGACGATTTAATAGCGTCAGCCATTAGATCTTTGTTTGCAAATTTTCCAGTACCTGTGAATAGTCGAGAATGAAACGTTTTGTCTGCAATGGTTAGCATGCTTAGCCTCCGGCGATAGCTTGAAAAAGTGAAATAGCATCACCTTCGTTTACGTTTGTATTGCCCCACGCACTGCGAGGGACTACAACGTTGTTTATAGCGAATACACAGCCCATCTCCGGCAGAGATAGAAAAGAGATGATATCAGCCAAGCTGGAAGAAGCTGATACCGTCTCCAATTGATCGTTAATTTTTATTGTTATTGAACTCATAAAGAGCGTTCCTTTGTATTGGGAGCAGTGTGAGTTTCTAAAGAATCAGTGGCGCATACAGGACAGTCTTCATCTTGCGCTATGGTCAAGTTAGTCCAATTCAGCGCCTTCCCATCAAATAATTTCAATTGATTCGTTTCAAGCAAAAACTCACCCGTCGACAATTTTTGAATAGCGGCCAGCGCCTGCATGTTCCCCATAGTGCCCACGACGGGGCCAATAACGCCTGATTCACTGCATTTATTAGCTGAACTGGTTTGTTCAAATGGGTAGACACAACGATAGCAATTTTGTTGACTTGGAAAATCAAGAACCATCATTTGCCCTTTCCAGCCAATGGCCGAAGCAGAAATAAGTGGTTTACCTTGCTTATAACAAGCACGATTGACGAGCTGTCTTGTTTCGAAATTATCGCTACAATCGAGAACGACATCCGCTAACATAACCTCGAGATTTAACTGTGCTTCTGACAATCGATTCGGTATTTGTCTAATCTGGCAACCGCTGTTCAATTCTGTAAGTTGAGTTGCCATCGCGGAGACTTTCGAGCGCTCTAGGTCTCTCTCACGATAAACCACTTGTCGCTGTAGATTACTGAAATCGACTTGGTCATCGTCAACCACAACAAGCTTTCCGATACCGGCAGCCACCAAATACAAGGCTGCCGAACTACCTAGTCCACCGCAGCCAATCATCAATACATGGCTATTGTTCAGATTCTCTTGACCAACTTCCCCTATCTCGGGAACACTGACCTGTCTCTGGTAACGTAGGAAGCTCTTATCGTCAAGCATTCTCGATTTCCTGGTGCTTGTTTGGCGTACTGACGACCTGAGCTTGCCTGCTCATGATGTAAGAGAAGTCCTCGATAACACTCTGTGGTGAATCAGATAAGGTAATCGCACGAACGACAGCTAAGCTAGAGACGCCACAATCCCATACACTTGGTGCTGTGGTTTGGTCGATCCCACCTATCGCAACCGTTGGAAAACCGAGCTCTCCACGGCTATACGGAATAGTGTCGATAAGCCTTTGGTACAGTGATAATCTCACTAAGCCCTGAGGCTTTGATGGCATCTCTTTTGTTGTCGTTGGAAATATATGACCCAATGCGATGTAACTAGGTTCTATTTGTACAATCCTGAGCAGTTCGTAATATCCATGAGTCGACAAACCTAGTTTTATATTTGATTCACTTAACGCACTCAGATTCGATTCTTCAATGTCTTCTTGGCCAAGATGGACACCAAACGCGCCATGTTTGACCGCCAACTGCCAGTAGTCATTTATGAAGACCTGAGCGTTATACTCTTCTCCAAGCTGAATCGCACGTTTAACCTGTTCTTCTAGATTCAACAACTCAGGGTCTTTAATTCGCAATTGCGTCGTCTTAACCCCCATCTTGAGTAGTTTTTCTATCCACTCAACACTATCAACTACGGGATATAGACCGAGACTTGGCTTTGTTAACTTAGGAAAAGAGACTTGTTTTCCTTCAACGGTCCACCCTACCTGGATTGATAGCGACGAATTCTCTAGAACTGGAATTGGGAATGATTCAAACTCACTTGGCCATGTTTCACGTGAAACACT
>NZ_MCWZ01000016.1:0-12467 GCF_002877365.1 Vibrio sp. 10N.261.55.A7
ATTTGATCAACAACGCCCCAAAACCCTGTACATATAATCAGTTCGGTGTAACACCTGTACGTTAGGTCAAAAAGTAAGCTTGCTCGCTTTAAAAGAAAGTGAAAACAGAACCAAAAAGGTTGGCAAATGCCAACCTTCTTAAATCCATTTCTATAAGTGGTTACTTATCGCTAATACGTTATCGACCACCAGCAATATCGATAAAAGAACCCGTCACAAATGATGCATCACCCGACAGTAGCCAAGCGATCGATTGCGCCACTTCCTCTGCCGTCCCGCCCCTTTGCATCGGTAGACTCGGCGCAAGCCTATCCACCCTATTAGGCTCGCCACCATCAGCGTGCATCTCGGTGTAAATACAACCTGGGCGAACGCCATTCACTCGAATACCTGTTGCCGCAAGCTCTAACGATAGTCCCTTAGTAAGTGAATCCATCGCGCCTTTGGAAGCGGCATAATCCACATACTCAAAAGGGGCCCCTGTTCTCGAAGCCGCAGAGGAAACGTTCACAATAGCTCCCTCGCCTTGCGCCTGTTTTATGAACGCTTTACAACATAAAAAACAACTCATTACATTGGCGTTCATGACTTTTTGAAAGCGTTCTAGGCTCACATCACTTAAGACGGATTGAGTGAACAGGATGCCCGCATTGTTCACCAAATGCGTCACTGTGCCCAATTCTCTATTGACGGCATCAAACATGCTATTAACCGCCAATTCATCTGACACATCAGCCTGATACGACATGGCTTTTCCACCGTGTTGCTGTATTTCAGCAACAACCTGTTCAGCCAGTTGTTCACTTTTGAGATAATTGACACAAACTGCGTAACCATTTTGAGCTAACAATTTCGCGGTAGCGGCGCCAATTCCCCTGCTTGCACCGGTAACGATAACAACCTTGTTCAAATTTAACTCCTTTTAATCAATAGCTTGCTTTAATAGTTTAAAACACCTTAATGTACCAAAAACCAAACACCGCGTTAAAAACCTGAGTCTACTAAGAATAACGTATCTCTTTCTCAATAAAATCCGACTCACTGTACCAACTCACACCGCCCACATACCCTTGTTCAATGAGCAGTGCGTCTATATCCGCGGCTAAGCGTGCGTTCATTTTTAGCCAACCATCAGTCTCTTCAAGCCCACCTGCGCCCACTAATCGGTCTAATAGTTCAGCAGCAATCTCTCTTGCCTCATCATCAAGCAGTAAATGGATATGGTTCATTTCTAGTTTCCTTTCACAACACATGAAATAACTCGTAAATCAATGTTGCCGTTGTCCTCTAAATTAGTAAGAGGTTAATTGAGACGTAAGTAAGGCTATCACTATACAAGAGCCTTAGACATTTGAAACTCGTAAGCGAGTAATAACACAAGATAAACGAATACAGCCGCACTCATTAAAAGTCCGCTCAGCAATACGCTTGCTTGAAGATTGGCTCAACGAAGGGGGCAAACATTGCGCGTTAGAACCTATAAGTAACGCAAGCAACAATGAGGTCAAAAGAGAACAAATCTGAATAATAAAGCTCTGAACAGTGAAACTCCGAGGTATTAAGATCCAAGGAATAAAGCTTAGAGGAATAAAAGACAATGACACCGATAAAAAAGCGGCCTTAACAACTAAGGCCGCACTTTCTTATATTTCGTGGATGATGATCTGCTGGTCTATCAACGCCGTCAAAATATCATTGGACTCAGATCCACCAAGAGTCAGCTGTGGAACCAAATCTTCAACTAAAATAGTCTGATCTTCAGCCCCTTCACCATTCGGGTGGATATGCAGCTCGATATTATTCCCATCGATTGAAGCTTCAACATGGCCTAACAACGTATCCATATTCACATCTTCCATGCGAAGTTCAGGAAGCACTTCTCGAAGATCGATCTTGTCTCCTTCATCGACATGGAAATCCGTGATTTTGTCGACAGCGCCATTATCAATGTCATGCCACACAAACGTATCCATTCCCGCTCCACCGGTAAGAACATCGTAACCAGCACCGCCATCAATCACATCATTACCATCGCCACCGAGCAAGGTATCGTTGCCGTCTCCACCTTGTAGTTCATTGTGACCGCTGCCTCCTTCCAATCGATCGTTTCCAATGCCTGAAAGAATTTGGCTATCGTCACCATCTCCTAACACAAGCTGATCGTCATCCTTATCACTGGCATCGATAATACTCGTATCCGCAATGACTTTAAGGTTGAGTACCACTGGGTTAGAAAGCGCAACATCACTGTTTGACTCAGTAGATACCGCGGTCACAGAGATTTGATAGTCACCGGCTGGGGAATCTTCAATTTTTAGCGTAGCCAATTGTTCTTCAGTGACAATCCAATCGCCCGTTGAGTCGTCAACATCACCGGCTTCGCTCGTCAGTTTGGCACCGTCATGCAACCCCGTAATTTTCAACGTCAACGTTTCTCGGTTATCGGTTAACGCGGCCAATAGCCCGACAATCACAATGCCATTGGCACTCGCCGTTTCACTTGCGGTGATGTTTTTGATGTAATTCAAGGCTGGGTCAACCGTCAACGTAGGTGCGTCGGCCACGGGTGTCACCTGAATCTCATACCGCATCGGTTCAGTAGTAATGACGCTACCAGACGGGAAACCGCTGTCTGTCGCCACAACGATAAGCTCAATATTACTTAGGTCTATATCAGCGGCATCAATATAAACACCATTGGGCGCTGCTGGCGTATCAATGACAGCGTTAAGCTCGGCTAAGGTACCAATTAGCGCGATGCTACTCGTTCCTTGCCCTGTGACAGAAATCGACGAGCCAACCGGAACATTGACCGATAAAGACCCGCTATTCACCGTAAGGTTGACGGTCATTAATTCGTCAGCATAGTCGCCAACATAATCAGGGTCACTGATGTTAATACCGCTGATCAATTGATCGCTAGCTTCATCGACCACATGAGTGACATGGCCCCCGTCAATCACTGGCGTATCATTCACGCCCTCAACAACAAAACTGACTTCAGCCGAGTCTTGCAGAGGGTCAGGATCGCCATTGCTTGTGCCATTATCTTCAACGGTGTAGCTTATCTTAACGTTCCCGTTAAACTCGTCAGCGGCAGTAAACGTCCAGTAAGTGCCATCGTCACTTGGGACTAAATCCCCCTGCCCTTCAGCAATGGATACACTCGTGACTGTAATCGCATCGCCTTCCTTATCATTAGTTGCGTTGATAAGGTCTTGCTTATAGATGATGACCTGCCCCTCTTCGAGAATCACACCATAATCAAGATTAGACGCTTCAGGTTGATCGTTCACATCGGTGACACTAATTTGGAAAGTGGTTTGATTGGTCGACGACGTCGCCACATCATTTTCATCAATGAGGCCATTATTTCCGCCGTCACTGACCAATGCTGTCACCGTCACAGGGCCTGAAGCGTTTCCGTCATTACTATCTAAATCGGGTTTGAAGCTCACTTGATCAGCACTTAACGCTTCATTGATTTCATCCACAGTACCAATCATGGTGAGATTACCATCGCTATCAAGCGAGAAATCAACACTCTCAGAATCAACAAATATTAATTCACCTTTATCAACACTAAGCACCAGTGTGTACTCTGCATTTGGATCATCAAAGGTGGCATCAACATCCGCGATCGTGAAGGTGTTAATGGCAACGGCGTTGTCTTCTTTCGTTTCAAGATCGCTCACGTTAACAAACGTGGGTTGGTCGTTCACCGCATCAATAGTTAAAGCCACATCAAAGCTGCGCGGTGGGCCTAAATATTCATTGTCATCCGCATCTTTATCTACTGATTGAACCGTGATAGTCAGTGGTGCATCAATACCCAGTGCATTGCCATCGTCACTATTATGCTGGCCTGAATTAAAGACAATTTTATCCAGGTTCTGCGCCAGTACATCCAGCGTCCAGGTATCGGTAGCGGCATCGTAAGTCGCCGGGGTGGTGCCATTTGGGTACAAGATTGTGGCATCTTGCGGAACGCCAGTCACTTCCACTCTGATGACTTCAGCGCGGTTTTCTATGTAGCTGCCTTGCCCAGTGACAACCTCCGTTCTATCAATGATCGACGCATCGATATCAATATCAATGTTCATCCCTTCTAAGCCAGAAATAGCATCGGTTGCATCAATGTCTACCTCATCCCCAACAGGCGTCACATTCAGCACAAACGTGGGTAAACCTTCAACCGCGGTTGGCTCTGCAAGCAAGGACTCTTGAGTAAACACCACAATACCAAAGTCAGCGCTACCACTGAAGTTTTTCGGTGGAAGGATGGATATGGCGCCGAGATCAAGCGTACTTCCGGCATCGGAAGGTATATTCACACTCCAAACGCCATCGCCATTGTTTTTCACGGCGTAACCAGAGTCGGCCGTGAGCAAGAACCCATCGGGCACATCGACAAACTTCATCGACACAAACGACTCCGACCCATCGAGATCAGTCAACGAAATGGTCACAGGAGAAAGCGCCCCAAGCGAAACCGCCGTGTCTTCCAGCGTTGTCACTTCAATTGCCGTTTCTCCATCCTCAAGACCAACGACATTGACACCATCAAGTACAGGCACAACCTCAAAGCTGACTTTGGTTTCAAACGTATCGGTATGCTCTGCAAATGTATCGGGGTCGAACTCGTTAAACGTCGCTTTATCAACAACGGTTCCCGAAACATTGATGGTCACTTCATTTTTGTCATCAGCACCTGGGTAGTTCTCTTTAGCTCTAAACAGCACGTTATCCAACGCGCCAGCTGCGATATCGCTTTGGTCGAACGTTAATTCTGGCCCGATAATATCGCCATTACTGTCATAGAATGCGCCTACGTCACCTTCTACCGTCAAGGTAATACTGGAAAGTGATTCCTGACCGCCTTCAATACCTGACACGGTATCGGCAAGCTGATAACCAAAATCGAGTTGAATGTAGCTATCTTCATAACCCACAGTATCTGGCTCATTATTCTCATCACCATCAAGGTCCATGGGAACCATGTCGTCATCCAAAGAGCCCAGTACTTCAAGTGTAATGCCTGGATTATTGCCATTCACATCGGCAATCGGATCCACTTTCACCACCACATTTCCTTCAGCAACATTGGTGTCGCCAGACGTGGTGTCTTTAGTGATCACCTTAATGGGTAGTCTGAAATCCCCTGAATAGTCGTTAGGCAGCGTTAAGTTAAGGCCAGTAAAAGATTCAACAACGCCACTGTCAGAAATGTTCGTTTGGAATACGAACTGGCCATTAATAAAGTCGACCTCCGCACCCGAGAGCGAAATAGGATATTCTTTTGAGCCAATCATGACTGAGTCATCAATGACGATGGTGACTTCATCTGCAGAAGTATCGCCAGTAGGTGCTGTTAATGTGATGATGGCGTCTAGCTGCTCACCCAAATTAACAACCTTGTCTTCTGTTGCCGTCACAACACTGTTTTCAGTAATCTCAATGTCGGCCGCTTTCTCATCCCCAGAAACAACCGATTCAGGAAACACGAGCGAAACAGAGCCAGATCGTTCAGCTTCAGGCGAACGTTCATTCGTGTCTTCGCCTTCATCAATGACTAAAGTTTCAATCACCATCTTGATGTCGTTGAGATTGTTCTCTTCACCAGCATCGTCTGGCGGGAGTGTTAGACCGTTCGGGGCGCTCACACTAAAGGCGGCTTCATCGGTGATGATCCAACGTCCATCCCCTTCGTAGGCCGCGCCAGTCACCAGCAGTTGACTCACAACCGCAGCGCTGAGTGGCGTGCCATTGCTGTGCATGAGCTCGATGATGACATCACTGATCACTTCATCTGAAGACGCATCGGTTTCGTTGTATCGAATGACATACTCGCCATCCCACGCTTCGTTATTGTCGTCATCCAATGACTGGTTGTCGCTGTTGGTGGTGAATCGAATCACGCCATTATCATCAGCATAAATCGTTGAATATTCTGCGATTCCATCTTCGTCTGTCACGCCAAGGTAATTGCTAGGCGTATCGCTATCACTGTCATCAACCTCAACGATAGCACGCACCACAACCTTCACTTCCCCAGTCAACGTTGCGGTAACACGACCACCTTCACCAATAATGTCATCACTGGTGTATTCATGATCGCGCTCTTCAATGTCAACTTTCGTATTCAGAGTAAAGTCTGCACTGGAATCTTTCGGCGGAGTGATCTGAATAAAGTTGCCTTTAAGCGATGCCTCGGTAAACGCTTCAGGTGTCATTCCATCCGGTTTGATGGTTAACACCTGAGTTAAGCCATCATCAGAATCAACCACTTCCCATGCCACTAGGGCATTATTGACAATGACCTCTGCATCTTTCGGAATGTTTTCGATCGTGATCGCTAGGAAATGTTCATCTTCATCAAAGTAATCATCACGTTGTGGATGCCAATCGATGTTGATGGGCTGATCTTCATTCCCGACGGATTTGCTATCGTAATCCAATGTCGTGTCGATGACAGGCGCAACATTCACCCTCACTTCCTGATCAAAGCTGATCACGTGCCCATCATTCTCGGTAACAATGACCGTCGCCTTGATATGAATGTTTTCTGTCGAAGAGTCGATTGGGCGAATCAATATCCCTGAGTTTGCATTGAATCCAGAAATGTTCGCTTCGTAAATCGGCTGATGGTTATCGTCATAACCAATGAAATTAATATCGACTTGCGTACCGTCGCTGTCTTCTATCACGACCCCTTCTGGTATATTTGATAGAAGCACAGTGATCGACTCTGAACTATCAAACGGCTTGTTGAGCCGTTCGCCAGAGATAACCGAGAAATCAAGCTCGGCATAATTGTTGCCATCGTGACTTTCGAGAATACTGGTTTGAACGCCTCGAACATCACCATCAACAAACCCTTCCCAATGGGAACCAATCGTTGCGCCAATTGGAATATCTGCGACCCCTTTGACCTCTACATTGACCGTTTTCGTACCTAGGTCTTGTTCATGGACATGAACCGTTCCGTCTGACAAAGTCGCACTGTCTTTGACCACGCCAGTCACACTGAACGAAAAGTCTTTATTACTGTGTTTTTCAGGAACAACATCCACGTTGGATAACTCAAGATAAGGAATCTCAAGGTAGGTCACACCATCGATTTCAACCTCAACAATCTGGCTATCACCCGCGCCAATCCACTCTAGCTTGGCATCTTCTGTAACCTCTGAAATACGCACAAACAACACTTCAGATCCATCCGTATCCAATGACGGATTCATGGTGATCACTTCATCTAAAGTGAATTCGTTGTAGTTAGGTTCGCTGCCGACATAATCTGGATCAGCGATGTTGTCTTCGTTAATTTGCGCACGTTGCACGCGGAAAGAGCCCGCGTCAGCACTTGGGGTGACATCTATAATTAACTCTTGTGATGGTGAACGAGCTTCTGATTTGTCGTTCACTCCATCGTTATACGCATTGGAACGCTCTTCTGTTATTGCCGTCGCCTCGAATCGAATCTGTCCAGAGAAATTATCAATTGGGTTGACTTCAATTCGATTGATGTCGCGAGATTCAATGATATATACGCCATCAACTGGATCAATAGGATTGCCATTACGATCCAGAAGCTCAAACTCCCCTTCTCCTTGCGTCACTTTGAGTTCGTAAGTGATGGTTTCCGGGCGACTGGTGTCTTGGGTTTCAGCCCTTAATTGGAGACGAACATTGCTGTCATCTTCTTCAACTTCATAGTAATACGTGCTGCGATCGTCGTTCCAATCAGCAATATCCGCCACGCTTTTTATTTCAATTCTAAAGTTGGAATCAATGGTGTGGTCAGGCACCTCATTGTTATTAATCTCTAACTGATAATCGATTCTTACGCCACCACTACCCGATGAATAATGACGGTCAGGGACAAAATACAGGTTATCAATCGTCGCAATGGTATTCGCACCAATTTGAGTCGGAGTCTGCTGCAGGGAATCGCCACCAAAGACGATGTTTCCAGTGGTAGGATCGGGTTCCAGCTTGTGGTATTCCCCATCCTCTAAGAAATAGAAAGTACCTCTATGGTTGCCATCTTTAATGGTGAGAGAGCCGATTTCTTCTTTGTTATCAGCATCAAATAAATTGACCTGAAGCGATACCTTCGCAGGGCTGTCGGCTAAGTTATCTTGGTTGTCTTGTGTTTTCTCAAGCTCAGGTGCGTCTCCATCGGCGTAAGTGATGGAATCATCACGGCCAGCATCTTCAAACGTGACCACTTTCAGAGAGATAGGGCGCGACTCTTTATCACTGATCGAAATGTCCAATGGCGCGACCGACGTATCTAAGTCGCCATCTTTGGCCGTTACATTGATCGTGAAGTTTATTTCATCCCCATCATGCTCAAGATTGCTGTTCGCTCGAAACTCCACTTCACCGTTAGAGTTGATTCTCAAAACCCCGAGTTGACGTGTATCCTGCCCGCCTGAGTCATTGTCTGTTTGCTCGTAGACACGGATATTCTGGCGACCTTCTCGCAGATCAACAAACTCGGTGAAAACGCCTCTTTGACCGCCAAAGACTATCGTTGCACTATCCTCTGTTGTCCCTTCAATCTTGGTGAGCGAGGCGGTGTCTGCACCTTCATCGGTAGCGGCGTCAAACATGATGACTTTGCTGCCACCAAAACCTTGTCCTTCAACACGGCTTATACTTTGTTCGCTGGCTAAAGGGACATCATCCACAATCGTGATAGGCAAAGTGATTTTGTCGGTGCTGTCTTGGTCAAAGTCAGTCGCAACAATAGAAAAGTCAATCTGTAAGGTGTCTGGCGTGTCATTGACCTCGTTATTCGCGACAGAATGATCAAGGTTGCTTAACAACTCAAACTCGTAACTGTTGTCAGAAGTATCAAAGGTTATGGTGAAGACAGGTGTTCCTGACTCTGTTTTCGCCGTGTAGCTAAAGGATGTGCCTGTTTGTGTTGGGGTGTCCCACGTAAGCGCCTCACCGTTACTGGTGAGTCCATCAAGCGTTTCATCCGCATCAACAAGCTCGTACTCCACCACTCCATCGGCACCTTCATCAATCGTAAAGAAGCCCGATATGCTGGTATCCTCCGTTTGATCTGAGCCAATATCAACCAAGTCATCTTCATCAACCTGTGTCTCACCCGTTGTGCCAGTACCGATAAATGAAGGCTTATCGTCAGAAACGTCTATCTCGAGGTCAATGCCCTCAGAATAATCTCCGTCCGCGTCTTTCGCGACAACATCAAAGGGGATCGATAAATTATCGGTATCATTAAGGTGGTCCATCGATTCCAACAGCGTAAAGGTATAAGCCCCTTCACTGGTGAGTGATAAAGTAAAAATGACCACGCCATTCGCAACACCCTGATAGTTGTTGGTCGTCGCCGTACCCGTAGTCTGAGAGATGACAATGGGCTCACCACCAGAGAATAAGCCACTAGCGGTGTCTGATGTATTTTGCAGTTCATAGGAAACGACACCATCGGCGCCTTCTTCCGTGACAAACTGACCGGATGCTTGAGGAGAGCCTAAGCTGAGTCCATCTTCCAATACGTCAACGTCGCTGGTATCAGTGATGCCTTCGATAACAGGTACATCGTCGACAATACTCACTTTCAGTGGTTTCATCTCAGAGCTGCTTGTATCCGTATCTATCGCGTACATAGGCAAGTTAAAGCTGAGTGTATTGTTTTGCTGACCATCGGCATGATCCAGCGCCTCTAATAACGTGAAGGTATAGCGGCCTTTGTCGGTGCTCGTCGCGTTACCGTAATTATCAAAACTCAGAGTGAAGATTTGCGTTTCTGGTTCATTGCCGTCTTTGGTGAAACCGACATACTGCCCTGAGTCTGCTGGGTCTTCACGCAGCTGAACCGCCAAATCATTGGAGGTCAGCGTTCCGCCCGCATTGAATTCAGCAACGGCAATCTCAAAGTAGCTAATATCATCGCTGCCTTCGGTGTAATCAATCGATGCAGAAGTACTGACAGGTGCGATGGTTGGGTCTGAGCCGTCGCTGAGATTCGTTTCAGACAAACTCACGCTTGGCACAGTATTGATGATCGGCTCATCGCCATCACTAATGGTGATGGTCACACGAGAAGCCTCGACGTCTTTATCCCCATCGCTCGATGTCGCCACCAGTGTTTTGACGATGTTTGCAACGCCACCGTTGCCATCTGAATGGTCAAGATCTCGGTTTGGCTCAAAGCGAACATCACCGTTGATATTCAGGTACAGCGTGCCTTCGTCCACATCAAAGGATTGCTCGCCAGTGAGTGTAGGATCGAAGCCAACGACATCATTGCCGTCGTAACTGTACTTTGTCACTGTCGCCCCATCGGCGCTCTGTGCTTCAAACACATTGACGGTGCCAGTACTCGGCGCAGTGGCTCCGTTAGTGCCTGCAAGGTTATAGTCCGCAAGGCTTGGCTCGGTGATGGTTAGGCTGCCGTTTGTCATCAATTGAGCGTCATCTTCAATCGTGACCAACAACGGCTTCATCACTGAGCTGCTTGTGTCCGTATCTATCGCGTACACAGGCAAGTTGAAGCTGAGGGTATTATTTTGCTGACCATCGGCGTGATCCAACGCCTCTAATAACGTGAAGGTATAGCGGCCTTTGTCGCTGCTTGCGGCGTTACCGTAATTATCAAAGGTCAGGGTGAAGATTTGCGTTTCGGAGTCATTGCCGTCTTTGGTGAAACCGACATATCGCCCAGAATCTGCTGGATCTTCACGCAGCTGAACGGCCAAATCATTCGAAGTCAGCGTTCCGCCCGTATTGAATTCAGCAACCGCAACCTCAAAGTAGCTGATGTCATCGCTGCCTTCGGTGTAGACGATAGACGCAGAGGTACTAACGGGGTCGACCGTTGGGTCTGATCCGTCGCTGAGATTCGTTTCTGACAAACTCACGCCTGGCACAGTATTTATGGTCGGCTCATCGCCATCGCTAATGGTGATGGTCACGCGAGAAGCCTCGACATCTTTATCCCCATCGCTCGATGTCGCCACCAGTGTTTTGACGATGTTTGCAAAGCCGCCATTACCATCTGAATGGTCAAGATCTCGGTTTGGCTCAAAGCGAACATCACCATTGATATTCAGGTACAGCGTGCCTTCGTCCACATCAAAGGATTGCTCTCCAGTGAGTGTTGGATCAAAGCCAACGACATCATTGCCGTCGTAACTGTACTTTGTCACTGTCGCCCCATCGGCGCTCTGTACTTCAAACACATTGACGGTGCCTGTGCTTGGTGCAATGGCTCCGTTTATGTCATCAAGGCTTGGTTCTGTGATGGTTAGGCTGTCGTTACGCATCGATTGAAGATCGTCTTCAATCGTGACCATCAAGGGTTTCATCACTGAGCTGCTTGTGTCCGTATCTATCGCGTACACAGGTAAGTTGAAGCTGAGGCTGTTATTTTTCTGACCGTCTTCGTGATCCAGCGCCTCTAATAACGTGAAGGTGTAACGCCCTTTGTCGGTGCTCGTCGCGTTACCGTAATTATCAAAGGTCAAGGTGAAGATTTGCGTTTCTGGGTCATTGCCGTCTTTGGTAAAACCGACATACTGCCCTGAATCTGCTGGGTCTTCACGCAACTGAACGGCCAAATCATTCGAGGTCAGCGTTCCGCCCGTATTGAATTCATCGGTTGCAATCTCAAAGTAGCTGATGTCATCGCTGCCTTCCGTGTAGACGATAGACGCGGACATGCTAACGGGATCGACCGTTGGGTTTGAACCGTCACTTAGATTCGTCTCTGACAAACTAACACTTGGCACAGTATTGATGACCGGATCATCGCCATCGGTAATGGTGATGGTCACGCGAGAAGCCTCGACATCTTTATCCCCATCACTTGATGTCGCCACCAGTGTTTTAACGATGTTTGCAAAGCCGCCATTGCCATCTGAATGGTCAAGATCTCGATTTGGCTCAAAGCGGACATCACCAGCAATGGTGAGATACAGCGTACCTTCATCAACGGTAAACGCTTGCTCTGTGGTGATGTTAGGGTTAAGTGCCACCGCGTCGCCACCATCGTAGCTGAACTGGGTGATGATAGCCCCATCCGCACTTGGGGATTCAAATACATTCACGGTGCCAGTGCTTGGTGCAATGGCTCCGTTTATGTCATCAAGGCTTGGTTCTGTGATGGTTAGGCTGTCGTTACGCATGGATTGAAGATCGTCTTCAATCATGACCATCAGCGGTGTCATTTCTGAACTGCTCGTGTCCGTATCAATCGCGTACACAGGTAAGTCAAAGCTGAGCGTGTTGTTTTGTTGACCATCGGCGTGATCCAGCGCCTCAAATAACGTGAAAGTGTAACGCCCTTTATCGGAGCTCGTGGCGTTACCGTAATTATCAAAGGTCAGGGTGAATATTTGCGTTTCTGGGTCATTGCCGTCTTTGGTGAAACCGACATACTGCCCAGAGTCTGCTGGATCTTCACGCAGCTGAACGGCCAAATCATT
>NZ_MCWZ01000016.1:13236-27559 GCF_002877365.1 Vibrio sp. 10N.261.55.A7
AATCATTCGAGGTCAGCGCTCCGTCCGTATTGAATTCAGCGACCGCAATCTCAAAGTAGCTGATGTCGTCACTGCCTTCGGCGTAACTAATGGATGCCGAGGTACTCACTGGCGCATTGGTCGAGCTAGAGCCATCATCTAATTGAGTTTCTGACAGGCTAACACTTGGCACTGTATTGATGATTGGGTCCTGCCCATCTGTGATGCTCAGATCAACCGTTGCGGTATCAATGTCACCGTCTGCGTCTTTTGCCGTGAAAACAAATTGCTCAGTGATGGTCTCATTTTGTGAGTGGTCAATGTCGCGAGCCACACTGAACTCAAATTCACCATTTAATGAAATCGACAACGTCCCTTCAGTAAACTCGAAGGTTTGCATTGCATCATCACCTAAATTCGGGTTCAGGGTATAACTGTCACCCGAATACGTGAAGGACTGAATCGTTGCGGTATCAGCCCCTTCATATTCAAACAGGCTATGCGTAACCACTTCACTGCCTGCAGTCGTGGGCTCAGTGACAGAAAACACGCCATCAAGCAAAGACAAATTATCGTCTTGCACGTTAACTTGGATAAACGCAGCTTCATCACTGTTAGATTGTTCAGACAATCGAGAGCGATCGCCATCCGCATCCACCGCATAAACAGGCAAATTAATCGTTATTGAGGTGTCTTGTTCATCGCCTAGGTGGTCGATTTGCTCAAGCAGAGTAAACGAATAATCTTCACGCAGTGGATTGTCACTGTCGACAGGGTTAAGCGACGCTTCAAAAACGGTGATTCGACTGCCGTTTAACTCAATAAACCCTTCGTAGTTTCGAACGCCATTTTCCAGTGAGATAAATTCAAGTTGTATGACTTCGCCTTGTGAAGTGAGTGCGCCACTCGTATTAAATTCGCTCGGTTCAAGCTCAAAATGGTCGATTGCATCACTGCCCTCAGAAACATCAATTTTACCCGAACCAGAAACTATGCCGACTCCTTCAGTAGAGCCACCAGCCACACCAGATTCATCCAAATCAATCGATGACACACCAGTGATAATTGGATTGTCGCCATCGGTAATGGAAACATTAATGCTATTGGCCACCGAATCTTGATCAAAATCCGTGATAATGGTGGCTAAAGAAAGCGTTAAAACATCATTGTCACTTCCGTCAGAGCCATTATGCTCAAGCGGTTTGAACTGTTGAAAGGTGTACGAACCGTCAGTGCTAAGCGACACCGTCAATACAGGGTCGTCGCTGCCCACAACAGACAATGTTAATAAAGTAGAATCTGCAGATAAAGAAGCCTGTGTCTCGTTGTTATCGCTCAGTAAACCCTCAAACTGCGCAAGCACAGAATCATCAAACACCACCGATGATAGAAGGTCACTCCCAATCTGTACCAGTGTGCCTTCAATGGCGGCGTCATCAGACTCTAGGTTATTCACATCAGCCACAGCCGCGATCGGATCAATACCATCTTCTATGGTGACTTGTGCTTCGACAGGAAGCAGCAATGCGTTCCCACCATCGTCTGCACCTTGAATCTGGAACGAGACGGTGATTTGATCATCAACGAAACTGACTTGTCCAGCCCCGACAGACGGCAAATGGTCGATAGGTTGGCTGATCGTGGTGGTGATCTGCAAATCAACATCGTTTCCTTGCGAAGCCCCTTCAATCTGAATGCTGAGAACCGCACCCTCGGCATTCTCACCAATAATGGTGTTTTCTGTCGCGTCGTACCGAAAAGTGACCGAACCACCAGAAGAAGTAATATCACTTGAAAGCTCAGCTAGTAGAGAGGTAAGCGAAGTGCTTAAAGGCACAAAGCTGTCTGGGTCTAATGACAAGTCACCGGAGAATACCGTTATAGACGTTGTAGAACTTTGCGGATAGGTACTGAGTGACACCGTCCCTTCAGTAACAGAGGTAGCAATGCTTTCTCCGCCCTCAGGTAACCGCGTTGGTCTGTTGTCTTCATCGAAGGTCGGAGCAGCGTCACGGGTGAACCCCGTTGTTTCAAAAAAGGTACTCGCAAGCACTGGGTCAACGTTAAATTCAAGCGTCACAAAGCCTGCATTAGCGGAACCAGCCGCGCCACCTGCAGCGGTCGCTTCTAGAATTTCGGTCGGATCTTCTCCAGCCAAAATGGCGTCTTGAATGGCCGCTAAATCATCTTCACTCAGGGATGCTTCACCGAGTTGCTCTAAGTCAAACCCGACTTCTGCCGACACGGGGGCGACATTCCACGCACTCTCAGTATTTCCGCATGCCACGCAGTTGGCATTTAGATGCACTTCAGAGGCCGCATCTTCTAGAGTAATACTCGAGTTATTTGCTGTGATAACAATGTGATCTTGCGTAATAGTGTCTCCGGCTTGTGCCTTACGCGCACTACCATCAACAGAGACAACAACCACATCACCCGAGACTTCTTTCACCAAAACACTGTGGCGTATTACATCAACATCCATAAGCACCCTGAGCGCCAAACTTTATAGCGCGAATCTTGTTGTTACAAAATATTTCTTCTATTAGTAAAAATAACAAAGTATTCGGCGTACGTCAGGTTTTTGCAGGTATTTGATGCACTAGATATCATATTAAGTTTGTGATTTTTATTTACAGTCTTATAAATAAGAAACGATTCTGATTACTTTTCAATCAAGTGGTTGCAGAGCTTATCAAAGCATTCTCTTCGCCCCAAGAATTCCAACTCAAAGAAGCAATTGAGCAAGCCAACCAGCCCTAGATGCATGCAGATGAATACCACTTTCAATAGATTAATCTCTCTAATGATTTATATTGATAATATTAATCTTATTCCCTATGATGAGTTGGCTTTTGCCTCAAGCCACCAACACTCGCGGAAAGAACCCTGTTCATGGCACTTAAACTTCCTTGCTTCGGCAAGTACAATTTGTTTTTACCATCTTTTATAGACTTCTTAATTAGGCGAGTGTTGAAGTAATAGAAATGGTGAAATATGCACTCTCATAACGACTTCGTAATAAATCTAAACCATCAAAAATCCGTTGCTAAGAAACGCCTAAAAGCCATTCGATCTGGCGATCGCCTTGCCTTGCAAGCGATAAAACCGTTCCACCCAAATCCCGAAGACCTCACCACTGACAATGTTCAATTGGCCGACGTTCAATGCGCGCTAGCCAGAGAGTTAGGACTATCAAGCTGGAGTAAGCTAAAAACGCACACGGAAAACTTAACCTCACACAAGCAAGCGATAGAGTTGCAAGCAACAGGATTAGACAGCGAACTCACAACGCTGCATGTACGATGCGGGCACGACATTCAAAACAAGCTAAAGACATGTGGCTTCGAAGGTGAGTTCCTACCTTTAATTGATCCTCTTTGTATTGGCCCAGTGCCGAGTGATGACCACTCTTTTGTGGCCATTCGAGCGCAATACGTTGTGGACACCTTATTGCCCATTATGGGCAGAACCGACTCGGTACAAGAGATAGCGCAATCTGAACAGCGCAGTATCGACACCCTGATCAACCCAAAATTTCAACGTATTGTCTTGTGGGTTGAACATGATGCTTATGATCAGTTCATGCTGATCCGCACCTTGACGCTATTGCAAAACAACACAGATGCAATCATTGAGGTGATTGAAATCAATCACTTCCCAGGAACGGACCGCTTTATTGGGTTTGGGCAACTTCCTGAGGAAGCCATTCGCTCCTGTTGGGCAAACCGAAAAACGGCTAATGCTAAGCTCATGAGCCAAGCGCAGCGCTGTTGGCAAGCTTTGCGCTCTTCTAACCCAAACACGCTGTTTGACTTAGTCGATCAACATACCCTTGACTGCCTGCCTAACATTGCCAAAGTGTTTATGCGCTATTTACAAGAGCTTCCACAAACGACGACTGGGCTAAGTAAGACTCAACATATCGCGTTATCTGTTCTTGCAAAGGAAACAACCCCTATCACCGTTAGTGAGCTATTCCAAAAGTCTCAAAAAGCCGATCCTCTCCCTTGTTTAGGGGACGTGATGTTTTACGCCTTGCTATTGCCATTAACTCAATTGGAAACGCCGATACTGACAATCAATTCAAGTGATGAAGCATGGCTTAAACAGGAAGTAACGTTAACAACAAATGGCAAAGCATGCCTTGAAGGACAATTAAAGGTTAGTCAGGCGTATTGGGTTGGCGGTCATTTCCATGATGACAAAGAACGCTGGGTTTGGGATCACAAGCATCGCTCGACCCTCACACTTGAAGCTTCTCATTCCTAACGGATAGCTCCCAATGGTTAAAGAGCGAGTTGGCCTAGCCCTCGCTCTTTAACCAACTGCTCGCACCAATAAGCAACGGCTTGCACCAAAGTGATGCTCACGGTACTGTATGGCTAGCATTATTAGCCGATAACCGTGCTTTTAGGTTGGCACTTTATTTGCTTCATATCAGTTAGTTAACTTATAAAAAGGATTGAATATGTTTACAAAACGATACTTTAAAACCAAAGATGAAGTTGAAATCACATTCCAGTGGCCAAAAGAAGACCAAGAGATCACCAGCATTTCGATATGTGGAGATTTCAACGAATGGCAAACCACACCAATGAAACTCAACCGCCAAAAAGTGTTTACGACTAAGCTTCGTCTACCAAAAGAAAGCAACTTTGAATTTCGCTACCTGATCAATGAGTCTCAGTGGGAAAATGACCCTGCGGCAGATGGGTATGTAGGTAACTCATTTGGCACAGATAACAGTGTGCTTTCGACTCACGCCTAACCTTAGTTATCACTCCCCTTTCCCGATACACCGCTTAGATTGAACAAACGGCTAAGCTCTTAATAAATTCAAGAGCTTAGTTTTTTTCTTTATTAATATTTACTCGTATTTTCATTCGATACACCTAGTCTTAATAAGTAAATATTGATAAGGTTCGGGTCGTCTCCCCCATCTTCCAGAGAGCGACATGCAACCCCAAGACGAAACACAAAATGATGCCTTGAATGGCCCCATTCTCTCCACATTTTTAAAGTATCTATTGCCTTCTATTGTCGGTATGTTGGCGATGAGTTCCGCTTCGATCGTCGACGGAATATTCATTGGGAACTATGTCGGAGTGTCCGCACTCGCCGCAGTCAATCTCATTATTCCAATTCTATCGGTCCTTTTCGGCGTTGGTTTGATGCTCTCTATTGGTGGCTCAGTAAGGGCAGGGAAATACCTCGGAGAAAATGACACTGCCGCGGCCTCCGCCATTTTTAGTAAGACGCTCATTGCTGTCGTTCTCTACGCCTTAGTCATTATCTCTCTTGGCCTCATCTTTGAGGTACAGCTGTTTAAACTGTTAGGTGCAGGAGATGAGTTAATCCCTCTCATGAGCCAATACTACCAGGTCATCATGCCATTCTTACTGGCTCAACTTGTCACAATCGTGCTCTATTTTTATATCAGGCTCGACGGTTTTCCAACGCTAGCGGCAACGGCATTGGTGATCGGTTCAGTCTTGAATATTGCGCTCGATTACTTACTTATCGCGGTTTGGGACTTAGGATTAACCGGCGCAGCATGGGCAACAGGGTTATCACAACTGTTTCCGCTGCTGACGCTTCTCGCCTATTTTTTCAGCCGCAAGCGAAAACTGCACTTTTCGATTCGCCAGAAGAAATGGTCAGAAGTATTCCAGTCAGCGTACAACGGTTTATCCGAATTCATTAATGAGATATCAGGTGGGATCATCGCGTTTCTCTTCAACTTGATGTTGATTTCTCGCGCAGGAGTCGACGGTGTGGCGGCAATAACGGTACTGAATTATCTATTGATGATTGGGTTCATGGTTTATTTCTCCATCTCGGACACCGCGCAGGTGATGTTCAGTCAAAACTTTGGGGCAAAGAACAGCCTTCGGCTAAAGCAATTTCTGAATGTGACCTTCGTGATGAGTGCAGTAGTGAGCGTTTTGTTTATCTTCATTCTGCTCTATTTCAATGAGTCGCTGATCTACATGTTCCTTGATACTCAAGGCGCAGAAACAACGGTCGGCATGGCCATCGACTTCATCTATTACTTATGGCCAGTGTTTGTATTCGCAGGCATCAACATGACAATATCGGGCTATCTGACCGCAATCCATCTGCCTTTCCAGTCGGGTATGGTCTCCATTTGTCGCAGTCTAATTTTCCCAGCGTCGCTGCTCATCGTTTTATTCTTTGTGTTTGAAGACAATCGATTCGTTATTGCGCTGCCGATTGGCGAACTGCTGACGTTCATACTCGCAAGCGTCCTCTACATTCGCCACCAACCAGAGCGAGCGATTGAAGACAGTATTAAGAGAGAACAATTACTCTCATCCACTCGTTAATCAAAAAAGTAATAAAGCCAAGTCTAGATTGCGATTCAATCTGACTTGGCTTTGTTCAAAGGCGCTCTTAATCTCCTGCTTCGCTCGACGTTGGGCTAATTCACTCTCACCTTTGAAGCAGCCTTTTGGGTCACCCCATTTTTTCGTATCTGGCTCACATTGACGTTCATCAAATGGCGCAATACATAGCGAAACAATACCTTCTTTATCCCTGATAAATTGCTTCCATGCACAGAGTAAAAATCATCAGGTTGTGTGTAGGTTCCAAAATCATCGGCAATCCCCTCACTTTGTATATACGTATCACGCCCCGTCCAATCAACATTCGGGTTAGACAGGCATTTCGTCGAAATACCGTACCCAGAAAATGCGCCCTTTGTGTGCGGGAAGCTTGACTGGATCTGTTTTAAGTAGTCGTTGTCTAGAATGTAGCCTTCCAGATTAATCCACTTCTCGTCTAGATAGACTTCGACCCAGCTATGGATAATGCGTTCCGGTGCGACTACAAAGAGATAGTCAGGGATCGCGCCTTTTTGTAATTCATTGTAGATAGTAAAACCATGAAAACGCGTCGCGATACCAACGGCCCGAAGCAATGCCATGAGTAACGTACCCTTTGTATTACATTGTCCATAACCGTCTTTTAATACGTCACTCGCCGGCAATCGGTCGTCGCGATTATATCCAAACGCGATACTGTCTTTTACAAACTGGTAAATCTCGCCAACGGCATCATATTCTGACTTCCTAGCCCAGCCTCGTTGGTCAACTAATTCTTGAATGGATTGGTCTTCGAAATCGAGTATTGGCGTTGCCAGAAGGTATTCATTCATTCGTGTGTTCATGAGTCTCTCCATCTTTTCTCTTTAGTGGAAAGCATACTCATAAGCCTGACCTAAAAATTGAATAAACTGGCTACGCTGGAAAATCATTCAATGATTAGATAATTAAGAACTAAGTACAAAGAGGCGAGATGAGTAAGCGTGAGATAATGAGTAGACGCGCAATGAAAGCCATAGTCACAAGCCCAAAGGAACGCGCGACTTCTTAGGTTGAAAGTAGAGGGATCAGCTTTATCTGGGTAACGATTTAAACAGTTCACTCGCTTGCCGAATCGTCATACCAAATGTCTTTTTAAACGTTCGGCTTAAATGCGCACTATCAGAAAAGCCTGCGTGATGAGCGGCTTGAGTGGCAGATTGCCCCCTGATGATCGCTTCAACCGCACACAACATTCGGCACCATAATAAATATGGCCGCCACGGCACGCCCAACATCTCACTAAAAAGATGCAAAAATCGACTTTCTGACAGTGAAAGCGATGCGGCCACTTCCGCAGCACGCCAGTCACTAGAGCCCGCACCTTCAACACTCAACGATCGTTGTAGCTCAATAAGCACGCTTCTGATTCTAGGGTCTGTCACCTGGCTCACATTGTTTCTAATCGCATTAATCGGCAATTCCATCGCTTCAAACAAAGGGGAAATCAACCTCATAAGCTCTGCACTATCGTCGATATCTAATTGTTCTATTTCAAGTTGAAACTGATGAAAGGGCTGGCTAGATAGGCGATCGGCTAAGATTGAGCCAAGCGTGCTTGTGGATTCAATGAGTAACACCCACCCTTCATCCATCTGCAACCGATGCTGAACATTAGAGTCAACGATTAATGGGCCTGATATCGGTTGATCATTGAAGGAGCAACACGTGCCTTCCTTTGGCCAAACGAGCTGTAGAGCACGATGCTGATGGGCTATCGCATCAATAGAAGAACCATAAATAAAAACAATGCCCGCTCTAATCCAAACATTGGGCTTCATGTAAATGCCGGCGTCATATAGAAGGCAACCCCAAAGGCTGTAGCAACCTTCTCAATTCAATTAGGTTCAAAACGCTTTGCCAACCAGTTGAACGTTACTTTTTGGCCACGGCTGATGAAGTTCACAGACCATCACTTTATCGACGCTAACCCACTGTTCCTCAGGGGTTAACATTTGCAAATTTGTCATGGTGACATAACCGCTAGAACCATAGATTTTTGCTTCACCAAAGAGTATTGAAAACGCGTCACCCCGTGCTTTACTATCTTGTAGAACTCTTTCCAATAGCTGCTTCACCAAGCCTTGCTTTCTGTATTCTCTGTTTACGCAAACCTCTGCAATGCCACTGATCGTATGTTCCACGTCATCGATGTGAATACGCTTATCATGAACGGCTATGTGCGCGGCAATGTTTCCGTTGTCCCACAAGAGATAACGATGCTGCGGGCATTCGTTGTAATAGCGTTGTCGGCTGAAAGTCTCAGGATCATTGCCATTAAGAAAACTCGCGCTGAGTAACTGTCGTAATTTCTGATCTAAGTCAGAAGATACGTCTTGGTCTTTTATGTACTCAAAATCCATTCACTTTTGTCCTTTCTATTTGTTCGATGATTACTCTTAGCGTGACTTGCCAACAGGACCTCAACGTGTAGTGTTATCCGTTCAATCGTCCACTCAGCAAGGCTAACCTTTCACCTGAATTAACCTTAAGGCTAATTTGAAGGTGTTCAATAATATAACCTTATTATCACATCCCCACTCTATAAAGTAACCGAGTTCACCGTTACACTTCTAAGAATTGTTAAGCATGTGTCATGATGGGTTCAGAAACAAAGAGTATGGGAACAGAGAGTATGGAAACGAGTCACAATGAAGGCAGTCACAACAGGAAAGAACTCGATAGAGAAGCATTAGGCGAAAGCCAAAATCCGCGTAACGATGACACTCAAAACAAACATTCATCGCTGATTTCAACGTGGTTTAAAAGTGGCTTGATTGTCCTTCTTTGCTTAGTCGGTACATTTAAAATAATTGACGACTACACACACGAAAAAGTGAATCAGTCGATCGTTCATGGCACCGTCGCTTACGCGTCAGTGAAAACACTCAGTACCGGTATTTCAGCCGCGAAAGGCGTTGAGTTCTCGGTTGGGCTTGTCACCACTCGATTGGGTGAATTGCTTGAACCAGTCAATGAGACTCTGGTTTATACAAGCCATATTATTATGACGGCCCTTGCGTCACTTGGCTTGCAGAAAATGTTACTGGTGATTTTCTCTTCCGCGCTTGGTAATAGTTTTCTGCTGTTCTTTGCTGCAATGTACCTGGCCGCATTGTGGGTGGCTCGATTATCTCATTATGAGCGACAAGCGCGTTCGTTGTTTGTTTTTACCGTCTTTGTTCGTTTCTCTTTGGCGATTTCTCTCGGGGCAAACGCATTGATTGATCAAGCATTTATCGATCCTCAAATCGATCTGTCGGTGCAACGCTCCAATGAATTGTCGGGCAGCATCGACAGCCTTTCACTCGATGAAGTGAATAGCTTAGAAGCATTAGAGAAACAGGATGAGCAAGGTTTTTGGAGTAAAACCAAAGGTGCGTTTGAGGGATTGTCTCAATCACTGGTTGAGACGCAAGATCAAATCCTCAACCTGCCTCAACTGTTTAACAACTATGTCATGGATTTCATGAACCTCATCGCTTTGTTTCTTCTTAAATCGATACTCCTGCCAATCGCATTTCTGATGATTCTAAAGTCGGCTTTTCATAAAGTTCTTCGCGAGTTTGAGTAACGATAAATGACGTCACGTATGGTGCTCACTTTGTACAAAATCAACAAATTGTTGCACAAGTGGGCTCATCGTTTGTTGATTCCAAATCAAACCAACTTGCCAATGGCTCTCTTTACCCGATAGCGGAACAAATCGAATATTGGGTGGGCTAATTTGTTTCACGCTGGCTGGTACGATTGTGTAACCAATGCGAGCAGAAACTAAGGCAAGCAGGGTGAGGATGTCATCGGACTCCTGCTCTGCATTCAATTGTCTTTTTTGATGGACTAAATAGCGTTCAATTTGTGAAATAAGGCCAGGGCCTCTTTCTGAATTGAGTTTTAGATAATTCAGAGACGCAATGGATTCCCAGAGTTTATTCATATTCTTATTAAAATTCTCGTTCACATTCTCTTCCAAATTAACGCTTTCATTTATCTCCTCCTCATGAATCGCAAGAACCAACTGATCGCTGAACAGGGGAAAGCCCACTAAAGGAGATTCAACCGGCATTCGATTAAAACTAAGGTGCAGATCCCCTTGGCAAAGCTGCGTATTTTGTACCTGCGAGGGGATATCATTCAGCGTGATTTTAATTCCCTCAAATTGCTGCTTGAATGCCGCAATAAAACTGGGGGCAAGGTGATACGTTGATATGCCAAACCCAATGTTCAAATGCCCTACTGTCCCTTTCGCCACCAAACTAGACAGCGCTTGAAAATTGGAAAACTGCGCAACAATTCGATTGGCATCTTGCAGCAGCACCTTGCCTGCCAATGTCAATGATGCACCACGCCTTCCTCGTTCAAACAGCTCAGTATTCACAGACTCTTCTAAACGTTGAATTTTTTTCGTGAGCGCTGATTGAGTTATACATAGTTTTTCTGACGCCACCCGATAGTTGCCATCAACGGCTAACTGACAAAACGCTTTTATCTGGTCAATATCCATTCCATTTACTCATTAAATACTGAATTGTTTTCATTATATGGAATGGTAGGAATTTTATAAACTGGGTTTAATCTAGAAATTTGTTACACACTCGCGAGCGGTTTCGTTAATGAAACACTCGAAACAACCAGGAAGAGATTGATGAAAGATATACGCGTTGCCTCAGTTCAATTTAATCACCGTTCCAATGATAAAGATCATAACTTCTCTATTATCGAGCGCTATGTACAGCAGGCGAAACACGAAAAGGTTGAATTGATCCTATTCCCTGAGATGTGCCTGACAGGTTACATGCACCTGACAAAACTGACCAAAGCAGACATTCAAAAAATCTCAGAACAAGTACCTGAAGGTGAGTCCACACAGCGGCTCATCAAGCTTGCCAAACTCAATCAAATGTCGATTGGCGCGGGCCTTGTTGAAGAAGGCGATGATGGTCATCTGTATAATACGTTTGTACTGGCGATGCCTAACGGAGAGATTGCCAAGCATAGAAAACTGCACACGTTTATTAGCCAACATATGAGCAGCGGCAATGACTATACCGTCTTCGACACGCCTCACGGTTGCCGTATTGGCATATTGACTTGCTGGGATAACAACCCTGTAGAAAATGCGCGCATGACCGCTCTAAAAGGCGCGGATATTCTATTGGCTCCTCACCAAACGGGCGGATGCGATTCACGCAGCCCGAACGCGATGGGTTTGATTGACCCGCAGCTTTGGCACAATCGCCATGACGATCTAGAAACCATTCGTGCTGAAATGCAAGGCAAGAAAGGTCGGGGTTGGTTAATGCGTTGGTTGCCATCAAGAGCCCATGACAATGGCATGTTTGTTGTTTTCGCCAACGGTGTGGGTGTCGACGAAGAAGAGGTAAGGACAGGCAATGCCATGATTTTAAGCCCATACGGAGAGATCATCGCTGAAACAGACAGTGTCGATAACGATATGGTCGTCGCCACACTCAATGCGAAAGAGTTGGATATGTGTACCGGACGCCGTTGGATTCGTGGCCGCCGACCGGAGTTGTATCAAGACATCGCAAAACCCGTCGGAAATGAGTTAGATCCTCATCAAGCTCGCTACGCTAAAAACTAATTGCTTCAATCAGTTACAATATACCATCCCAAAAAGTTTACTCGCCGTTACATTTTGTTATTGTAAATGCGAGTAATTTTCATTAGCATCGATGTTAGTTGTAGAACAAATCGATAGAAGAAGATCACTTATGGGCAGCAAGAACAAAGAAGAAAAGCTAAAACAAAAAGCTGCAAAGAAGAAACGTAAGTCTTTAAAAAAATTAAAGAAGCTTGCTAAGAAGATCGCGAAAAAATCCGATACCACCATTATTCAGCTTGAGATCCCTTCTTCTAAGTCAAACGAATTCAAACAAGCCGCCAATCAGGCGATTCTCAATGCAATTAGTGAGCTGTCTGAGTCAATCGACCCTAAACTGTCGTGGGTTGACGGCAACAAGACAGAAAAAGAGAAAGCGCCGTTTTCCGAAACCAGACGACGTAAAGAAAAGCTGTGGAAAGATCACGGTTCAATATCAACGGCAAAATCGACCCCATCTACTCTGCCGGCCACTCTTCCAGCCATTGATGTCCCGTATAAATCACCTGCTTGCAAGCGATGCCCTGCCCTCGCGAATGGCCTATGTAAATGCGCAATGAAGCGAATCCCCAAAAGCGCCTAGTGCCTTGCACCTTAACAATCAAAGTTAATTCCTCAATAATTCGATTCTATACGTGACAAGCCAGCATGATTCAATGCTGGCTTTTTCTTAGGCTTCCCTATTTCCGCTTTCGGCTTTCAACTTTTAACTTTTAACTTTCCTACTACCACTAAACCAAAAAAACCAGCCCATGAGAACCGAAGTTCAAAGGACTGGTTGGCAATCTTACCGTATGTTTTGACACATATAGGGGGTGGTAAGATCAGGAGCTAAATTGAATTAAGCAATACCCAGCACACCGTGTATTTCTGTTTTCAAATTATCAGACTGTGTACCAAATATGGCCTGTAAACTGTCGCCTATCACAAGAACCTCACGAGCCCCCAGCTCTTTCAGCTTGTTCTTATCCACATGAGCAATGTCTTTAACGCTGACTCTCAAGCGTGTAATGCACGCATCCACTGACTTAATGTTCGCCTTACCACCTAATGCAACAACAATATCCGCAGCGACTTCATCCGGTTGGCCCGCAATCTTCACTTCAGCCATCTCAGTCTCACGACCCGGCGTTTTTAAGTCCAACTTAGTGATCAAGAAGCGGAACAGCCCGTAGTAGAGGCATGCCCAGATTGGGCCAATGATGAAGAACATCCATGCATTCGTTGACATTGGGTAGTACAAGAAGAACTGAATCGCACCGTGCGCAAAATCGGTACTGTGTTTGATCTCCAAGAATGCGGTCAAAGCAAACGCGATGCCCGTTAAGAAGATATGAATAACGTACAGAATCGGTGCAACGAACAGGAATGTAAATTCAATCGGTTCAGTGATACCCGTCAGCCAAGACGTCAGTGCTGCCGTCACCATCAAACCGCCCACCACTTTCTTACGCTCTGGCGTTGCACAGTGGTAAATGGCCAATGCTGCTGCTGGAAGTGCCCACATGGAGTACATGAAACCGCCAGACAAATAACCCGCAGTTTTATCACCAGCGAAGAAACGAGACAGTTCGCCCGTGATCTCTTTGCCCGTTTCTGGGTCAATGTAGCTGCCGACTTCAAAGAAGAAAGGCGCGTTCCAGATGTGATGCAAACCAACAGGTAGCAGTGAACGTTCACCCGCGCCATAAATTGCCCACGCAAGCACTGGGTTTTGATACGCAGCCCAATGAGAGAATGCATCAAGCATTTGCCCAACTGGAGGCCATAAGAAGGCAAGCACGGCACCCACTAATATTGCGGTTATGCCTGTAATAATGGGAACAAAACGTTTGCCGGCAAAGAACCCTAAATATTCAGGTAAGCGAATATTGTAGAAGCGGTTGTACATCATGGCCGCAAAAGCACCAATGATGATCCCGCCGAAGACACCCGTTTGCAGCGTTGAGACCCCCATAATGGTGGCATCGGTTTCAAGGCCGCGAAGCCCTGTCACAATGCCGAGCGATGCATTCATGATGATCAAGCCGACCAAACCAGCAAGAGCCGCTGCGCCATCATTGCCTTTGGAAAGGCCAAGAGCGACACCGACCGCAAACATCAATTGCATGTTACCGAACACGCCATCACCCGCTGCAAGCATGATCTTGCTCAGTGCATCAGGGATAAACGCAAACCCAGCATTACCTATTCCGAGCATTAAGCCCGCAACCGGTAACACAGCAACGGGCAGCATCAACGAGCGCCCTACTTTTTGTAGTTGTCCAAAGAGATTACCTAACATTCTTCCCTCCTAGTTGGAGATTGCTATTGGTTTCACACTGCCTAAGAC
>NZ_MCWZ01000017.1 GCF_002877365.1 Vibrio sp. 10N.261.55.A7
GCACTTACCATTGAATATAGTTGATAATATCAACTTTAATCCAAGTTGTGAACGAGAAAATCGTGCTGAACACAATTCTTTACTCGGTGACGGATGGAAGACTTACTATTACAGAGAGAGCCAGTGCCGCAATGTTTGCAGTGCTCGATCTGAAAAATCCAGGTCATCGATAGCCAGTTTCACGTCCAACGCGAGTTGAGGTTCATCGGTGATAATTCCGTCGACCCCAAGCAAAAATAACCGTTGCATGGCAGCAGGTGTGTTAATGGTCCACACCAGCACCTCTTGCTCTCTTTGCTGTATCTCTATGATTCTCCATGCCGTTAGCCATTGCGAGCTGACCATCAACATATCGACGTCACGCTCAAGCTCTACCTCGCCAAAGTTAGCGGCATAAATCAAAGCGTAGCGCAGAAATTCAGGGCGGTTATCCTCAAGCTCTCGAATCAGGTGCGCCAGTAGCTCAACATCCAAGCTTGATACAATCATGCCTTGTGGGTATTGAGGCAGTAAAACGGCCATGGCGTACGCAAGATCGACACTGTGATTGTAACGTTTGAGTTCTATATTAAATTCAATATCATTCGCATAGGCTTCTAACAGCTGGCTCAGCAAAGGCGGAGGCAATTGATTCTGCTTTAAAAATGCTTGGCGTATCTCATCGTAGCTCGATTCTTCTACTATCAGCGGCGAGCCAATCATTCGGCCCAGATCCCTATCATGAAAGACAACAATCTGGCCATCAGCCGTCAGCTGCACATCAATTTCGGTGCTTTGAATGCCCAGTGAAATGGCGTATTGAACTCCAGCTTCGCTGTTTTCTGGGTGTTTAAATCCCCCACCTCGATGCGCTGTCACGTAGCTTGTGGCGTCTGTCTGAAGGTGGTGAACAAAATTGCGCACATCGTTAAACCCGTTATACGCGGCAAACGTAATAAACAGGCACATCGCACTGCCAAGCAATCGACGCCTTTGTGTGCTCTGCTTCAGCCCAACAGAACGCGCCTGCTCATTGACCAACTTCAATCGCTTGGTTTGTAATCTCAGCACGTAGTATTGACAACTCGCGTAGATAAACCGGTCAATAAAACTTAGCAGTAGACCCACCCCGATCAATATCAGACCCGCAAAGATCAACCAAGAACGACGATCTTGATCCGATGTCGCCCAGTTCAATATCGGGTCTAATGCGAATAAAAAACTCCCGGCAAACAGGGCCGCCACCATTACGCGAGCAAATATCCACCCAACGTGACCGAAGAAAATAGGCAGATAGATATTTTGACTCAATCGTCTGGCTTGTTTGAAAAGCTCCCATTGAGAGCAGTTCTGAAATAGACTCAGCGGCAATGCAAGCCACCAGTTCGCCCAATAGCGCACAACCAGAACCACGCTAGGTAAACTTATTAAAATCAGCAAGCCGACGGCATACCAAATAGAACTCAATTGACTACTGAGATAGTAATTGATGTCCCAATCATTGAGCATGAGGTCATATACCCAGCGTCCACTCCACAGTAGCGTCGCCAGTAATAAGCTGACCGCCATAGCCTGAGCCAACACCACTTTCACCACACGCCAACTTCGCTGAATAATCAGCCCAAAGGTATCTAAAATCGACCGTTTACCGAGGTCATGTTGAGCAAGAAGAATACTGATGGTTGATTGTTCAACAAAAAAAGCAAAGCTCAGTTGAGTCACAAACCACCAGTTAAGTAGAAAGCCCGCGGGAGAGAGAAAGAACGAGAGCAGTTCTTGGTTGGCAATGGCATTCACACCATAGAAGCCCATCAATTTAGACGTTATCCAAATGTCGAAAGGCACAAACAACGTCACCAATACACTTCGAACCAGCAAAAAGCTGGTAAGCATTTGTAAGCCACTGGCTTTAAGGCGGTGCCACATGAAGTACAACACATGTCGGCTACGATGAATGAGTGGAATTTTCAACAACGGACGTCACTTAGAATAGTAAGGCGAATATAAAGCCGATTATAACATTGGTATGAGATTGTTGTTTCGTTGAGTGTGAATGAAGAAAAGAAATAGATGCCAAAGTATCCTAAGTTCATTGCAAGCCCTCGCAAAGAAACCTTCTCTCTCGACCGGATAAAAACACGAATTAAAATCAAACTAGATTGCTCAACTCTGTGCTACGCTGCGCGCCTAAGTTTCAGCTTAGAAAATAAAGTTACTCTGTAAAATTGCTACTTATATGAATTAACAAGTAATCTATCATCAATTAAACATGGAGTTGGCTTTCCTGTTCATTTTCCTGAACAGGTAGACCGTTTAGCTATGCATTTTAAATCAAAAAAATACAGTATAGATTCAACCGATTATCAAGTGGGTCAAGACAACGTCACCAAATGGGGGATGGACATCCACAACACGGTTTTCCTTGCTTCCGCAGGTTTATCCATTCTTTTTATTTTCGCTCTTCTCATTCTTTCACCCGCAGACGCCAAGGCTGCCATTGATACAGTGAAAGCGGCGGCATTATCTAAGTTCGATTTCGTTTTCATGTGGAGCGCAAACATCATATTGCTCTTTGCCATTGGTATCGCGCTTTCCCCATTAGGCAAAATTCGATTGGGTGGTGACGATGCCACCGCGGATTATTCAACCATTTCATGGATCTCGATGTTGTTCGCAGCAGGCATGGGGATTGGGCTGATTTTTTGGGGTGTCGCAGAGCCTACCGCGTTCTACACGAACTGGTTTGGTACTCCGTTAGGTGTAGAACCTTACACACCTGAAGGCCGCGAGTTAGCGCTTGGTTCTGCCCTATTCCACTGGGGTTTCCATGCGTGGGCTATTTACGGCATGACCGCTCTCTGCCTAGCGTATTTTGTTTATAACAAAGGTTTGCCCCTTTCAATACGTTCAATTTTCTACCCACTGCTTGGTGACAAGGTGTGGGGCAAAATTGGTGATGTCATTGATGTCATGGCCGTGCTGGTTGTTCTGTTTGGCCTAGCCACATCACTTGGCCTCGGAGGTTCACAAGCCGCCAGTGGAATAAGCCACGTATTCGGCGTTGATAACAGCCTGTTCCTCCAGATAGCGATCATTCTTATGATTATGGGGCTCGCGATTGTCTCTATCGTGAGAGGCATGGATGGAGGCGTTAAACTGCTCAGTAACATCAACATGATCATTGCCTTTGTCTTCCTTGGGTTTCTTGCGATTCTAAACTTCACGACGGTTTTAGATTCACTGGCAACGGGCGTTGTTGGGTATGTGAAGAACATCATTCCATTGAGCCAGAATTCAGGCCGTGACGACACCACGTGGTTACATGGCTGGACTGTTTTCTACTGGGCTTGGTGGATTGCTTATGCGCCACTCTTCGGTATGTTTGTTGCTCGAATTTCTAAAGGACGCACAGTTCGTGAATTCTTAGTGTGTGTATTAGGTATTCCAACCTTAGTCACAACCGCTTGGATGTCTTTCTTTGGCGGGATCGCTATCCAGCAGATAATCGATAAAGTTGGATTACTAGGTACAGAGCAAGGCATTAGCGACGTGTCATTAAGCCTATTCTATATGCTTGATGCTTACCCAATGGGTGACATTCTTTCCATGATTGCAGTTGCTTTGATCATCGTGTTCTTTGTTACCACACTCGATTCAGGCTCTATCGTTGTCGATAGCATGACAGCAGGTGGAAAACTGGAACTACCCATCAGACAGAAAGTGATTTGGGCCGTTATCTCAGCAGTCATCGCGATGATGATGTTATGGATTGGTGGCACAGACTCAGTTCAAGCGCTGCAGTCGATAACCATTATCGCCGCGCTGCCGTTTGCCATTATTCTCGTGTTAGGTTGTGTCAGCCTAGTCAAGGGCCTAGTCACCGAACTCGACAAGCCAAAGTTATCGCAAGATAAAGTCGGTTAGAAACATTCAAAGATAAAGGGCCAGCATAGATATTTATGACTGGCCCTTTTTAGAGTTTCTATACAGAAAACCAGCGACCACTATTAAGTGTGCTGGTTATAAAATTTTGACAAAAAAAGTCGCTCATTATAGAGCGACTTTTTTGTGGTTAACTAGCGGCTTTTGTTAGCCCTAGGTATAAACCGACGACGATGGCGACAAGGCTAGCCGAACCCATAATTAGAACAGCAACTGTAGCAAGATCCATTGTTTATCCCCCTGTTTTTGAAAGCTAAATTATATCGTTTAACAGGCTTGGAAATAATGAATTTCGGGTCGGGATTATTCTATTGTTACAAATTCCCTCTCTGTGAAACAAACAGAAATCATTAAGTTCACATCACCAAATTGTTTGCTTCATTGACTGCTCTAACTTGTACAATTAGGTCACTAAATGAACAGTGATTTCTTGTAAATACGCAACTGGAATGTTGCCATGAGAGCAGCCTCTTCTATCCAATTAAAAGAAGCCAATCGGCAAATAGAAATCCAGCTCGAACTCTTCATTTTCGTCTATAAAATGATTTTTATGGTAATGCGCATAGGCGGGCGTTGAACGTAACTTAAATCCTGATTTAGGCAGCCACTCTTCTAGTATTGCGCTCAGTTTTGGTAAGAGTTCACCATAAGTACCCTGCAATCGAAATACAGCATGCAGTCCACCAGGAATTGTGAATTGATTCACCACACCTCGCATTGAAACCGGTTTATCTATCTCTATGCACGCAACGTATCGACATTGTGCAAGCTCAATCCAGGCTGGGTTTGAGTGGTGTAATCCATATTGAACCGAAAAATCCCGGCCTTCTGTCATCGCCCACGCTTTAAGTAATAGCCAAGCATTGGAAATGGAACGGTTATACCCAGTATGACGAACATACGCCGCCATTCGGGTTGGCACTTCTACTATGTTTGGCATGGGAAGTTTAACACTCGCTATCTGCTGATAAGCTCGCGCTATTTCGCGGTCTATTAAATAGGGTTTATCCGCGGTTTGCCGTTCGTGTTTACGCCACTCTCTAGGTGACATGTTGAAGGTATCTTTAAATGCGCGATTAAATGATGAAGCAGAACTAAAGCCACTCTTATTGACGATGTCGACGATAGGGCTTTGTGGATCAAACATAAACTGGTTAGCCGCATATTCCATTCGAATACGACGAATGTACTGGTGGACAGATTCACCCACAACAGACTTAAACGTTCTATGAAAATGCTGCTCTGAGTAAGAAGCCACCTTAGCAAGATCCCGTGCATTCAAATCTCGGCTAATATCTTGATGAATATAGAACAGGACGTCGTTGATTCGCGATTGTTGATTCTCATTCATAGTGAACACGAATAGCATAAATGGACATGTTTATAAGCATAAACGGACCGACCAACTTTGCCAATACCCATTACTATGCCTTCACTAAATAAACGAAACTATCAATGAGTGATTCATGGACATTGCACAGTCGGTTCAACAAATAAAACCCTCTTACATTCGAGAGATCCTAGCCGCGGCCAGTGATAAGAATGTGATCTCTTTGGCGGGCGGATTGCCGGACGAAAAGACATTTCCAATCGACTTAATGACCCCGACCTTAAAGGCCTTACCGGCAATGGCACAGGTGTTTCAATATGGGTCGACCTCGGGTTATGAGCCTTTAATTGAGCATCTCACCCAAGCCTATCGTTTGCCAGCAACCCATCAAGTCATAACCTGTACAGGCTCTCAACAAGGCTTAGATTTGATAGCAAGAGCATACGTTAACCCGAATGACACCGTGGTTATGGAGGCGCCCTGTTATCTTGGTGCGATGCAAGTTTTTGGGTTAATGCAGGCGAACATCATTACGGTTTCTCAGGACGAATTTGGTCCGAACATCCAGCAATTAGAGCAACACTTCAAGGTGAGTTCGCCAAAGATGTTCTACGCCGTCCCAGATTTTCATAATCCAACAGGCGTATGTTGGCCACTTGAAAAGCGCCGACAGGTAGCTGAATTGTGTATCCAATATAATGTTGCGTTTATTGAAGACGCCCCCTATCGAGAACTTCGCTTCTCAGGTGAGGAACTTCCATTGGTCTCAGACTTTTGTCCAGACCATTCGATTGTACTGCGCTCGTTTTCCAAAGTCGCTTCACCGGGGCTTAGAGTCGGCACAATTACGGGAAAACAGAGCTACCTAGCCCCTCTAATTAAGGTCAAGCAAGGGGCAGATTTGCACTCGTGTGTACCTGTTCAGGCTCTCGTTCTTGGTTTGTTGGAGCACCCTGATTTCCCTAAACACTTAGAACAGGTGCGAGCATTGTATCAATCGCGCTATAACACTCTATTTCAGGCGTTGAAGACTTATCTAAGTGATGATTGCCAAATCAGTCCGGTAGAAGGTGGCATGTTTCTGTGGGTAACGCTTCCAAAATGTGACACCTTCAAATTGGCTCAAGAGCTGCTAGCAAACAATGTCGCTGTCGTTCCAAGCCCGGTCTTTTATCCAACGCAAGATGAAGCGCCACCTGCAATGAGGCTCAATTTCACCAATGCGAACTCAGAGGATTTGCTCATTGCGGTTCAACGAATTGCTGACGTTCTGACAAACGCTCGGTAAGAAAAATATCCATAGGCCCTTGCTCACCAGAATCGTGCGAGAAGCAGCCAAGTAAAACCTATAAGCGACTGGATTATGCAATTTCTTTCCACACAATAAATGTCAAAAATCAATAAGGTTTGTTCATAGACAATAAAGACTGTTATGAATCCTTACAGGTGTCGCATCCATTGCAATGGTTAATATCTAAGCTTATGTGGGTGAACTGAAAGAAAGCATGGTTCTTATAGGAGCAGTGTTTTCTTTGCTGATTGAGATCGGATAGGGGCAATATTAGCAAACTCATTTCAGCCACAAACATTCTCAGAGCCGACTAACTGACCACCCAGTCAGTATTGCAATAGACCAAATTAATATAATCCGTACTTTGGGCACTTATACGGAAACTTTCCGTAGTTCTACCCCGGAACTCTCTGTCGATTCACACAACGGCTTGATACCTGTTGAGTTTCATAGTGAACGACAGCAACATAGACTGGATGCAAATACGGGATAATTCCGTCTACAAAGCGTTAAATTGCAATCGAGGATGGTGGATTATCAAATTAGATATATATGATGTGTTTGGTGGTGAATCGGCTTCTGGTAACCCTTGTGGTGTATTAGAGCTTGATAGTTGGCTTTCTGATGAAGAGTTACAGAAAATAACTTGTGAAGCTGGGCTTCCAGTTACCTCTTTTGTTCTAAAAATTAATGGACAATTTCACATTCGCTGGTTTGCACTGGATGGAGAAATTAACCTGTGTGGACATGGAAGCTTAGGGGCTGGTGCTGCAATCATCTCTAAGTACAAACTCGATAGTGTACTTTTTAGTAGCAAATACGGGGACGTCTCAATTGCTAAAAAGAACGATGTATACACTCTTGAGTTGCCTGGTTGGAAAGGTGAAACATGTAGCGTCCCAACAGAAATATCGGACTTAGCTGCTGGTGCTATTGAAGTGTTTTCAACTCGAGACTTAGTTTTAGTCTTACCTTCTATAGAATCTGTAAGACGTTTTGAGCCTGATCAAATGCGCTTTAAACAGCTTAGCAAGTACCATGCTTTAATCGTGACAGCTGCGAATGGTGATAATGGGTACGTCTTAAGGTATTTCGCGCCCAAAATTGGTATATCTGAAGATCTGGCAACAGGTTCAGCTCAATGCTCTTTAGCTCCATATTGGTTTGACAGACTTGACTCAGATTCACTTCATGTACATCAACTTTCGTCGTCAGGTGGGTATTTTGGCGTAAGGCGTATTTCAGGTGATTCAATTGCGTTGTTAGCAAATGCAAAGCTACGAAAATTAGCAATTTAACAAACGCTTCAAGCTGATTCGCGACGTGTGCCATTTTTGGTTTAAATTGGTTTAGTGTTTATGGGTGCAATGCAGACAGTCTGGTTTCGTTGCTCACAACTTAAGCTGGCGTTAGGCTTCTGTCGGGTTTCTGTCGTTCTAAAATAGTAACTATTCTGGCAAAGTGGTTGACATCAATTACAAGGGGCTCATTTTATGGTCAAAGAAATAAGACTTTCTAAAGGATGGTCACAAGAACAACTCGCCTGCTTTAGCGGTTTGAGTGTTAGAACAATACAGCGAATAGAAAGAGGCCAAAGTACAGGATTGGAGTCTTTGAAATGTATTGCCACCACTTTGGAAACTGATATTTTAACTATACAAAATAACACACGTTCAACTGGTAATTTCTTAGGGACCAACCCAATATTGCCAGTAAAAAGCGTGAGGGAAACAGCAAGTTTCTACAAAGACAGCCTAGGTTTTGAAATAGATATTTTATGGGAAAATCCACCATATGCAGTTGTGGCAAGGGGGCAAGTGATAATTGAGTTTGGAGAGGGACGGAAAGACTTTGCTGGTACTGGTGTTTGTAATATCTTTGTAAATAATGTTGATGATATCTACAAAGAATTATCTAAAAAGGATATTACCTTTGTTGGTGATATTTCTGATCGTGAATATGGTAACCGTGACTTCCGAATTAGAGATAATAATGGAAATATGCTGATCTTTAGTTGCCCTTTAATCAACCAAAAGAAATTGCTAGAAGAAGGAAGTAATTGTATGTAGCTTCATAAACCTACAAGGCGCTCAACAGTAACCCAAAACGCGTGGCATTTTTGCTATGCGTTCCGCTTTGTGTTTAAGGCGGCATCGGTATTGCGTTGCTCACACCTTAAAAGGGCGTTAACTTTCATAATATTCAATCAACATGGAGTTTGTATCGTGAATAATTTACAAAAAATAGGGGGAGTTGCCGCTCTTTTGGAATCCATTATTTACGTGTCAGCTTTCGTGTTTTTTGGTGCGTTCTGGAATTTCCCTACAGATGCTGATACTGCGAAACAATTTGCTTTTCTAGCTAAAAATCAGAGTGTTTTGTCCATCGTAAATCTTATTATGTATGTACTATTTGGCATTATTTTAGCTGTATTAGTACTGGCGATTCATGATCGTTTGAATGGTGATACGCCAATCCTTTCACAAATTGCTTCTATCTTTGGTGTTGTTTGGGTGGGTTTAGTCATTGCGAGTGGAATGATTGCAAATATAGGTTTAGCTACAGTCTTGGAGCTCTCGGCTAAGGATCCTGAACAAGCTATGACAGTCTGGCTGACTATCTACACTGTAGTCGAAGGCTTAGGTGGTGGGAACGAGGTCGTTGGAGGCCTATGGGTTCTATTGTTAAGTTTTGCCGCTTTAAAAGGTAACGAGCTTCCTAAAATACTTAACTACCTTGGGGTTTTAGTTGGCATTTTTGGTATTCTCACTATTTACCCTGCTGAAGTGCTCACTGAGATTTTTGGTATAAGCCAAATTGTATGGTTTTCTTGGTTGGGAGTAATCATGCTCACGAGAAGAAAAAGCTAGCAAGGCATTTAAACGGAACAAAAACAGTTGGCTTTGTTTCATTCCTCAACAAGTATAGCCAACCATTTTTGTCCGCTTAATGTTTGGGAAAATTCAGTCCGAGCAACTCATGACTTCATAACAGAAGAAGATATTGAGTTTTTTAAACCACTGATCATTGAGCAGGCCTTTCCTGCTGTCACGTTAAGATGTGTGAAAGATGAAAGTGGTTCAATTTTAGGTTTCGTGGGTATCCACGACTCAAAGATTGAAATGCTGTTCATCCTAAACGAGGCAAGAGGACAAGGTGTTGGTAAGGCGCTACTGCAATACGCAATTGAACAGTTAGGCGCAACCAAAGTCGATGTAAACGAACAAAATCCGCAAGCAGTAGGTTTCTACGAGCATATGGGTTTTAAAGTTGTTTCTCGCTCACCACTTGATGATATGGGAAAACCTTTTCCAATTCTGCATATGACACTTTAGAGCTCGGTTTGTCGTAACCAGTTTGCTAGAAGAAACGCCCAAGGCTAATAACTTTGGGCGTTTCCGTATACGGTGAAAAAATCACATACAAAGCGTTTAAGACGAATTCCCAACGCTCGGCATTTTTGGTTTGCTTCGGCTTTAGTGTTTGCGGCACAATACTTTAAGTGCAGTGGTCTACGTTGCTCACCACTTAACTCGGCATTAGCTTTCTAAGGTGGCATCATCATTCTTGATGCAAATGTATTCTAGAATACCCGACTTTTTAGTTGTTCATTCTGTAAATTGGTGGGATGAATAGTTATTCTACCAGTTTCACATTCGTGGTGTGTCGTTTTTAATGACCGCTTATTTGTTTAGCTTAGCTAAACGCTTTTCCACTTCCTTTTTCTCCCAGTCATCCCCTAAGAAATCAAATATCTCAAATGCCTTGATCGCGTGTGAAACCATAAAGATTCCCCAGCCTAAGGCTGGATAGATTGCCCAAAACTCTTCAGTGCCAGTTACGAAATTAATGACAAACAATAGGCATATTACTGATAAGTATTTGGTTAAGTGAGCGTAAAACCCTTTTACCTTTTTCACTTGAACCATTACCTGTTCTTGTTGATTAGTTGTGTTCATTGTTTGGTCCATTTTTCAACCCTTTGCTTTTAAAGTAAGTATTCAATACGGAAAATAATAAACGTATTTATGGCGCATAAGGTTACTTTGCGACGAAATGCAGTAAAGGAGGAGTGAAATGTCAATAACCAGGATAGAGTGTCTACGCTTAAGGAATACGAGCCAAAAAGTTAAATACCCATGTTTCTAATTTCCTCTAAATTAGTAAGCTAACAAACGACTATGGCACAGCTCGCCTTACTCAGAGTAATTCGCAAATATTTAAATTCGCTGTTTCACTGACAAGGAAATGGCCTAAAACGTGTTTAAAATTAGTAAAATCTTAGAGTTCACATTTATATAGGTAGTGTTAAAAAACGTTCTTTCGGATCAAACTCTATTATCTTCAGACAATAAAGCCGAGAATCATCTCGGCTTTATTGTTAATCGGTAGACAGTGATTTGAGTAAACTTTGACTAGAAACTCGACAGTGACACCAACTGCTGAGTGTAACTTTCGGTTGGCTGGCTAAAGAGTCGTTGCGTATCGCCCTGCTCTACTATTTCGCCATCTTTCATCACAATGGTGTAATGGCAAAGGGATTTCACTACGTTAAGATCATGGCTAATGAATAAGTACGTTAGGTTGTACTTCTCCTGAAGCGATTTTAGTAAATCGAGCACTTGCGCCTGAACTGTCCTATCTAAGGACGACGTGGGTTCATCCAACAAAATAAACTCAGGCTTTAAAATCAAGGCACGCGCTATCGCAATACGTTGACGTTGCCCGCCTGAGAATTCGTTGGGGTAGCGAAAACGCGTTTCTGGGTCTAGGTCTACTTCTCTCATTACTGCGCATATCGCATCGTCTAGCGTCTGTTCGTCTAACTCTTGATGAACAATCAACCCTTCGCCGATAACCTGCGCAACCGACATTCGGGGATTAAGGGCTGAAAATGGGTCTTGGAAAACAACCTGCATTTTACTTCGAAATGGCAACATTTCTTTTCTATTCAAACCCTGCAATTCATGCCCTTCATAGGCAATTGAGCCTTGAGAATTAACCAGTTTAAGAATCGCCATCCCCGTGGTTGATTTCCCCGATCCACTCTCACCCACAAGACCAATGGAATGCCCTTGTTTCAATTCAAACGCCATATCGGTGACGGCTTTCACGTGCGAAGTCACCCGTTTGAATAGCCCACCTGTGATAGGAAACCAAACTCGAAGGTGTTTTACGTCAAGCAATGTTTTACTTTCGGCAGATACCTCAACCGGTAATCCGCGAGGATCCGAGTTAATCAACTTCATCGTATAAGGATGCCTTGGCTCATTGAAGACCGCTTGGCTTTCACCCACTTCCACGAGTTCACCGTCTTTCATTACTGCTACACGGTCGGCAATACGGCGAACAATACTCAGGTCATGGGTGATGAACAGCATCGCCATGCCGAGTTCTTGTTGAAGTTCTTTAAGCAGATCAAGTATTTGAGCCTGTACCGAAACGTCTAATGCAGTTGTTGGCTCGTCGGCAATGAGAAGCTCTGGTTCATTAATAAGCGCCATCGCAATCATTACGCGTTGCCTTTCTCCGCCAGAAAGCTCATGTGGGTAGGCAGAAATCTTTTGATCAGGGTATCGAATGCCCACCTTTTTCAACCATGAGATGGCCATTTCCTCGGCCTTTTTCTGCCTCATGCCTCGATGAACAGCCAAGGTTTCTACAAGTTGTTTGCCAATTTTATGCAGCGGATTCAAAGACACCATGGGCTCTTGGAAAATCATGCCTATTCGGCCACCACGAATTCCTCGCAGTTCTCGCTCAGAGCAACTCAAAATATCAATGCCATTGAAATTAATGCTGCCCGTTAAGTAATGAGACGATCCTTTGGCTAACAACTTCAATACCGAATTTGCCGTCACCGATTTTCCTGAACCACTTTCGCCCACTAAGGCCAACGTTTCACCCTTATTGATCGAAAGTGAAACGTTGGTTGTCACTTGTTCTATCTGATTTTTACGTCCAAACCCAACAGAGAGTTCATTAATAGTAAGAACCGGAGATTGAGGTTTTGACGAATTAGAACCTGAATCGTTAGAAATAGAAGCGTCCATCGTTATTTACCTCCATTAGCATGTGGGTCAAAAGCATCGCGTACAGCCTCACCAACAAACACCAGAAGAGTCAGCATCAAAGAAAGAACAACGAAAGCGGAAATGCCCAACCAGGGTGCTTGCAAGTTCGCTTTACCTTGCGCTAGCAACTCACCTAACGATGGTGATCCCGCTGGCAGGCCAAAGCCTAGGAAATCGAGAGAGGTGAGTGTCGTGACAGAGCCAGAAAGAATAAACGGCATCATCGTGAGTGATGCCACCATGGCATTTGGCAACATATGGCGAAGCATAATGCGCTTGTCATCCACCCCCATCGCTTGCGCCGCTCGTACGTAGTCAAAGTTCCGACAACGCAAGAATTCAGCTCGAACCACACCGACAAGGCTCATCCAACTGAACAACACCATAATGCCTAACAACCACCAGAAGTTTGGCTCAACGAAGCTCGATAAAATAATCAGTAGGAACAAGGTCGGCATGCCAGACCAAACCTCGATAAACCGTTGGCCAATAAGATCCAACCAACCGCCGTAGTAGCCTTGTGTCGCGCCCACCACCACGCCAATTACGCTTGAAACGATGGTTAATACAAAACCAAATAAGACGGAAATTCGAAAGCCGTAGATAATTCGCGCCAGTACGTCTCGCCCTTTATCATCAGTACCAAGGTAATTCACAGAATCTGGGGCCGACGGCACGCTACCCGCGATATCAAAATTAATGGTGTCATAGCTAAAACGAATCAAAGGCCAAACAATAAAACCTTTTTCTTCAATCAGGTCGGTCACGAATGGGTCGGTGTAATCGGCTTCGGTTTCAAATTCGCCACCAAACTCGGTTTCTGCATACTGCTTAGCAATCGGAAAATACCAACCGCTCTCATAGCTCACGAGCAGAGGCTTATCATTCGCAATCAGCTCAGCAAACAAGCTAAAGAAGAACAACACGCCAAAGACCCACATCGACCAGTAGCCACGTTTGTTCGCTTTAAAACGAAGCCAGCGCGCCTGATTAAGAGGATTGCTTCTCACTTTCTTAATCAAGCTGTTCTGATTTTTTGTCATTTTTTCTTGTGCTTCCAACATATTAGCGAGCCTCAAAATCGATTCGAGGATCAACCCATGTATAGGTGAGATCAGAGATGATACTCAAGATGAGACCCAGTAACGTCATGATATATAAAGAACTAAATACAACGGGATAATCACGCTGAATGGTCGATTCAAAGCCCAACAGCCCTATACCTTCAAGTGAAAACATCACTTCAATCAACATTGAGCCAGTGAAGAAAATGCTGATAAAGGCACTTGGGAAGCCTGCAATAATGATCAACATGGCATTACGAAACACGTGCTTGTAGAGGATGGTATTTTCATCAAGCCCTTTCGCGCGTGCCGTCACCACGTATTGCTTGTTGATCTCATCCAGGAAAGAGTTTTTCGTGAGCATACTGAGGGTAGCGAACCCACCGATGACCATGGCAAATATCGGCAGTGCCAAATGCCAAAAATAATCGATGATCTGTTGATACCAATTCAGTTGGTCAAAGTTGCTGGAAACCAATCCACGCAATGGGAACCAGCTAAAGTAGTTACCACTAGCAAACAAAATAATCAGGATAATGGCAAACAAAAAGCCCGGTATAGCATAGCCAACGATGACCATCGCGCTGGTCCAAACATCAAACCGAGAGCCGTGGTGAATGGCCTTTAATATGCCTAAGGGGATCGAGATCAAGTAGATGATCAAGGTACTCCAAAGGCCAAGGGAAATAGAGACGGGCAGCCGTTCGACAATGAGATCGATGACATTGCCACCTTTGAACAAGCTATCGCCAAATTCAAACATGGCGTAGTTCTTTAGCATTTCGAAGTAGCGCTCATGAATGGGTTTATCAAAACCAAACTGGCGTCTGATTTCATCCACGACTTCAGGGTCTAAGCCTCTAGAGCCCTTATACCCCGTTGCTGAAGCTTCTTCGACAATCGCAGACTCTTGCGCATTACCGCCACCAGTGAAGCGACTCATTAGTCCCGATTCAAGCCCTTGCATCTGCGCAATGGCCTGTTCAACTGGCCCACCAGGAGCCACTTGAATGATGAAGAAGTTGATCGTTATGATCGCCCACAAGGTGGGAATGACAAGTAAAAGGCGTCTAAATAGATACGCGGCCATGCTATTCCCTACTAACGTCTTTTCTCAGGTAGTTTGCTTGCTTTTTCTTTCGACACCCACCAAGTATCCACACCTAATTCATAATCAGGGCGGATTTCTGGGCGTTCGAATTTATCCCACGTCGCGACACGGTACTTGCTGTAATGCCATTGAGGCACCATGTAAAAATTCCATTGCAACACACGGTCTAACGCACGGCCCAAGGCCAACAGTTTTTCTGGGTTCTGCTGATTGTCGGCAATCGCCTGGGTGAGGTAATCCACTGCGGGGTCGGTGACACCCGCGGTATTGTACGTTGAGTCAATGTAACTTGAGTTCCAGACGATCATCAAGCTTGAGTTCGGGTAAGGGTTGGCATAATACGCCGATGAAACCATATCAAAGTCACGGTCACGTAAGCGCTTAACATACTGTGTGCGGTCGATGGTGCGAAGCTTCATGTCGATCCCCATCAAGCGCAGGTTCTTCTGAAATGGAATCGCATAGGTCTCAACATTCGGGTTATAAATCAACAGTTCAAAGCTCATTGCTTCGCCTGTTTTGGTATTGGTCATGACCTTGTTTTTTAGTTCCCAACCCGCTTCTTTGAACAGAGCAAAGGCAACGCGCATTTGGCTGCGAATACGACCTGATCCATCCGTCACCGGTGGTTGAAACTCTTCGGTAAATACACGTGGTGGCACTTTATCTTTGATCGGCGCTAAAACGTCGAGCTCAGCTTGAGAAGGCAAACCCACAGAGGCATATTCTGTATTTTGGAAATAACTGCGCGTGCGGCTGTTCTCATTGTAGAACAGGTTCTTGTTCATCCATTCGAAATCCAATGCGTAGGTCAGCGCCTCGCGAACTTTTGGATCCTTGAAAACCTCAATTTGAGTATTGAATACAAACCCTTTGGCTGATTGAGCTTGTTGATGAGGGATCTCTTCTTTCTTGATGAAGCCTTTATCAAAATTAGAGCCCGTGTAAGCGTTCTCCCAGAATTTGGACTCACTCTCCATTCGGATATCAAATTCGCCCGCTTTAAAAGCTTCAAGCATCACGGTGTCATCGCGGTAGTAGTCGTATTGAACCGTGGCGAAATTATTGCGCCCCACATTAACAGGGAGGTCTTTAGCCCAATAATCCTCAATGAGACCGTAAGTCACGCTTTGGCCAGGTTTGTAGTCAACCACCTTATACGCACCGCTTCCTACCGGTGGCTCGCTCAGTGGCTCGCTGAATTTCTTATCTTGCCAAAAGTGCTTAGGTAGCACGCGAGTTGATTGGGCAAAGCTGAATAGTTTCTCTCTATCCGGCTCCGCCATATCAATTCGAACAACGAGGTCTGATTTCGCCGTTACCGATTTGATCGCTTTGTAATAAGAACGGTATTGAGGTACGCCCTCTGTCATGAATTTTTCAAAAGTGAACGCCACATCATGCGCGGTAATTGGCACACCATCTTGGAAACGCGCCTTCGGGTTGATGTCGAGTTCCAACCACATGAAATCGTCTGAGTATCGAACGCGACTGGCAATCAGCGGATAGTAACTATCAATCTCATCACTCGGGGTCGCCATCAAGGTATCATAAATCTGGCCACTGCCTGCTGCGGCGACACCGCGTGATGCATAGCGATTAAAGTTGTCGTAGGTGCCCATTTGGCCATAGGTGACTTTGCCATATTTGGGAGCGTCTGGATTAACGTAATTGAAATGAGTGAACCCTTCCTCGTACTTCGCTTCACCAAAACCGACTAAGCTGGTCGATTCAATGACATCAGCTTGAGCGTTAAACCCAAACATCATCAACGCTAACCCTAACACCATACGCTTTCGCTGTTGCATGCATTGCTCCCTCATTCTCGATCTTTTCGTGCGTCATGCTTGTATACCCTAGCTCTCTAGAGTGCATACAAAATACTATTAATAATTCAGTTACTTGGATAAGTATATACTCAAGTTGATTCAATGCGAGAATTTGTTCGCACTGCCTGTGAGATTCGATGAGGGATAAGCCTCAATGGGAGAATACGACCGGATAAGTGACGCTTTAGTGCCATAAATAAAATCAAACAAGAGTTTTATTTGAATTAGGATCACAAAAACATGTGAGACCAATTTCATTGCAACAAAATATTTTTGCTATTTATAGAATTGATACTAAAGTTGAAGAGTCGAACAAAAACCAAGCAAAATTCACTAAATGTCAGGCTAGAATTACATCATCTCCTTATAATAAAATTAGGCTTTCTATCTCCTTATGCTTCATGCGCCAGTATGAAGCATTCTTTTTATTCCAGTATCGACAAGCATCATCAAACTTGAGTGATTTTCAACCACCCAACTCCCTGCTCTAGCCCCTGTCCTGCCTAGTCGCTCTAATTATGTGAACAAAAGAGAGCTAATCGCAAACGTCACTGGTCATTTGTATACAAAGTAAAGTATTATTGTTTATCAACAACATCTATATCTCGATGGTTATCAATACATATGACAAGCCTTAAAAACTCAGTCACGAAAAACATTAAAACGAAAGTTGCAGGACAGACTCAGGATGATGTCGTCTACTGTCATATCTTTGATGCAATCTTAGAACAACGCCTGCCACCCGCCACAAAACTCAGTGAAGAAGCGCTTGCCGATATCTTCAGTGTCAGCCGCACAATTATTCGTCGTGCATTGCTAAGACTTTCTCTTGAGCAAGTTGTGGTAATTCGACCAAACCGAGGCGCGGTTGTTGCAGCCCCTACGGTTGAAGAAGCAAAACAAATCTTTAAAGCGCGTGAGATTATGGAGCTAGCCATCACGGAATTAGCCGTCGCCAATGCGACGAAAGCGCAAATCGAAGAATGCCGAAAACTGGTCACTAAAGAAAACGCCGCCTTTGATCAAGGTGACTACGGCAGTGGATTACGTCTTTCAGGTGAGTTTCATATTAAACTTGCTGAAATGGCAGAAAACGCACCACTGCTCGCGTTCCAGCGCAGTTTAGTCTCTCAAACCTCACTGCTGATCGCCCAATACGAAACCGGTAGCCACTCAAACTGCTCGTTGGACGAACACTCCGTATTGCTTGATGCTATTGAGTCTGGCGACACTGAAAAAGCGACAGAGTTAATGCAAGAGCACTTAGACCACATTCGCTCTAAGCTCAACCTAGACAACTCTTCAACGTCTAACGATCTTCACGTTGTCTTCTCTGATATTGTAAAGAACAAAGCTTAGGCCGTTCACTCTTCAGGCATAGAGAGCTCTACCCTATAAACAGCGCTTGGTATTCGTTACTAGGCGCTTTTTTGTGCGCCCAATAAATTGGATGATGGGTCAATGACTTAACACCAATACCAACCACTCCCCTACTTTTCCCGCTCTTCGATTCACCAGCAGCAAGAAAAAACCTCAAAATTGCATACAATTATAGATACAGAGAACAATATTTACAGGCGTTAGTCGCTCTCTGATAAAAGAGGTTTAGTTCAATTTAAACAGCTACTTAAACCTAACATTCAGATGACGATATTGATTGCATACAATTGCAATGTTGCACTATTGTAAATAAATAGTTGACCTTATGGTCAAATTATCTAATTATTGACCATAAGGTCAGAAAATAATTTCAATTACAAATGTGTCATTGCACAAGGAGGTCTCTTGATTACTTTTCTACTCAATCAGGAAATCAGACAAGAAGAGAACTTGTCTCCCAATATGACGGTGCTGAACTATCTTCGCACCAAGATTAATAAAACAGGCACCAAGGAAGGTTGTGGTTCAGGCGATTGTGGAGCTTGTACCGTTGTATTGGGCGAATTGGTCAATGGCAAACTAGAGTATCGTTCCGTGAACTCTTGTTTAACGTTTGTCTCTGCACTGCACGGCAAGCAATTGATCACCGTTGAAGATCTGCAAAATAAAGATAAATCGCTGCACCCTGTTCAGCAGGCCGTTGTCGACTTCCATGGCTCACAATGCGGGTACTGCACACCAGGCTTTATCATGTCGATGTTTGCACTCGGTAAAACAACGCCAAACGCAAGCAAAGAAGATGTGATGGAGTCACTGGCAGGCAACTTATGTCGCTGTACGGGTTACCGACCAATTGTGGATGCGGCGCTGTCACTTTCAAATGAAAAGCCCCTACTCGATCAATTTGCAGAGCTTGAACGCGCAACCATCGACAAACTGGTTAAGATTCAAGACCAAGACGCCAATCTTCGTGAAGGGCACCTCACCGCCTTCTCACCAAAAAGTGTCGACGAACTGGCGAAGCTCTTCTTAGCTCACCCGCAGGCGAAACTGGTGGCAGGCGGTACCGATTTGGCATTAGAAGTGACCCAATTTCACCGAGAAATTGAAACGTTAATAAGCGTAAACCTTGTTGAAGAGATGAAAACCTGTGAAG
>NZ_MCWZ01000018.1:0-1130 GCF_002877365.1 Vibrio sp. 10N.261.55.A7
GTTATATAAAATAACACTAAATAAAAAAGGAAATATCGAATGGAATTAAAAAAATCATTCCTTTTAGCCAACGAAAAATATGGTGATGGTGACAAGGATATTAAACCAGGAAAAAACATTGAATCTACTACTTCCAAAGCTGGAAACCTTGTTGTTCACTCTCACCCAGTGGCAATGATTACACATACATTAAAACAAAAGGTTATGTTCCGAATAACTAAACCAGAATCCAAAATCCTGATCAAACTATTAAGATCAGAAGGTAATATCGTTTCAAATGATGACCTACTCAAAGCAGGGTGGAAGGATGGTATAAGAGGGTCCAATTCATTACCTGTCGCCATTTCTAACTTAAGACGCCCCTTAAATTTCTTTGACATCGAAATAATTAACATCCCAAAATATGGCTATCAATTAAACATTGGAAAGTCGAATAATAAAAACACATCAGGCACCCCAATACTCAATTTTTACAAAAAATTTAAATCATACTTTCATACAAGCTAGTAGCCTAATCATTAAATACATATCAGACTAGATAACCCTTCTTAATTATCAATATGTTATAGATAATGCAGAAGGGTTATTGAAGTAAACCTAGCTGATATTGACTAAATTATTTTTAACTCCTAAATAGTTAGGCTCTACTCTACATAAATCGATAGTGCTAAATCAAAAATCGGTTATCAGATTTTATTCATACTACAGGTTTTTTACCCTCACGCAGGCCAGGCGCTCCAAAACCACAAACTCATTACGTAGTCCTCATCTTAAATTAAGCCATTCTTTGATTATCAATTACTTCTATCTTAAACCGCAACAACACAACTTAAGTCATACTGGCACTTTAGAAACTAAGTTAACTTTAAAAACGCACTATTATCATAAATATAATCTTCTCTTCCAGAGCGAGAGTCTTATTTATTTGTCAACCTATTACAAATAAAAGAAAACAACGCTATTGGACTGCACACTGAGTGTTGATATCACACGCAGCAGAGCAAAACGTTCTGCCCCTAAACACCACTGTGATTCATACGCTACGCATACATTCGGCTCGATCAATCGTATACGTCATAGAACCGCGTTCGTAGCCGTTAAATTTCATAGTCAAAAAAGCCCCCATCCGT
>NZ_MCWZ01000018.1:1813-3604 GCF_002877365.1 Vibrio sp. 10N.261.55.A7
TTTTAGGACGAGACAGTGCCTTAATGAACGATAAATTCCATTCCTTGCCCCTAGAAAACGTACACCGCACCGGAATCTGGCAGATCGTTATCTAACTCTGTCAGACCACCATCGGCGCTGCCATCTTCCCCGAAAGCGCCCACCGCAAGCGTGTTGCCATCGTCAGATAAGGACATAGTGGTAAGTGAATATGTATAACCAAAGTAATCCAAATCTTCCGCATTGGCTGCTGTCAATTCTGCTCGCTTATTCCACACGTCATTGATGGCATCGTACCGATACATCAGAACCACCCCTTGGTTTAGATTTATGTCTGGGTAATGCTTTTCATTGTACGCAATGGTATGGCCATCCCCAGATAACGCTACGCCACTACTGAGATATGTTTTCGCAGGAAGGGCAGCACTTCCCTCCCACTGCGAAAGTAAGCTATTGTAGCGATACACCGTCACTGCATAATCAGGATTATTAGCAGAGCACGACGCCACTAGGACACTGCCATCCGTAGACAACCCTCCTACCTTAGCCCGACAATAGGATTTGACAAACTCATCGGTACCGAGTTTCAAGTGACTGCTGCTCTCCTCAAGCCAAGTCGCCTGAGCCTCATTGTATCGGAACGTGTATATTGCCCCTGAGGCGGTTGCACTGTTATCCTCCCTATCACCCGCAACGCCCGAGTCCTCTTCTGACGCTGAAATCGCGATCACCGAGCCATCCCCCGACACCACGACATGGCGTCCAAATTGATCACTAGCGTCTAGAGAAGCGGTGGTTAATTGCGCCTTTTCTGCCCACCCAGTCTCCAGATCTTGATAGACATAGGCTGTATTTTCCACATGCAAACCCACCACCAATGTCTTACCGTCGACTGCCGATAGCGCGACATCAAGCCCAAAGTTACCATTGGAACTTGTTGCCACATAGGACTCAACCCACCGCTCAGTCGTCTCATCGTAATCCAACACTGTCGCGCTATACTCTGATCCTACAGCCAATCGATGACCATCTTGAGATATCGAGACACTGCGGCCAAATCTACCATAAACCGTTGGCGTAGTGGCTTTTAAGTACCCCGTCTGTGTCCATCGCCCATTATTCTCCAAATCCCGATAGATGTAGACCGCACCAGAATCAGTTGACATGTAACCATCTCCATCTTCATACCGAACGCCCACGGCCAACACACGCCCATCCCCAGACAACGCCAATTCGGAGCCTAATTTATCGCCCGCACCCGCATTGGACGCCTTAAGGTATTGCTGATACTCCAACAAATCATTCGTCGACGTGCTCAGAGACACCTCACTCGTCTGCTCTGTATCGCCCGACGGCAAGTAGTTCGCCATCACAAAAAATGACGTCGGTTCAATGTATTTCAGCAACACACCTTTCTTCGGCATCACATATTCTGTCGCGCCCCCGTCTACCGTCGCCAGTACCTGACACGCATTCTCTTGCGCCGCGTCTTTCTCACACACCGTGTACACCATATTATCCGGATTGTTAGCACTCGCCGTCCAGGCTATCCTCTCTAGCGACACCTCGGTTAAATCGAACGGAGCCAACTGCCTAGACGCATCCAATGGCAGACCGTCAATCAGGTCTGGGTAGGTGTCGTTATCATCGTCCAAGTCGGCATTGTTGCCCTCACTGTCTCCATCGGTATCCAACCACTCGGCTTCGTCCAATGGGAACACATCATTCACATCAAGGACGCCGTCGTCATCGTCGTCCACATCTCGATTGTTACCAGTGCCATCCCCATCCGTATCGACCGACTCGGTCTCA
>NZ_MCWZ01000018.1:4380-4981 GCF_002877365.1 Vibrio sp. 10N.261.55.A7
ATCCGTGCCATCATTATCGTCATCTGGGTCAATCGTATCCCCAATACCATCGCCGTCCGTATCGGCCGACTCTTCCGCGTTGTCTGGGAACACATCCGCATTATCCCCCGTGCCGTCACCGTCACTGTCTCTCGATTCCGTGGCATCACTTGGGAAATCATCCTCGTCATTGGCCACGCCATCGCCATCAATGTCCGGGTCTACCCCATCGCCGATGCCATCGCCATCCGTGTCCGAAGATTCTGCATTATCATCTGGGAACGCATCACTGTTGTCCCCCACGCCATCCTTATCTCGGTCTCGAGTCTCGTTCACATCATCCGGGAACACATCTGCATTGTCCCCCACACCATCGCCATCGCTGTCTCTCGATTCCGTCGCGTCACGAGGGAAGTCGTCTTCCTCGTTAGGCACGTCATCGCCATCAATATCTGGGTCTACCCCATCACCCACGCCATCCCCATCCATGTCAACGGATTCGTCTGCGTTGTCAGGAAACGCATCCGCGTTGTCACCCGCGCCATCTCCGTCACTGTCTTTCGATTCCGTGTTATCTTGAGGGAAGTCATCCAAGTTATCGCCGACACCATCGCCGTCACTG
>NZ_MCWZ01000019.1 GCF_002877365.1 Vibrio sp. 10N.261.55.A7
CAGTGACGGCGATGGTGTTGGCGATAACTTGGATGACTTCCCTCAAGATAACACGGAGTCGAAAGACAGCGACGGAGATGGCGCGGGTGACAACGCGGATGCGTTTCCTGACAACGCAGACGAATCCGTTGACATGGATGGTGATGGCGTGGGTGATGGGGTAGACCCAGATATTGATGGCGATGACGTGCCTAACGAGGAAGACGACTTCCCTCGTGATGCGACGGAATCGAGAGACAGCGATGGCGATGGTGTGGGGGACAACGGGGATGCGTTCCCGGATGATGTGAACGAGACTCGAGACCGAGATAAGGATGGCGTGGGGGACAACAGTGATGCGTTCCCAGATGATAATGCAGAATCTTCGGACATGGATGGCGATGGCATTGGTGATGGGGTAGACCCGGACATTGATGGTGATGGCGTGGCCAATGACGAGGATGATTTCCCAAGTGATGCCACGGAATCGAGAGACAGTGACGGTGACGGCACGGGGGATAATGCGGATGTGTTCCCAGGCAACGCGGAAGAGTCGGCCGATACGGACGGCGATGGTATTGGGGATACGATTGACCCAGATGACGATAAT
>NZ_MCWZ01000020.1 GCF_002877365.1 Vibrio sp. 10N.261.55.A7
AATTATTGTCGTAGGTGGTGGAGCTGGTGGTCTAGAACTCGCAACGAAACTAGGCCGAACGTTAGGGAAAAAGAAGACAGCTGAAGTGACTCTGGTAGACAGAAAAGCGAGTCACCTTTGGAAGCCATTACTGCATGAAGTCGCAACAGGTTCTCTTGATGCTGGTGTTGATGCTTTAAGCTATCGTGCACACGCCAAAAATCATGGTTTTGATTTCCAAATGGGAAGCATGGAGAGCATTGACCGCGAGAATAAAAGTATTAGTCTTAGCGAGCTGACCGATGAGCATGGTGAATTGCTCATGCCAAAACGTAGCCTAAGTTACGATATTCTTGTGCTTGCGATTGGTTCGACGTCAAATGATTTCAACACACCAGGCGTTCGCGATAATTGCATCTTCCTAGACAGCCCTGAACAAGCTCACCGTTTTCGTACCGAAATGAATAACGAGTTCTTAAAGCTTCATGCGAACAAAGGCAATGGCACAGTCGACATTGCTATCGTTGGCGCAGGCGCAACCGGTGTCGAGCTGTCAGCTGAGCTGCACAATGCCGTAAAAGAGTTAAGAACCTATGGCTTCGGTGATCTAGATTCAAGCAAGTTGAACGTTAACCTTGTGGAGGCGGGAGAGCGAATCCTACCTGCGCTCCCACCTCGCATTTCTAGCGCCGCTCATTTAGAGCTCACGAAACTTGGTGTGAATGTACGTACGACCACTATGGTGACTCAAGCGGAAAAAGATGGCCTAGTCACTAAAGATGGTGACAAAATTTCCGCGACAATCATGGTTTGGGCCGCGGGCATCAAAGCCCCTGATTTCATGAAAGACATCGCGGGTCTTGAAACAAACCGTATTAACCAGTTGGTGGTGACGGAAACGCTACAAACAACGCGTGATGAGGATATTTTTGCTATTGGCGACTTAGCACAATGTACTCAAGCGGATGGATCATTTGTACCGCCAAGAGCACAGGCTGCACACCAAATGTCTAGCCATGTGTATAAGAACATCGTTGCTAAGCTTTCGAACAAACCACTGAAACCGTATGTTTACGCAGACCATGGCTCACTTGTTTCTCTGAGCCGCTTTTCTACCGTGGGAAGCTTGATGGGCAACCTCACCAAAGGCTCTATGATGGTTGAAGGTCGAATTGCTCGTGTCGTATACATTTCTTTATATAGAATGCATCAGATGGCGCTACACGGCGCTTTAAAGACAGGTTTAATGATGTTGGTTGGTCGTATTAACCGAGTTTTAAGACCAAACCTTAAACTGCACTAAGCATTTACGTATCGAATATCTTTAAAAGAAGGGCCAAGGCTCTTCTTTTTTTTTGCTTGCTGTTGCTATGATGGCACCTACTAGTAATTAGATTGGCTCACAGCAATTGAGTCTTTCTGAATTGAACAATGTACTCCTACTCTGACAGTTGAGGTTTCATTTGTACCCAGAGAAAAAACAGGTTAAACCCGCGCAACGATTAGAAAGTGTCATGAATTCGGCGATGTGGCATTTGGGTCAAAGAGACATGACCGAGAGCGAATTGACCGCTAAACTTCGCCTCAAAACGGATAACGAAGAGTGGATTGCAGACACGCTAGAAAAGCTGAAGGGCTTTGGATACCTAAAATCAGATAGTGATTTTGCAAAGCGTTTTACTGAGCTTTCATTCTCTGGCGAATATGGCTCTGGTTACATAACTGAAAAATTGAAGAAAAAGGGACTGCAAGACTCAATGATTGCTGACGTTATAAGCCAAGTTAAACTGGACCAGAATATTGATGAACAAGTGTTGCTGAATGCACGCGTCAATACTTACTACCAGCAGTTTACGATGAGTAAGGAAAAGCTGGTTGCAACGTTGCAAAAAAGAGGTTTCAGCTATTCGCAAATTAGCCAGGCTATTGAGCAACATGCTTGCTCTTCCCAGTTGAGAACCAACCTAGAAATCAAAGCAGAGAAAGCTGATATTGAAAAAGAAGTGCTAAAGTATGCGAGGAAAGGGAAGGGGCTTGTTGTGATAAGGCAGGAACTTCGTCAGCGAAAGATCGATATTACAGACCTTGAGGCTACGGTGGATAAACTTATCGAAGCAGAAGAAATCGATTTTTATTCTTCATGTTTGACGCAGCTTGAAAAGAAACCCTATGACCTTAAAATCCACAAAGAGAGAGCAAAAGCGTATGCGATGTTAACGCGCAAAGGCTTTTCATCTGACGAGATAAAGTTTGCTCTTAGCGAAATGGAAACCGAATAGCAGTTAGAGCTAACAACCTCCCGCCAAAGAGAAACCGTACTCTACGGCCAAGCTCTCTTCTTAGCCTGGCCACTATTGGCTTTAATCAATTCTATTGCTTTCTTCGACTTATCTTCAATTGAACTAAGGCTCTGTGTGACCTTATCTTGGAAATCGCTCTTGTTAACTCCTGATTGTTCCATAGTCGGTGAGGGGGTTTTTAGTTGTTGAACGAGTTGGACGAGTTGCTTATTTTGGCTTTCAAGAGAGTTCACTTTTACCGTGAGTTCTTTGATCATGGCATTTTGCTCGAGGAGTTTTGAACCAATGCTATTAAAGGCTTGAAGAATATGTCCGACGTTTTGATCTACCATGCGATACTCGCTTGCCTAAAACCTTGGTCTATTGAGTATAGGCAATACATTGCATTCTGTGGGGTTAATCGTGAAGTAGGTTCACTGGGACTGTTTACAATTTGAAAGTTTCAGTAGGAGTGTCAAAGAGAAACGGATACCAAAAAACGGAAACTTACTTGGGGGGAATAAGTGAAAACACGAGCCCGTCTCTCGGCTCTCCATCGTAAATGAATCGATTTCTTGCTAAGGATTCCTGCTGTGCATTGCAACTGAGTGCGAGAGCGTGGCTCGCGAGGTTTTTAGGGTCACAAACGAGTTCTATCCTCGTGATTCTTAACAGCTCAAAACAAAAGTTGATCACCACTTTGGTGGCTTCTTTTGCATAGCCCTGATGCTGATGCTGGTCAGCAATCCAGTATCCAATGCTTGCCATGTTAAAGGTGTGATAAAGCTCGTTTATCGCTACCATGCCAATGAGCTGACCATCAGAGTGTCGAAATAAACCAAACCCGTAAGCTTGACCTCTGACCCAATTGAGGCGGGTCGCCAAAATGAAGCGCTCACCTTCTTTTATTGAGAAATCAGGGTGACACCAATCCACCCATTCATGAAGAGTCGGGGAGGCGTTAACACAAGAACAAAACTGTTCGACTTCTTCGGCTTCGATCAAACGAAGGACAAGGCGTTCTGTTGAGAGGGTAAATTGTGGTGTCATAAGCGGTGGCTAAAAAAGATGCCCTCAATTTAGAGGGCATTTTAGTTAGCTTTTCTCTACGCGGCGAACTTGGATGATGATGCCCAGAAGAGGGTGATCCAAGTAGTGTGTTTCTGTACTGCGCATGCGGCGTTTTTGGTCCATTCGATAATTTTTTAGAAACTCTTCGACTTCAACTTTCGGTGACACATCTTTCATGTTTCCAGCCACTACGATTGAATCTTCAACAGCGATTGCGTCTTCAACAACGATTGCGTCTGGCGTGGCATTGAGTGCGTTGCCTTCTAAGTCCTCTACCACGAAATCGTCGGAAAGTGGTGCATCTTCAAACGTGACTTTTCTGACGCTTGGACGTTTCAGGTTAAGCTGAGTTTCAGCGTACAGGTAGTGCTGAACATAGACTTGAAATTTGCCATCAAGCTCGTACAAAGGCTTGTCAATAGACTCTTCAATCACGCCATCAATTGGCGTTTCTTCTGTGAACGCCAGCTTTTCTGAACCATCTGGGTTGAAAGCTTCCGAGTAATCTCGGCCAGCTTGAATGTGAAAGACGGGGGCAGCTGCTTTTCCTTCATCACCTTGGCGCCAAGCTTTGTGCACGAGAACGTTAAACCCAGCGTGTTTGTCTAATGACTTTACTTGATCGGAAAGTTGGTATTCCGCGGCAGGCAGCATAGCCACCTGTTTTGATGTGCGATAATCGGCATCAGAAAACTTACCGGCTCTCGACAAGTCTACTTCTGGTTGGGTCATCGGCCACGATTCGCTGGTTTTTTCTGCATCAACGGCGCGCTCAAAAATGATCACTTCTATATCAAATTGTCTCTGCGCCAGGGTTGGCATTGAGACTAAAAAGAGCAGCAGTGGGACCAGTTTTTTCATTTTAACTCCATCAATCAGTCGTCATGACTAATTTTAGTTTATCAGGTGCTATTTACACTTTCGGCATAATGTTTTGCTGAAATTCAGAAAGCATATCAACGACAAAGCGAACACGTTTACGTCTGTCTACTAATGGTATCGTAAACTTGAGCTTAGTAGGGCCTTCCATAGCAAATTTTTGTGGCTGAGATTGCAATAGTTTAACCAGAAATACGGGATTAATGTCAGCATCGGGATAGAACTCGATGTATCCACCCTTATCATGCGCTTCGATTTTCTTCACTTTTATCGCCGCGGCATCCAGTTTGATCTCAGAGACCGAGAGCAAATTCTTAGTAGCATCGGGAAGCGTGCCGAAACGGTCTATGAGTTCAACTTTCAACTCTGCTAGTTCGCCGCGGTTGGCAACACTCGCGATCTGTTTATACATAGACAGTCGTGTATTGACATCCGGGATATAATCGTCGGGCAACAGTGCCGGTAAACGCATTTCTACTTCTGTCTGCTCACGCAATAGCTCATCCAAAGAAGGTTCTTTCCCTTCTTTTAATGCTTCTACAGCTTGTTCAAGCATTTCCATGTACAGATTAAAGCCAACCGATTGAATTTGACCACTCTGCTCATCACCCAGTAATTCACCCGCACCACGAATTTCTAAATCGTGAGTCGCCAATGTAAAGCCAGCCCCAAGATCTTCTAGTGACGCTATCGCATCCAGTCGCTTAATCGCATCTTTACTCATCGCTTTTGGATGAGGTGTCAGCATGTAAGCGTATGCTTGGTGATGTGAACGACCCACACGACCACGTAGTTGGTGAAGCTGCGCTAAGCCGAGGTTGTCTGCGCGATCCATAATGATGGTATTCGCCGTAGGAACATCGATACCCGTTTCAATAATGGTTGTACAAACAAGCAGGTTAAATCGCTGATGATAGAAATCGTTCATTACTTTTTCTAGTTCGCGCTCTCTCATTTGGCCGTGAGCGGTGGTGATTCGTGCTTCGGGAATGAGTTTAGCGAGACTTTCAGCAACCTTATCAATGGTGTCGACTTGGTTATGAAGGAAGTACACTTGACCACCACGCATGATTTCACGCAGTACAGCCTCTCTGACAACACTGTCATCACTTTGGCGAACGAAGGTTTTAATCGCAAGTCGTCGCGCGGGCGGTGTGGCAATGATCGATAGATCGCGCATGCCGCTCATCGCCATGTTCAATGTTCGAGGAATCGGGGTCGCGGTTAGAGTCAGAATATCCACATCGGCGCGCATTGCTTTGACTTTTTCTTTTTGTCTAACACCGAATCGGTGTTCTTCATCGACGATCAACAAGCCAAGATCTTTAAACTTAAGATCACTTGAGAGCAGTTTATGAGTACCAACAAGAATATCGACTTTGCCATCTGCGACATCTTGCATGATGGCTTTTTGTTCTTTTGCAGACTTAAAGCGCGACAGAACTTCCACTCTAATCGGCAGATTAGCAAAGCGGTCACGGAAGTTTTCAAAGTGCTGCTGAGCGAGCAGTGTCGTAGGCACAAGAACAGCAACTTGCTTATCATTGTCTGTACTGACAAACGCCGCGCGCATGGCTACTTCTGTCTTACCAAAACCAACGTCACCACACACCAAGCGATCCATTGCTTTCGCTTGGCACATGTCAGACATTACCGCGTTAATCGCGGTCGATTGATCATCCGTTTCTTCAAATGGGAAACCTGCTTTGAATGTGGCGTATTGGCCTCTGTCTAAAGCGAACTTATAGCCTGGTTTGAGTTCACGTTTGGCGTATACGTCTAGAAGCTCAGCGGCAACATCTCGAACTTTTTCTGCTGCTTTTCTGCGTGCTTTACCCCAGGCTTCGCCCCCTAACTTGTGAAGCGGTGCTGACTCTTCCGCACCACCAGAGTATCGACCGATGAGGTTAAGCGACGCAACAGGCACGTAGAGCTTGGCTTCATTTTGGTATTCTAGGGTCACGTACTCGGTGACCATTCCGCCGGCTTCGAGAGTTTGAAGGCCAATATAGCGACCAATCCCGTGATCGATGTGTACAACAGGTTGGCCTGTTTTCAGTTCAGCTAGGTTTCGTATTACCGAATCGCTGTTGGTTGTTTCACGGTCTTTCTTACGTCGTTGTACGACTCGGTCGCCGAGTAAATCGCTCTCACAAATAAACGCGATTTTTGCTTTTGAGTCGATAAAACCGTGTTCAGACGAACCCAGAACGAGGGAGAACTTGTCGCTTCCTGAAATCGCCGCATGGAAGTTGTCTGCTTCGATAGGACGCAATTTAACGCCTTGAAGCAGCTCCAGCAGTGCTTCTCTTCGCCCTTCAGATTCAACAGAGAAAACAATTTTTCCTTTGAAGGATTCTGAGAATTGCCTTAAAGAGGCCAGGGGCTCTTTGTTTTTGTGTTGAGCGGCGAGGTCGGGTAAAGCCTCAATTGAAAGGTTTTTTCTTCCCGCCTTCTTCTCGATTTCTTCAGTCGAAAGAAAGGTTTGAGCCAGCTTCTTGAAGTGGCTGTACAGCTCGTCTTTTTTTATCCATAAGTCGCTTGGTGGCAGCAACGGCCTTAACGGGTCGACATTTCGCTGATCGTAGCGGTGTTCCACATCATTTAAGAATGTATCGATAGACGGTTCAATATCACCCACGACAATCAACTGGCTGTCGGGTGTCATATAGTCAAACAGCGTTTCGGTGTGGTCAAAGAAAAGTGGTTGCCAGTACTCTATACCGGCAGGCCATGTCCCTTTAGACACCTGCATGTACACCGATTCTGGCTCTCTACGCGCGTCGAAACGCTGTCGCCAACGGATTCGAAAATCTTCTATTGCCGATTCTGATGTCGGGAATTCATGAGCGGGTAATAGACGTATTTCTTGTATGTCTTCAATAGATCGCTGATTCTCAGGATCAAAGGTTCTAATCGTATCGATCTCATCATCAAAGAAATCGATACGATACGGATCTTGGCTTCCCATAGGGAAAAGGTCGAGAATAGAACCTCGGCTCGCGTACTCACCAGGGCCAAATACTTGGTCCACGTGACGGTAACCTGATTGCTCTAACTGGATGCGCAGTTTCTCTAAAGAAAACAGATCGCCCGCTTTGACCATCAAAGTGTGCTGAAGCAAAAAGTCACGTGGTGACTGCTTTTGCAGCAGTGTACTGATTGGTACGATGGTGATGCCTGAATGTAAGCTCGGCAGTTGATAGAGGCGTGCGATACGATCTGAAATGATCTCTTGATGTGGCGAGAAGTTGTCGTAAGGCAGCGTTTCCCAGTCAGGAAAGAGTGTTACATCCTGATCTGTAAACTGCTCTATTTCTTGTTGCAGTCTTAAGGCTGTCTGCGGGTCAGCAACGGCTAAGAGAGTATGATTTGAATGCAAATCGGCAAGTTCGGCAATCGCTAGAGATAAACTAGAGCCTTGCAAGTGGCCTATAAATTTTTTATCTCCAGCACCCTTAGGGGTAGATAGAGCAAGCATATTAGATGTGGTCATGAGTGGTTCTATTTATCTCTATTTAGGGAGCGTTGACGCAACAGCTTTTGTTGTTGATAGAGGGCTGAGCGAATGAGTAGGTCTTCGTCTTCATCTCTAAGCTGGCTATATTGGATGGTAGTATCCCAGCCTTGTTCTGTCTCTGATGCTTCTGCTACCTCTGCTACCTCGCCATAGCAATAGATGGCAGCGGCTGGATGCTCTAAGAACAGCTTTACTCTTACTTTCGTTTTTACTGCTAAGTGGACAGCGGAATAGTAAGAGAATTGGCTGGCACCAAACGAATAGGTTGAGTGACGATACTGGCTTTCATCTTGTTGAGATAACATAAACGTCAGCAACAAATTGAGCTTGGAGTTTTGTGTATCTAATAATTGGACAACGTGTTTAAAATCGCTGTTCTTAAGTTCGACTCGCGCGGCATCATTCAATTGGTCGAGCTGAGAAAACTCGCCTGCAACAATAAAAGGCTTTGGAATTTCCGATTCAAAAATTTGACCTGTAGGAATCTCAAACTCAGTCGGTAACGGCTCAATGTTGGCTGTCATTTGATGTTGAACGGAAAAAAACTCTTGTTTTGACATGGTTGAGCCCCTTTATTGTTGATGAACCACCCTTTTATTATCGTCAATAGAAGGCATTCTGTTTAGTTACTGTTGAGATTATCGCTATAGCGACAAACATATCAAGGTATGTTGCTGTTATTAAGTGTAATTGACCTACATTTAGCAAATTAGAACTATAACCTTAGAGCGTAAATCGTTACAGTAGACAGATCCTTTAAGTTTGGTTTTACCTATGCACCTTCCCATTTCATTCTTTATAGGTCTGCGTTATCTCCGGGGACGTTCCGGTGACCGATTCAGCCGTTTCGTCTCTTATATGTCGACGGCGGGAATTACCATCGGTGTGATGGCTCTTATTACCGTGTTATCTGTCATGAACGGCTTCGAAGCTCAACTTAAAAGTCGCATTCTCGGTGTGCTGCCTCAAGCGGTGATTACCCAAGATAACGACAAAACGACGCTGACCGACAATCCGCCTCAGTTCATCGCTGACATGTCGACACAAAAAGAACCTGAACCATTGGTGCGCAGTGAAGCTGTGATCCAAAGTGCTTCCCAACTGACTGCGGGAATGATGCTAGGAATCTCCCCTGAAGAACAAGACCCGATTGAGCAACATCTTATTGCAGGCCGTTTGTCTGACTTAAAAAAGGGCCAATACCAAGTCTTCCTAGGGCATAGTCTCGCGCGTTCCCTTAATGTCACCACCGGCGATAAAGTTCGCCTGATGGTTACGAGCGCCAGCCAGTTTACCCCGCTTGGACGAATTCCTAGCCAGCGTAACTTTACCGTGGCGGGCTTATTTAATACGGGATCAGATGTAGATGCACAATTGATGGTGACACACATTTCTGATGCAGCCCGTTTGCTTCGTTATTCTAAAGAGACCGTGTCAGGTTGGCGCCTGTTTTTTGAAGACCCGTTTGTTGTGGCTGATTTAGCTGATGTGGCACTGCCAGATGGCTGGCATTGGAGCGATTGGCGAGAGCAGCGTGGAGAGCTATTTCAAGCGGTGCGCATGGAAAAAAACATGATGGGCTTAATGCTTGGGCTTATCGTTGGTGTGGCCGCCTTTAATATTATTTCAGCGCTGATTATGGTGGTCATGGAGAAGCAATCTGAAGTGGCGATCTTGAAAACCCAAGGAATGAACGGCCATCAGATCATGGGTGTGTTTATGGTGCAGGGCGCCAGTAGCGGTATCATTGGCGCGTTGGCTGGTGGCACGTTAGGTGTGTTGCTCGCCTCTAACCTTAATTCTATGTTGGAAGGGCTCGGCGTTGCACTTTTCTCTGTAGGTGGCCACCTTCCTGTGTTGATTAATCCTTCTCAAATCATAGTTGTCGTGTTACTCGCGGTCATGTTGAGCCTATTCGCAACGTTATTTCCCTCTTATCGAGCATCTTCAGTCAAACCAGCCGAGGCTTTAAGGTATGAATAAACTTCTTCAGTGCCACAATGTATGTAAAACCTATCACGATGGCTCTTTAGATACGCAAGTCTTAAAAGGCGTGAGCTTTGACCTCAACAAAGGGGAGCTTGTGTCCATTATTGGTACCTCGGGTTCTGGTAAAAGTACATTACTTCATGTTCTTGGGGCATTAGATGATTGCACTGAGGGTCATGTCACTTTTCTTGGCCAAAACTTAGCGGAGCTGAATTCAAACAAGCAAGCTAAGATTCGTAATCGACATTTGGGTTTCGTTTACCAATTTCATCACTTGCTCGCTGATTTTAGCGCGTTAGAAAATGTGGCGATGCCTTTGCTGATTGGTGGAATGAAGCGAAGTGAGGCGTATTCCGAGGCCAAGGCATTACTGGTAAAAGTTGGATTGTCTCACCGAGTTGATCATCGACCTTCTGAGCTATCAGGCGGAGAGCGCCAGCGCGTTGCTATTGCTCGTGCCTTAGTGAATAAGCCTGACTTGGTACTCGCTGATGAACCTACGGGTAACTTAGACCATGCAACGGCTCTTTCTATTTATGATCTGATGCGTCAGCTAAATCAAGAGTCAGGTACGGCGTTTTTAGTTGTCACTCATGATGGAGAGCTTGCGGGAAAAATGGACCGTCAGTTGAAAATGCAAGATGGGTTGCTGATTTTAGATGACGAGAAGCAAGCGGTCGAAAATTCCGAAGTTGGGGAGGGATAATGTTTTCTTCTCTCTCTTTGTTTATTGGCCGTCGATTCAGCCGAGCCAAGCAGCGAAACAAAATGGTCTCTTTTATTTCTCTCTCTTCAACGATTGGCATTGCCGTAGGTGTTGCCGTGATCATTATTGGCTTGTCAGCAATGAACGGCTTTGAACGAGAGCTGAGAGATCGCGTGTTGTCTGTTATCTCCCACGGTGAATTTGAAGGCGTGAAAAGACCGATCCAAGATTGGCAGAAAATGATGAAGCAAGCGGAGTCTGATGAACAGGTGCTCGCGGCCGCTCCATTTATCAAACTTACGGCTTTGGCGGAGAAAGGCGCGAGTCTGAAAGCGCTAGAAGTTAGAGGCATTGACCCTGAACTTGAAAGTAACGTGTCGAGTTTGATGGACTTTGTGGATGCTGACGTTTGGCGTGGCTTTCAGGCGGGATCCGGGCAAATCATTCTTGGACAGGGTGTGGCGGACGCTATTGGTGTGAATGTGGGTGATTCGCTCACGTTGATGCTACCGGTTGCTAATGGCTCTACCAAGGTCCAAGCGCCAAGAAGGGTACGAGTGAAGGTTGCTGGTTTACTGACTCTTAATGGTCAAATCGATCATAATTTGGCTCTGATCCCGCTGCAAGATGCACAAAGTTATGCGCAATTGGGCGACAAGGTAACGGGCGTATCTATTAAAGTCTCAGATGTTCTTAATGCAACGTTTATCGTTCGTAATGTCGGAAACAAGCTTGACGAGTATGTTTACTTACGCAGTTGGCAGCAGAAGTTTGGCTTCTTATATCGTGATATTCAGCTAGTTCGCACCATTATGTATTTAGTCATGGTATTGGTGATTGGGGTGGCGAGCTTCAATATTGTTTCTACTTTGATGATGGCAGTGAAAGATCGAGCCGGCGAAATCGCGATACTACGCACCATGGGAGCAACCGATGGATTAGTGAAGCGAATCTTTGTTTGGCAAGGTGTGTTCTCTGGAGTGTTAGGAAGCGTAGTGGGCAGCGTTATCGGAGTGGTGGTTGCACTGAATCTTACATCTCTCATTGAGGTAGTGGAAAAGTTGATAGACCATCAGTTTCTATCTGGTGATATCTACTTTGTCGACTTTCTTCCGTCTCAAGTGATGCTCAATGATGTTTTATTGGTGTCTTTGACTGCCATTGTACTGAGTTTGCTGGCTACCTGGTATCCTGCTTCACGAGCCAGTAAATTGAATCCAGCGGAAGTACTGAGTGCTAAATAGCACTTTATCGCCAAGTGAATCCATTCATACAAAAATGCCATCATAACGAGAGATTAGTTTCCTAATACAAGGTTATGATGGCATGTTTTTCGTGACGTATCTTTACTGTTTACGGACGTTCAATTCTTACCAAATGTTCCGACAATATCGGTTTAACTATCTTTCTTATAAAGCTAGTTAAGCACCGATTGAACGTCGTCGATCATCTTTTGCGTAGCCTGAATTCCACTTGCTGAAATGTACCAAGCGTGAGCATCAAGGTAGCTAATCTTGTTGTTTTTGAACACCGGAAGTTTATTGATCAAAGGGTTATCAAAGTGTTCTTTTGCTGTTGTTGTAGACTGACCAATGGCTGCATCTCTATCCAGAACAAGCATGTACTTTGGGTTCACCTTACTAATGTACTCGTAGCTGATCGCATCTCCATGTTGGTAAGTTTTGTCGTTGGCGAAAGACTCTTCAAAACCGAACAAAGAATAGATGGCACCATAGCGAGATTGAGCACCGAAAGTGGTGAGATTCCCACCGCTCACCATGACAACGAGTGCATTCGCTTTATCAGCGGTTACCTTATTGTAAATGTCATCAATTTGCTTTTGCTTGTCTGCAATGATTTGCTCTACTTGTGCCTGCTTTTCGAAAATATCGCCAATCATTCTCCAAGCATCTTGAGTGGTTTCCCAATAGCTTTTGGCATCTGCCATGAATAGAACGGTTGGCGCAATTTTCTGAAGCTCGTCTAGTGATGCTGAACTTCTATTACTGACGATGATAAGGTCAGGCTTCAGCGTGTAGATCGCTTCAAAATCAGGTTCAAACAGTGAGCCAACAGGCTCGTATTGTTCGCTTTGATATTTGTTTAAGTACGGAGGCATTGGGCTTTTGACAACACCCACTGGCTCAATCTCAAGCGCTTCCAAAACATCTAGGCTATCCATTCCCAATACAACGACGCGTTCTGGTTTGGTTTGCACCTGCGTTTCACCTAAGAGGTGTTTAACGGTGATGGTTTTTGCTGCTGCAAGAGGACTCAACAGTAGAGCTGCACTCGCGATAAGCGATGTTATGTTTTTAGATAACATGGTGACTCTCCTTAGAAGCCGTACGAAACGCCTAAACGGACGTTACGACCTGCGGCATAAACGCCAGATACACTTTCCCAGCCAGGGATGTTCGTATAATCACCTACACTAGAGTGATCGCGATAGTATTCATTAAATAGGTTAGTCACAGTAAGGTTGACGTTCAGGTCTTGGTTGCTTAATGGCAGCCATTGGACGTAAATGTCATGAACCTGATACCCAGGCTTATCTATGTGCTGAGTTTCGTCGATCCAACCTTTTTCAACCGATTCAAACAGTGCTTCAACATTGTTCAAATCAGCAACGTAGGTGTAGTTCCAACCAAACTCTAGGTCTTGATTAAGGTTATAGGTGAGGTTAAGCCCGAAAGTATCTCCTCGAGAGTTACCGATACCGATGTGGTCATAACCATTCAGCCTGTTGCCATTAAGCTTAGAATCAACGCTGCTAAAACTTGCAATGGCGGTCAAACCTTCGTACCAGTATTTGGCCTTGAGTTCATAACCTTTCGTTTTTAGCTGACCAACGTTTTCGTATTGCTTACCAATGACATCAATGACATCGTCAATATTGCTTTGGAAAACCGTTGCAGATGCTAGCCAGTTAGACACTTTATACTCTATACCGACTTCTGTATTTTCCGCTGTTTCTTCTTTTAGATTTGGATTGATGGAGTATGAATCGAGAGTGAAGGTGTCTCCAACCTGTTTACCGCGCAGGGCCTGGGCGTAGCCAGCATTCAGCTTCCAAGCGTCAGCAATTTGGAAGTTTAAGCCGATATTCGAGCTCACCCCATCGCTATCAATTTTTGTCCCTGTCGACAATTGTTCCATTTGGTAATTATCGTATCGGGTACCAAAGCTTAAAAGTAGAGCGTTGGTGGCTTGCCAATGATCTTGTACGTAAAGACCAAATACATCGCCTTCTTCTTTTAGAGCGGGTTTTGCGCCTGGTTCTAAGGACTTGGCCGATGCTTCATCGGATTTGTATTCAACCCCATAGGTCACCGCATGTTGGCTTAAGTGACTGGTGTTGCGCACATCAAAGCCTAACGTGTTGACTTCGCCATTGTACTTACCCCATTTTGCGTCTTGAACAACATCCGCCATGGTGTAGTAAAGTGAGTTTTCTAGGTTGACTAACTCGCTATGACTGAAAGTATGGTTGGCAGTAAAGGTGTGTCTCTCAGTTTCTAGCGGGTAGACTGGGTCACCTTCCAGAACAGGCCAATTTGGTCGTTGCCCAAATTCGCCATCTTCATTTCGAGCTTCATAGCTAAGAGAGAGCGTTTGGTTGTCGGTAATGTAACCGTCTGCTTTGAGAAAGCCTAGTGTTCTATCCGATGAAGTACCTAGCACTTCATTGCCTTTTCCATCTTCTATGTTGTCATTTTTAGTCGAAACAAATGACCCAAGTAGACCCCAATTGTCGTTTATCTCACCATATAGGCTGGCACTGGTTTTATGACCGTTGTTGCTAAAGTAGTTCGCGCTTACCGTACCACCAAAACTTTCACCCGGTGCAAGTAAGTCGTGAGCACTTTTGGTTTTGAATCGAATAGCACCGCCCAATGCACCAAAGCCACTGGTTGCTTCGCCCGCACCGGCTTGGACTTCTACCGTTTTAAGCAAGTATGGATCAATTGAAAGACGGCCAATGTGGTGGAATAAGGTACTTGTCTGAGGCGCGCCATCAACAGTAACGTTAAGATAGGTATCCTCTAAACCTCTTACGTAGACCTTCTGAGCAACACCCACGGAGCCACCAACCGATACCGAAGGGTCGGTTCGGAATATGTCTTCAAGGTTTTGAGCTTGATAGTTTTCTAGCTCAGTATCGGTAACGGCGAAGTTAGTCAACTCGCCAACCACAACCATCACTTCAGGGGTTTCGTTTGATGTATCGTCTACTGAATTTTCTGCAAGTGCAGAGTGTGAAGAAAGAGTACCTGCAATGGTCAGTGCAAGTAGTGAGATTTTGAATTCCATATACAATTCCGTAATTTATTATATTTAGCTTTTATCAACTGGCGGAGTGTTTGCCAGTACCACTACTAAATGATAATGATATTCCTTATCATTTGTTGTTTATGGATGTTCTCTTTTTTCATCATTAGGGTAAATGACTTTTACAACTGTTACATATGATCCGTTAATGTTAAATTCAATTAAATTAACCAGTTAAATTGGAAGTAGGACAGTAAAGACCATTCCATTGGTTTGATTGTTACGAGCGAAAACGGAGCCTTTAACCGCTTCGATGTGCCTTTTAGCCAGTGCCAGTCCAACACCGAAGCCTTTCCTTGTGCCTGTGTCATTGTTGGCTTTGAAGAAGGGGGTGAATATTTTGTCGCAGAGGCTAGGGTCAATCCCTGGTCCGCAATCGACAATCTTTAAGCGTATTTGGTCTTTCTCAACCGCCGCTTGAATGTGCAATAACTGGTTAGCTGGTGTGTAGCGAAGACCATTACGGATTATGTTTTCTAAAGCGTGCCCAACGGCTCTCTGGCTCGATTGAGTCAGGGGAAGAGTTGATGGGATGTCGACCTCCAACTGTCGATCTGGAAATTCGAATCGGGCGTCATCTATAATCGCTTCGAGTAATTCACTGAGATCAAATGGCTCAACCCTCAAGTCTGGTTGTTCATTTTCAATCCAAGCCAAAGTGAGGGTATCTTCTGCTAATTGCCTCATCTGCCTTACCTCCGTTCGAACTCTATCCACCATCGTTTTCGGATTAATATCATGCTCAACGCAATCGACAGCCATCTCGATTCGAGCCAGTGGCGTGCGTATCTCATGAGACATGTCCGCGATGAGATTTTTATTGTGTTCAATAACGGTTGATGTGCGTTCTGCCATCGCATCAAAGGTTTTCGCTACCTGACTGAATTCGTCGTTACCGATCGTAACTCTGTCCGCGATTCTTGCTTGGTAGTTACCACGGCTAAACTCCATGATGGTGCTGTGAAAATGTTTAAGAGGCGTCATGACATATCGGTAGATGTAGAGTGTTAACGCAAAAAGGGCGATAAAAGGTATCACGACACGATAGAACCAAAACGCATGTGACATGTACGTTCCTGGTCGCATTCTATCGGGAAGAATAATCAGGAAATGATGATTTGATGGGGTGAGCGCCACTTCCATGATTGGGTTTTCAGGAAAGTAGAGATGGATTTTCCATGTCTCAGAGCGCCCAATGCCGTAGCCTTGCCAAAACCGGTCATTCAATCGATTGCCTGCGACGTTGTCAATTTGAGAGCGAATGACGGTCGCCCACGTATCTTCGCGTATTGCGAGCTCGTTAAGCCAGGCGTCGAGTTTTGAATGGTTACCTTCATCGAGCAGTCGTTGTGCATGAGCTCCCCAGTCTCTTATTTCCTGTTGATGTACGTCATCGATGTAGCTCATTTTTTCGTTAGACAGTATTGCCGCGCTGTGCAGCAAAGAAAAAAAGATAACAACGCCCAAAGAGAGTATGACGAACAACCGCCAAAAGACATTCCTTCTCATTGAAATAAGTATCCTTTACCGTGAATAGTTTGAATTCTTTGAGAGGGCATTCCAGCCTCAACAAGTCTTTTTCTGATGCGGCTGAGGTGCATGTCTAAACTTCGGTCGTAGGGGCTGAACTCACGTTCAAGCACGGTTTGATATAGGTAAGGTTTCGATTGAATCGATCTGCGATTGTGCACCAAAGTCCAAAGGAGCTTAAATTGAATCGGCGTGAGATCGATGCGCTCTGAGCTGCTCCCATTGAATACAGATACCGACGTTTCAGACTTATTCAGTGTGAGTTCGTTTGAAGACAATTCAACATTTTTCGACGTTGCTGCCTGCTTTTGGGTTCTTCTCAAAATGGCGTCAACGCGCAGGCTTAATTCAGTAAAGTTACACGGTTTTGAGATATAGTCGTCAGCTCCTGATTTAAGCCCACGAATTCGATGCTCTTCAGCCGCATAAGCGGTCAGCAAGATGACCGGCGTGTCATTATGCTCCCGTATAAAATGAAGCAGACTCAGTCCATCTACATTAGGAAGATCGATATCAAGGATAGCAAGGTCGAACTGCTGTTGCTGCAATATTGAAAGGGCTTCATTCCCGCAATATGCGCTTGTTACACGATGTCCATCAGTTTTGAGTAGGGAAGTGAGTTGAGGGTTGAGGAAGGTATCATCTTCGACCAGCAGTACTGAAGTGATACTTGATGGAGTATCAAGCGCATCGCTTCCGTTAGTAGTATATGAATTGGGTTCTCTAAACATGGTAATCTCATCGCGATCTAATGAGATTGATTATCATTCACGTAGCGGTCTAAATCAATCAATATGATGTGATCTATTTCTTTTGTCTCGGAGATTGAACTGGGGGGAGTAAAGCGAGAACAACCATCAAAGCTGACGTTCTGTCATTGTTACTCCACTTTGTGTTGCACTGATTCTAGAGCGAGGGTAAGAATTTTAGGTTTGGTGGCTTTAACTTATTGATTCAATTGGCTAGCGTGAGCTACGTTGTTGCCAACTGCGAACGACTGAATAGCGCCAAAGCCCTTTAATTCCAAAGTAACCAATCATTGCAGCAACAATTCCGCATATAAGGCAACCCAGTAAAAATGGGGGACCAATAGTGTGCATTTGGGTAAGAAGAAATTCCCAGCTCAATTCAAAATGAAAGCTTTGCGCCGGTACGTTTAGAGCCACTGCCCCTACTTTGTAGGCACAATAGAACATAACAGGCATGGTTATCGGGTTACTTATCCAAACTAATGCGACGGATAGAGGAAGGTTGACTCCGCAGGCGATAGCCAAACCAGCAGCCATGAGCATCTGACTTGGAAGAGGGACAAAAGCCATGAATAAACCCACGGCGAATGCGCCAGCAGCAGAGCGACGGTTTAAAGACCATAGGTTTGGGTTATACAAAACGTTGCCAAAAATTTTCAATGCCTTTTGACGCTTGATTACAGCGTGATCGGGCATAAAACGTCTGATAAATTTTCTTGGCATAGGAAATTATGGCTCTCTTATTGAATTACTGGACGTTATTTTCTTTTTCGATAACGGCACTAAGTGCTCCCTTCTGGCCCTCGTTGCCGGATTGGAGGTGGTCCATCATCTTTGTTGGGTATTCACTGCTTGCTATCAAGTATAGGTGCCTACTCAAATGTTTTGGATTTTCCCTAGCGATATTCATCGTATTAATCAAAGGGCATCTTTTACAACATCAGCATAGTGTGATTTTTAAATCTGGAGCGGATATTACCATATCAGCCCAAATTGACAGCATTTTTAAGCAAATACGTCATGGTTATGAGGGCACGGTTTTACTTAGATCAATCAATGGTCAAACATTGCCCTATTTATCTCGGCCGAAACTCAGGTTAGTCAGTGATTTCCCTTTAAACATGGGAGACACCATAGACGGAAAGGTGTCGGTAAAACCGATTTACGGTTGGAGAAATGAACTCGGGTTCGATTTAGAATCTTACTATTTGTCACAAAATTGGCTTGCTAAGGCGACACTCGTTTCTCAACAATCGATGGTGGTTAAAAGCCGAGCATCTCTTCGTAATACACTCTATCAACAAGTCTTCGAACAAGTGAAAGACAGCCATGCTAAAGGGCCGATTCTCGCACTGGTTTTTGGTGAAAGGAGCCATATTACAGAGCAGCAATGGAGCCACTACAGAAATAGCGGTCTCATTCATCTTATTGCCATTTCAGGGCTGCATGTTGGTGTCATCTATATGGTGGGATTTATGCTAGGAAAGCTCCTGAGTCGTACTTCATGTCGCTTACTTTGGTCGCCATGGATTTTAGGCTGTGCCTTCGCTGTTTTTTATTCGTGGCTAGCGGGTTTTAGTCTTCCGACAACTCGTGCGTTAACGATGTGCCTTGTTGGATCCATTCTAATCATGATGAGAATACAGCAACCTATCTCAATCAAATTTTTGCTCACACTCTGTGTTGTGCTCGCTATTGCCCCTTTCTCCGCGGTATCCATTAGCTTTTGGCTTTCTTTCTATGCTGTCTCGATAGTGTTATATGTTCTAAGCCAGCCTAATCAAGGAAAGAGAACGTGGAGAACGGTACTTAAAGTGCAGTTGTACCTAGTCCTATTAATGGTTCCTCTCACGGCATTCTTATTTGGCGGAATAAGCATGAGTAGTCTGCTGTATAACATTCTGTTTGTACCTTGGTTTACCTTTATTGTTATCCCGAGTGTTTTCGTCGCGCTGTTTATCACTGCACTTAATCTTAGCGCCTTCAGTGAAGTATGGTCAGTTGTGGAGTACTTGTTACTGCCTGTCGAGTGGGCAGCTAAATATGCGGTAGATTCTTGGCTAGTATTGTCGCAGCCTCAAGTTTATTTCAGTGCGTTAGTGTGTAGTGCTTTCATTCTATGCCACTACCTTAATCGTCAGGCCCGATTACTTCTCATATTAGCAGTAGGTGCGGTTGGGTTCTTTGAATGGTTTGAATCATTGGAACTTCGTGCTGATGAAAAATCGGAAACCAAAGAGTGGAAGATTGACGTATTGGATGTTGGGCATGGCTTGTCGATTCTAATTGAGAAAGAAGGGAAAGCGATGATCTACGATACGGGGAATAGTTGGGAGTCAGGTTCGGTTGCTGATTCACTGATTGTTCCAATTTTATCTCGACGAGGGATCCGGATTGTTGATGGGCTTATTCTCAGTCATCTAGATGCCGATCATGCGGGAGGAAGGGAGGTGATCGATGAACAGTTGACGCCTATTCGTAAAATATCCCCTCAGAAGATTGAGGGTTACGAGTTATGCATTAGAGGCAAACAGTGGTATTGGCAGGGGCTACAATTTTCGGTGCTATGGCCTCAACAAGGTGTAAAGCGTGCATACAATCCACATTCATGTGTTATTCGCATCGAAAATGAGTCGAGTTCTTTTAGCATGTTACTCACCGGAGATATTGATGCGTTGGTTGAGTGGATGTTAGTTCGAGAGCCAGAAGCGCTCAAAAGCGATATTCTGATCGTTCCACATCACGGCAGTGCGACTTCATCGACACCAAAGTTTCTTAAAGCGGTAGCGCCTTCCGTGGCCATTGCGTCGCTATCTAAAGGGGGAAGATGGGACTTACCTTCAGATAAAGTTCTAACGCGCTATCAGTCTCAGAAGATTGACTGGTTAGATACTGGTCAAAGTGGCCAAATAACCATCCACGTGAACCGAGATATGTGGCAAGTTTCTACGATTCGCCAAACAGAAGGTCCACGGTGGTATAGGCAGATGCTGCGTAACGGAGTAGAATGATGGCAATATTGCATTAAAAATAAAGCACTTCTATGTCTACAAATACAGATGAAACCACGCTGCAAACATTCAAACGACTTTGGACGTATATACGACTATACAAAGCGGGCCTATCTGTTGCCGTTGTCGCTTTAGTTATTAATGCCGTCGCTGACACCTACATGTTGTCGCTGTTAAAGCCTTTGCTGGATGAGGGTTTTGGTGCGGCGGAATCGAGCTTTCTTCGTATTCTACCTCTCATTATTTTTGGCATGATGATCGTTCGTGGTTTCAGTGGCTTTGTGTCTACCTACTGTTTGAGTTGGGTTTCAGGTAACGTTGTTATGCTGATGCGCCGAAAAATATTCCATCAGTTTATGCATATGCCCGTTGCCTTTTTTGATAAAGAGTCGACAGGTGGGCTTCTCTCTCGAATTACTTATGATTCAGAACAAGTCGCTGGTGCGACAAGTCGAGCTCTCGTGAGTATTGTTCGTGAAGGCGCGAGTATCATTGGTCTTTTGACTTTGATGTTTTGGAACAGTTGGAAGCTATCATTAGTTCTTTTCCTTGTTGCACCTTTAGTCGCTTGGGGAATTAGCATTATTTCAAAGCGATTTAGAAAAATATCGAAGAATATGCAGACAAGCATGGGCAGTGTGAGCTCTTCAGCTGAGCAGATGCTAAAAGGACATAAAGTTGTTCTTAGCTATGGTGGTCAAGATGTTGAGCGCAAACGCTTTGATGATGTCAGTAATCAGATGCGTCAACAAACCATGAAGCTTGTTGCTGCCCAAGCGATCGCCAACCCTGTCATTCAACTGATTGCGTCTATTGCTTTGGTTGCGGTTTTGTTTCTTGCCAGCGTGGATACCATTCGCGCTGAACTCACACCGGGCACATTTACGGTTATTTTCGCTGCGATGTTCGGCTTGATGCGTCCACTTAAATCCCTAACGAATGTGACTTCTGAATTTCAACGCGGTATGGCAGCGTGTCAAACCCTGTTTTCGTTAATGGACTTAGAAACTGAGCGTGACAACGGTACGTTGAAAGCAGAGAAAGTTAAGGGCGATGTGGCCGTTGAAAACGTTACCTTTACATACGAGAGCAAAGAAAAACCCGCATTATTAGATGTGAGTTTTACCATTCCTCAAGGAAAAACCGTCGCATTAGTCGGTCGCTCGGGGTCGGGTAAAAGTACCATTGCCAACTTGTTTACACGTTTCTATGATGTCGATTCAGGCTCGATTAAACTCGATGGTCACGATGTGCGTGAATACCAACTTACCAATTTGCGTGACCACTTTGCTTTAGTGTCGCAAAACGTTCATCTGTTTAACGACACGATTGCGAATAACATTTCTTATGCGGCCAAAGATGAATACAGCCGAGAGCAAATTGAGAAAGCAGCCACTCTGGCGCATGCAATGGAATTCATTAACGAGCAAGAAGAAGGGTTTGATACGATCATTGGTGAGAATGGCACAAGCCTATCAGGTGGTCAGCGTCAGCGAATCGCGATTGCTAGAGCCTTGCTAAGAGATGCTCCAGTACTTATTCTCGATGAAGCAACTTCCGCATTAGATACCGAGTCTGAACGCGCTATCCAAGCCGCTTTAGAAGAGTTACAAAAAGACAAAACGGTTCTGGTTATCGCGCACCGATTGTCAACGATTGAAGAAGCCGACGAGATATTGGTCGTTGATGAAGGGGAAGTGATAGAGCGTGGCCCTCATGCTGAACTATTGGCGCAAGACGGTGCGTATGCTCAGTTGCATCGAATTCAATTCGGTGAATAGCGAGTGATTGAGAAGATCTGGTTTCAAAGCCACCCACTTAAGTATTTACTCTGGCCGCTGTTGTGGCCATTGAGTTTACTGTTTAGTTTGATTAGTCGTCAGCGCAGACAAGCGTTTGAGTCGGGAAGTAAACCGAGTTATCGGCCGCCAGTCCCCGTTGTTGTTGTTGGCAACATAACCGCTGGTGGCAATGGTAAAACACCTGTCGTGATTTGGTTGGTAGAAAAGCTTGTCGATCTCGGCTACAAACCCGGAGTGGTATCAAGAGGCTATGGAGCAAAAGCACCGAGTTACCCTTTGGTTGTGGAAGAAAGCACTCCGACAGCGCATTGTGGTGATGAGCCAAAGTTAATAAAACAACGAACGAACGTTCCTGTTGCCGTCTCTCCTGTTCGCTCTGAAGCAGTCAAGGCATTACTAACGCAAGATATTGATATTGTCATAACCGATGACGGCCTACAGCACTATGCATTGCAAAGAGATATAGAGCTGGTGATTGTTGATGGTGAAAGACGCTTTGGTAATGAACAGTTAATACCGCTAGGACCACTGCGGGAAAAAACCAGTCGCCTCCAAGAAGTTGATTTTGTGATTACGAATGGTGGTGAGGCTAAGAGTGATGAAATCAGTATGACCTTAGTTCCTAGTCACGCGATCAACTTAGTCACAGGCCAACGTGTTCTAGTCAGTGAATTAGGGCGTTTGGTGGCATTTGCAGGGATAGGCCACCCACCTCGATTTTTCAATACACTTGAAACACTCGGTGCCGATGTGGTGTTGACTAAGGGTTTTGCTGATCATCAAGCATACAACCAACAAGAACTAGACACCTTGAGTTTGTCTGGTTCAAATACGATTATGACTGAGAAAGACGCTGTAAAGTGCCGAGAATTTGCGAAAGAGACGTGGTGGTATTTGCCAGTTTCGGCAGAATTTGAACCTTTGTATGAACAGCGCATAATGAATAAATTAAAAGAGGTATTAGAACAATATGGATCATCGTCTATTTGAGATTGTCGCTTGTCCTGTGTGTAAGGGTAAACTGACTTTTGATAAAGAAAATCAAGAGCTTATTTGTAAGCTTGATAGGTTAGCCTACCCAATGAAAGAAGGCATTCCTGTATTAATAGAGCCAGAGGCACGAACCATTTCGTCAGAAGAGGGTAGATAATGTCATTTACCGTAGTCATCCCAGCTCGCTTTCAGTCAACTCGATTGCCTGGCAAGCCGTTAGCGAATATTGGTGGTAAGCCAATGATCCAATGGGTTTATGAGCAAGCGATTCAAGCTGGAGCGGATCAAGTTATTATCGCGACCGATGATGAACGAGTGGCTTCGGCTGCTAAATCATTTGGCGGACAAGTATGCATGACTTCGCCCGATCATGAGTCGGGTACTGAGCGTCTCGCTGAGGTGGTTAAGGTAATGAACATTGCTGATGATCATATAGTCGTTAACGTTCAAGGGGATGAGCCTCTCATTCCACCTTCGATTATCAAGCAAGTGGCCGATAATCTTGCTAGCAGCCTTGCTCCTATGGCGACGCTTGGCGTAGAGATATCCGATGAAAGTGAAGTGTTTAACCCAAATGCCGTGAAAGTAGTCACGGATAAAGAGGGATACGCGCTGTATTTTAGCCGCGCGACAATACCTTGGGATAGAGATGCTTTTAATGCGGATCCAGCGAGAGTGAACCAGCCTTTGTTGCGCCACATAGGCATTTACGCTTATCGAGCTGGCTTTATTAATACCTACATTAATTGGCAACCGACCGCTCTAGAAAAGATCGAGTGTCTAGAGCAGCTTCGTGTACTTTGGCATGGCGAAAAGATCCATGTTGATATTGCAAAAGAAGCACCAGCAGGTGGTGTGGATACACCGGAAGACCTTGAAACGGTAAGAGCGATCTTGGCAAATCGATAGGCGCTACATACATTAAGCGAATGTTGTATCAAAAGGAAAAGGAGCGTGTATTGCTCCTTTTTGTTTCTGATAACAGTGTTATTCTGATAAAGACGTGCTCTGCCAAACCCTCTCTAAAGCAGCACCCCGTGACAATATCCGCTAAATCTTACTGTCGTAGTCATTTCTTTGTGGGCATGTAGCCAGTATTTCACGCCGTCCAGTCTCTTTTAGCTCCTCTAAGATGACATCAAATCCCCATATCCTGTATAGGTGTTTCAATACTTCGTCGTAGTTGTCTGCCAGAGGGACACGGTCTTGTGGAATATACTGAAGAGTCAGAGATCGGTCTCCGCGTACATCAACGTTGAATACCTGAATGTTCGGTTCTAGATTACTCAAATTGTACTGTGCCGCGAGTTTTTCTCGTATCTCCCTGTATCCTGAATCGTTATGAATCGCACTGACTTCAACGTAGTTTTTCCTATCATCATCGTTGATAGCGAAGAGCTTAAAATCGCGCATCAATTTAGGAGAGAGGTATTGGCTAATGAAGCTTTCATCTTTGAAGTTATGCATAGCGAAATGAAGGGCATCAAGCCAATCCGTACCTGCTAGATTTGGGAACCATTCCCTGTCTTCGTCAGTCGGCTCTTCGCATATGCGCTTAATATCTTGGAACATAGCGAACCCAAGAGCATAAGGATTTATACCGCTAAAATGAGGGTGATTGTAAGCTGGTTGAGCAACTACGCTGGTATGGCTATGCAGAAACTCAAGTATAAATTTGTCGGAGACTAATTCTTCGTCATATAAGTGGTTTAAAATCGTGTAATGCCAGAATGTTGCCCACCCTTCATTCATTACTTGAGTTTGCTTTTGAGGGTAGAAGTACTGACTGATTTTACGAACAATTCGTACGATTTCACGTTGCCATGATTCAAGTAACGGTGCATGTTTTTCGATGAAATAAAGGAGATTTTCCTGTGGCTCGGATGGAAATCTAACTTTCATTTCTTCATCTTGAGTCTTGGCTTTTGGCACCGTGCGCCATAATTCATTGACCTGTGATTGAAGATAGGATTCGCGTTCTTGTTGGCGAGCGGTTTCTTCGGCGATAGATATTTTTTCAGGGCGTTTATAACGATCAACCCCATAGTTCATTAAGGCATGACAAGAGTCAACCAGAGCTTCCACCTCTGCCACGCCATATTTTTCTTCACACTCAGTGATGTAGTTTTTGGCAAACAATAGGTAATCGATAATGGAACTTGCATCGGTCCAAGTCTGGAACAGATAATTCCCTTTAAAAAATGAGTTATGACCATAACAAGCGTGTGCCATCACTAGCGCTTGCATTGTTACGGTATTCTCTTCCATTAAGTAAGCGATACAAGGGTCAGAATTGATCACTATCTCATAAGCTAATCCCATTTGGCCGTGTTTGTACCCTTGTTCAGTTTGAATGAACTTTTTCCCAAATGACCAATGGTTATAGTTGATAGGCATACCGATACTGGAATAGGCGTCCATCATTTGCTCTGACGTGATCACCTCGATCTGATTAGGGTAGGTATCCAATCGATAATGTTGAGCGACACGCTTTATTTCAACGTGGTATTGCTCAAGTAAGTTAAACGTCCAATCAGGTCCATCTGGTAACATCTTACTTTTTGACTTCCCCGCCTTGGCTTTGGCGCTCTTAGATTTTGTCGTCATGGGCACGTTTCCCTAAGCTGTTTCTTTCTTAAAAAGTTCCCTAAATACAGGAAAGATGTCATCAACCGTTCGAATGTTTTTCATCGCAAAGTTATCGAATTGCTGTTCCAGTTTTTCATACTCATGCCACAGTGTTTGATGAGAGCGGCGAGTAATTTCAATGTAAGAATAGTACTGACATGTTGGCAGCAGTTTGTTGACGAGCAGTTCTTTACAACGGGGTGAGTCATCCGCCCAGTTATCGCCATCAGACGCTTGAGCTGCGTAAATATTCCACTCTCCAGCAGGGTAGCGATCAGTGACAATCTCGTTCATAAGCTTAAGGGCACTAGACACAATCGTTCCTCCGGTTTCTTGGGAATAGAAGAACTCATGTTCATCGACTTCTTTCGCTTGAGTGTGGTGACGAATGAAGACAACGTCTACATTTTCGTAAGTTCGGTTTAGGAAAAGGTATAAGAGCACGTAGAAGCGCTTGGCGATATCTTTGGTTGCTTGATCCATCGAACCGGACACATCCATCAGACAGAACATGACGGCTTGGCTAGAGGGCACTGGGCGCCTTTCATAATTTTTGAATCGCAAATCGAAAGTATCGATAAAGGGGACAGATTTGAGCTTTTTCCGTAGGTCTTCGATTTCTTGCTTAATGCGTTTTTCTTCGAGCAATTGCGCAGGTTCCGCATTTTGAATCTCGTCGAGCTGATCCTCTAATTCACTGAGGAGGCGTTTCTTACCCGCCGTCATCGCGGTTCTGCGAGCTAATGACTGCTGCAAAGAACGTACAATAGCGATGTTCGACGGAATACCCGCAGTTTGAAATCCAGCGCGATGCGATTTCCACTCGGTCACCTTGTTGACCTGGTTTTTCTCAAGGTTAGGCAGTTCAAGATCTTCAAAGAGTAAATCTAGGTACTCATCCTTCGAGATCTGGAATACGAATTCGTCTTCACCTTCTCCATCCTGACTTGCATCACCTTCGCCTGAGCCTTTTCCTTGACCGCCACCTTTTGGACGTTCAATTTTGTCACCCTTAATGAATTGATCGTTACCTGGGTGCACACGCTCACGTTTGCCGCCCTTTCCTTGATGGAAAGTAGGCTCTTTAATATCACGGTGCGGAATGGACACATCCTCACCAGAATCCGTATTTGTGATCGAACGACGATTTACGGCATCGGCCACTGACTCTTTAATTTGCTCTTTATGACGACGCAAAAATCGCTGTCGATTGACTGCACTTTTGTTTTTGCCGTTAAGCCTTCTGTCGATAAATTGTGCCATAAGCAATTCCTCTTTAAACATCACACCACAGTGTCACTAGCCATATAAAGAGGCGCTCTTAATATGGCTATTATGACGGGTTTGCGTTGCCTTTAATTAAGAAGATTTACGAACGCGTAAATACCACTCAGATAGCAATCTTACTTGTTTTTCGGTGTAGCCTTTTTCCATCATTCGAGCGACGAAATCATCATGTTTTTTCTGATCTTCTGATGAAGTTTTCGCATTGAAAGAGATTACGGGTAGCAACTCTTCCGTGTTAGAGAACATTTTCTTCTCAATGACGGTACGAAGCTTCTCATAACTGGTCCAAACTGGGTTCTTACCATTGTTATGCGCTTTTGCACGAAGGACAAAGTTTACTATTTCATTTCGGAAATCTTTCGGGTTGCTGATTCCAGCTGTTTTTTCGATTTTCTCTAACTCACTGTTGAGTGAGCCTCTGTCGAAGAGTTGGCCAGTTTCTGGATCGCGGTACTCTTGATCCTGAATCCAGAAGTCAGCGTAGGTGACATAGCGGTCGAAGATGTTCTGCCCATACTCTGAGTACGACTCGAGATAAGCGGTTTGAATCTCTTTACCGATAAATTCGACGTATCGAGGCACGAGGTAACCTTTAAGGTATTCAAGGTACTTCTCTGCTTGCTCTTGTGGGAACTGCTCTCGCTCAACTTGTTGCTCGATGACATAGAACAGGTGGACAGGGTTAGCCGCAACTTCCGTTTGGTCGAAGTTGAAGACTCTTGAGAGTATCTTGAACGCGAAACGCGTAGATAGCCCAGACATTCCCTCGTCAACACCCGCATAGTCGCGGTATTCCTGATAGCTTTTTGCCTTAGGATCGGTGTCTTTTAGGGTTTCACCATCATAGACTCTCATCTTCGAGAACAGCGATGAGTTCTCTGGTTCTTTGAGTCGTGACAAAATACTGAACTGAGCCAACAGATCTAAGGTGCTAGGAGAACAAGGCGCTTTTGATAGCTCTGAATGTTCGAGAAGTTTCTGATAGATTTTCACCTCTTCTGACACTCTTAAACAGTAAGGCACTTTGACGATATAGACTCGGTCTAAAAATGCTTCATTGTTCTTGTTATTTCTAAATGTTTGCCACTCAGACTCGTTCGAGTGAGCGAGAATCATTCCGTCAAATGGCAGAGCAGAAAGCCCTTCTGTGCCGTTAAAGTTACCTTCTTGCGTTGCCGTTAATAGAGGGTGAAGCACCTTAATTGGCGCTTTGAACATTTCCACGAATTCCATTAAGCCTTGGTTCGCTTTACATAGTGAACCGGAGTAGCTGTAGGCATCAGGGTCATCTTGAGAGAAGTGCTCAAGCTGTCGAATATCTACTTTACCGACCAATGATGAAATATCTTGGTTGTTCTCGTCGCCTGGCTCAGTTTTAGCGATCGCGACTTGCTCGAGTATAGAAGGGCGTAGCTTAACCACTTTGAACTTTGATAAGTCACCGCCAAATTCATTGAGTCTTTTGGCTGCCCAAGGTGACATGATGGAACGCAGATAACGTTTCTCAATACCGTAGTCTTGCTTTAAGACTTCACCATCTTCATTCACGTCAAACAGACAGAATGGGTGGTCGTTGACTGGGCTGCGTTCGCCATTTGCAGAGAGAACATAAATGGGCATGTGCTGCATCAGTGCTTTTAACTTTTCAGCAAGAGAAGATTTACCTCCACCGACGGGCCCGAGTAAATAGAGTATTTGTTTACGCTCTTCTAGGCCTTGTGCGGCGTGTTTTAAATAGGATACGATCTGCTCTATGGCGTCTTCCATGCCATAAAAATCTTCGAATGTTTTATACCGAGAAATCACTCGATTAGAAAAAATACGACTAAGAGTTGGGTCAAGAGCGGTATCAATAACCTCAGGCTCACCGATCGCGAGTAATAGTCGCTCTGCGGCATTTGCGTACGCGCTCTTGTCATCCTTACAAAGAGACAGAAACTCCTGAAGTGACAACTCTTCATCTTTGGCTGCCTCATAGCGTGCTTGGAAGTGGTCGAAAATACTCATCTTGAAATCCCCTCTGAACCGATCAAACTGTCAAACAACCCGCAGTAGAAATACATTTCCTTTCATAATTAAGATTAGTTTAATTTCTGAATTGTGCTTAACAATTATGTGTTTATTTGCAGAAGTCTCAGTGAGAAAGGATGTTTACACTAGGAAAGTCGTTGGGGATTTTAGATAAGAAAAGGGCCAGTTCAATGACTGGCCCTCGATAAATTTTAATGGTTATGAGTTGAAGATTTGGTTTAACTCAGTTGCACATAAGTGGTATTGACGAGGACAAGCGCGCCAAGTGACTAACATACGACGATATTTGTCTAACATTGGCATTTGGCTGTTAAAGTGGTGATCGGCTTTGTCAAACTGTGGGTATAGCCCTTCAGAATCGACAAGGAAGCGAACGTAGTTCACTAGCTGAGATTCACGCGCTATATCAAACCCTAAAAACTGTAAACGACGTTTGTCTACTTCTGCCTGCTCATCATCTTTGAGCATTTTGTGAGACTCTTGCATAGCGTGATACATTTCGAGAATATCGATAATCTGACGACATTCTGCTTCAGTAATACAACCGAAATCTTTGTTTAATTCTTGCATTTGTAGCTCGTAACCACGTTCTACAATTGTTTGAAAACGCTTGTACTTTTCTGCGTTCTCAGGTGTCAGCTGAGACATTAAGTAATATTGATTTGAAAGAATTAAACGTTGAGCGTTAGTCATTTCCATGGTGGTTCTCTATTTTTAGTAAATTGGTCTGATATTTGGTTACTCAGGATCGTATTCTTAGTATTTCACGTTTGAGTTGTACTGGCTCAGTATAGACTGAATGTTATCCATCACTTCTTTAGACGGTGGATTTACCCCATCAAGCTCATAATCAAAACCCAGTGCTTCCCATTTATGGGCACCAAGCCTGTGATAGGGCAGCAACTCGATTTTTTCAATGTTATCCATGTCTTTTATAAAGTCGCCAAGCATATGAGCAGCTTCTTCATCATCGGTATAACCAGGAACCACGACGTACCGAATCCAGGTTTTTTGGCCGATTTTGTGAAGGTACCGAGCGAAGTCGAGCGTCCGTTTATTGGACACGCCAATGAAGTCGTGGTGTATTTCATCTTTCATATGCTTTAGGTCAAGCATGACAAGATCGGTGGCTTCTAATACTTCATCAGTCACTTCAGTGTGCTTGCGAATGTATCCATTGGTGTCAAGGCAGGTGTGGATGCCTTCTGCTTGTGCCGCTTGAAAGAAGTCGCGAACAAACTCTGGCTGTAGCATGGCTTCACCACCCGAACAGGTGACGCCCCCGCCCGAAGCATTCATAAAGTGACGGTAAGACTTAGCTTCGCTGATGATCTCTTCGACAGTGACTTCTTTTCCACCATGTGTATCCCAAGTATCGCGATTATGGCAATACTTACAACGCATCAAGCAACCTTGCATGAATACGATAAAACGGATGCCTGGGCCATCGACAGTACCACAAGACTCAAAAGAATGAATGCGACCAGTTGTAGACATGAACTCATCTCGTAAAGAATTATTTGCCTGTTATTTTATTACAAATGAGCGCGTATAAACAGGACTTGTGACAGTAACTATACCTTTACGATTGCCAAAGAAAAAAAAGTCGCTAATTGGAGGATGTATGTTATAGAGTTGTTATAATTAA
>NZ_MCWZ01000021.1 GCF_002877365.1 Vibrio sp. 10N.261.55.A7
AAGTCGCGATGAACCAAAAAAAAGGCCATTGAAAATTCCCTATTCAATGACCCATTACTAATCGCTTTATACGTGAACGTTTCTATTAACTAACGCTTTGCAGCTTGTTTTTTGAGTTCGAAATCGAACTCGTCAGGGAAAACGATCACACCTTCTTCTTTCTCATTAGGGAAGACAACTATCGACAGTTCATCGTCTTCTAAACCCGTTGTCCAGCGGCTATGCCACTTATTTAAAGAGATAGATTCGGCCTTGCACTCTTTCCAATCTTCCGTTGCCCAAGCAAGTGCAAATTCTTCATTTGGCCAAACAGGAACACAGTCATCCTCTTCTGTATTGAGCATGACACAACCATCTTCATCAGTCAGAATCCAGATTTGACGATTTGAAACCATCTCTTTAATGCAGTATTTGAATCTCTGCTCATCATTGTAACTATTAATGGTCGAGATCTGATCGGCGCTTAATGCTGTTGTTGTCATCATTAGTTCCTTAACTTCGGGTTGCTTTCGTAGTGCGTCTTTAATAACTAAAAACGCCCACAGAGGTTATCTGTGGGCGCTTACCTGACTAGTCTGAAATTATACTAGTTCAGCTTGTAGCCAAGGCCAACCTTGTTTCTTACGGCTTAGCGTATTTTCCATCATTAGTAAGCCATCTTTCTCGTGCTTAACTAATTTCTCAGCCCACTCTCCTTTATAAAGTAGACGAGTTTGAGCGGTTGTGATGTCTGTTAGCATCACTGCAGCGAATGCAAGACCATCTTTTTCACAGCGCGACTCTAAATCAGCTTCTAGAGCATCAATCATGCCGTCTACTTGCTCTAAAGTTGCAAGCTCAACCTGGCCAACGACCACGTCACGACCATTGAAAGGGTAACCTTTCAGGTCTTTCTCAACTAGCTCGGCAGCTGTTAGGCCTTCAATGTTAGTTTTCGCGATGAGTAGCTCTTTGATGAATGTGTCTACATCTTGTACGTCAGCGATCTCAGCTAACTCTGCGACAGCGTCTTTATCTTTTTGGGTACAAGTTGGAGAGGCGAAACCAACAGTGTCAGATAAAATAGCTGACATCATCAGTTTAGCGATCTTTTGAGAGATTGAATGACCTTCAATCTTAAACATATTGAAAAGAACAGTATTGGTACAACCTACAGGCCAGATCCAAGCTTCCATTGGGTTTACTGTCATCACGTCACCAAGGCGGTGGTGATCAACAATACCTAAGATTTCCGCTTCAGCGACATCATCTGGCGCTTGTGCGAGATCAGAGTAGTCAACTAGCCAGATTTTCTCGCCAGCTACAGAAGTACGCAGTTCCGGAGTTTCAGCATCAGCAACTTCTAGAATGTGCTGAGTTTCACGATTGATTTCGCCTTGGCGAATTGGCATTGCCTCTAAACCACGAGACTTAAGCAGCTCAGTGGCTACCAATGCACTACAAATACTATCGCTATCTGGGTTCTTATGACCGACAACTAGAATCATCTTTCTTCCTGTCCATTTAGTTTATTCACCCTCTAACGGGGTGAGGTTGCTCACAAAGGTGCTACTTTACCTGAATTTAAAAATTTGTCATTCCCTAAGCACGCAAAGCCCGAGTGATTGCACTCCCCTGCACTTCTTCCACCCCATTTGGGCTTAGAGCAAAAAACTCGCTTTGCTTGTTATAAAAGTTTACAAATAATATTGATAATGATTCTCATTTACATATAATGAGAATCATTATCAATGACGGGTACCCAGGTATGAACACTTCTAACCCATTTCTCAATTTTCCTAGTTGGCTTTCCGCTACCCAGTTTGATCTTGCCTATAAGCGACTGCTTCTTCCTATTTTGCTTGTCGCCCTAATCGCTTCTGAGACCACTAGAGAGCTCGTCGTTGCGACGTTATCTGATGCATTCTGGGCTGTTTCTTGTTATGTCGCGTTCACTCTCGCCATCTACCATTATTTGTCGAGCTACATGAACAAAACTAACGCGCTGGTTAAGCTTTACAACACTTCTCGTTCCCATCAGGTTTTCTTTGCCTCATTACTGGGTGCTTTACCAGGCTGTGGTGGAGCCATTGTTGTAACGACGCAATTTATTAGCGGTCGCGTCGGTTTTGGGGCCATTGTGGCTGTTTTAACTTCGACCATGGGAGACGCTGCATTCTTACTTCTCGCAAGTAAACCTGACGTTGGCCTCGGTGTGGTTGCGCTCGGTGTGGTTGTCGGTACGCTATCAGGCTGGGTCGTCAATTATTTCCACGCCGATGACTTTCTAAGGCCAAAGAAACAAGAAGATACCCCAGAGAAATGCTGTGTACGTAACACTCCAAAAGAAACGTCTTCTGGTGATTCTCTAGAGAAAAAAGCGATCAATCTGCAAGGGATATTTTGGAAACTCCTTTTAGTTCCAACCACTGCCATCGCATTATTGGGGTCATTTCAAGTAGACGTAAATCAGCTTCTTGCGCTTCCAGAAGTGACCATTGAATGGGTAGGCACGGGGTTAATCATCGTCAGCATGTTTTTGTGGGCAATGACTAAAGAGATCAAAGACTATCAATCTACCGTTTCAGAAGATGAAAAATACTCGGGTTCTCACCCTATCCAAAAAGCTGCACAGGATACAAATTTTGTCACAGCTTGGGTGATCGTTGCTTTCCTTCTTTTCGAACTCACCACGTTTTTCGCGGATATCAATCTATCTGAGTTAGCTTCAGGATGGGGAGTGTGGATGCCGCTAGTTGGTTTAGCGGTAGGGATACTTCCTGGTTGTGGTCCGCAAATATTGATTACAAGTATGTATATTTCAGGCGCAGTTCCACTCTCAACGCAATTGGCCAATTCGATTTCGAATGACGGAGATGCATTATTCCCTGCCATCGCACTGGCACCGAAAGCCGCTTTGGTGGCTACTTTCTACTCTGTCATTCCCGCTTTCATTGTTGGGTATGGGTTTTACTTCTTGTTCGAATAAAAAGAGTCGCTCTAAAGCTTTTCGGTAGAGCCGCTTAACAATATCAGCTAGCCGTAATGATAGCGCGGCTACTCAATCCCTTATCTAAACTGACTTCCAACACTTGCATAGGCTCGGAAGTCAGTTTCTTTCCTGTCCAGTAATCATACCAGTACACAGGCTTACTCGATGTCAGTGTCACTTCTGTTTCATCCCCTTGATAATGAAACAAACAGTGCAGGTCATTATGGTCTGTGATTGGCAAGAACGCGTGTGACAACGATAAAGATGTAAACTTAGCGACGTTCTGGTTGTGCTTTTGTCTTAACACCAATTTGGTAAGACTTGATTTCGCAAAAGGCGTGAGTTCTGGAAGAGGATCTCCAGATAGAAGCAACCCACCGCTCGCTAATAACGCTGTGCGATGAAATTCATAATACTGCCTTTCGGTCGTTTGGTTCGGAAGCGACACAAACGTTGCGCAATCTGGATCAATGTGCCAAAGCTTTCTGTGTTGCCAGCTGCGAAAAAATGTCTCTTGGGCAATCTGGCTAAATCGGTCTGGAGAACGTTCCACATCGTCAGACACTCTCATCGCATCAACCAAGCCTAAAGATGGCCACATCGGCGCGTTGCAGCCTAATATCCACGCATCCCCTGCCCCTATTTCAATCGCTGCCATGCCCATTCGATAGGCTTGTACGCCAGTAATACCGGATAAATACCGCTTCCCTTTTAGCGTTCCCCAATAATTAGCGTCCAATTTAAACAGCTCGACACCCCATTCTTCCCGCATCGTCCTCACTACTTTGGTGAGGTACTCTTGCACCTCTGGATGTGACGCATCGAGAATATACCAAGGTGTACAACGCCAACCGCCATAAGTAATGTCTTCAGCTTTGAGAAAATCTCCTGAAGCGTGCTTCACAAACCAATCAGGATGTTGCTTGAATAACTGAGATTCCGCTTGAGCAATGAATGGTGCGAGCCAAATAGCCGGTTTTTTCCCTTGTTTCCGTATTCCTTTAATAAGAGATTTCACACCATGAGAAAATTTGTCTGAAGGCGTTAACCAGTCCCCCATGAATGCCTGATAGCCATCATCGAGTAAGACCCACTCTAAATAATCAAGATCGTCTTTCATAGACACGACGTTTTGGCTGATATTCTCTTCCGTTACAGAGGCGTAGTAGGCATACCACGAGCACCACCCTATTGGGGATTTCTGCGTCAATGTGCTCTTAGGTGGATGATGGATACTGATCAGTTGGCTGTATTCCTCAAACAGAAGAGAAAGTGATGGGCCGCTAAGAATAGCGACTGACTCAAGGCTTTGACTGTCCCAATCGAGAGGGTAAGTTTGTTCTCCATCAACATTGGCGACAATCGTTCTCTGGCCGTCTATCTCTTCAATCAAGAAATACCCAGCGAATCGGTCACAGCTTGTGAAACCAAGCAATGTGTAGCCGGTCGATTCTTCGATAACCAAATAATTGTAATAGCGTTTGATGTCGGTTTGTGGATAGATTCTATAACTGGCGTTGTTATCTGGGCAGCGCCCAACATCAATGGGGTTGTCGCAGGTACCCGATGTTTGGGCCAACATTTGGAAGCCGTCACCTATCAATGTGGCTGACACTTCAAATTCAAACGGCAGGGTAAACAGACGATATTCATTGGAAATTTCATTGTTATGGATTCCGATGAATCGAAACGTAAGCTCTTGATTAGAGAGAGATACGGATAAATCGTTGTTCAGCACCGACACTTCTCGCTGGCAAGCTAGTGTAATAATCTGCGCCATAGTGTTGTCACCACCTCTTTTATTTCTACTGAAAACACCAACGAATCGTTACTTTATTATTTTTATACTATCTATTTGGATTTTAATACAAAAAAGCCAACCCTGTTGGGCTGGCTTAATTTTTTGTTACCGTAAGCGAGTATTTAGCTCACTTCAATCGGACCGCCGAATGAGGTTACTGGCGGCACTTTGCCTGTGAATTTCTCAAAGTCAACTTGGCAAGTGTTCGCAGAAGTCGCTTGGGCAAGCTCCGACGATGGAATGTCCTGCGTTAATGTGTTTGGATCACCATACGTATCAAGTGCGCCAATTTTTTCATTAATTGGGCCATACCATGCGCCTTCTTCAATACGAACAACCCCAGGTGCGTAGCTATCCATTAACACGGCGCCTGCAAGTAGCTGACCTCGGTCGTTAAAGACTCGGACGATGTCTCCATCTTTCACGCCTTTTTTCTTCGCGTCTTCAGGGTTGATGTAAATAGGCTCGCGACCTTTAACAGCATACGTTGCACGGAACTCTTCAGATTCACACATCTGTGAGTGCAAACGCTTGTCAGGGTGGCACGATTGCAACCAGTACGGGTGTTTATCAGAGCCAGGACCACCGTGAGAGCGTTCCGATTTCTCGAACCACATCGGGTGGTTTTGGCACTTCTCATACCCCATGTTACCGATCGTTCTACTCGAGATTTCGATAAAGCCAGAAGGTGTACCCAGTGCATTAATTTCAGGGTCTTCACGGAATGCGGCGTGACGAGTCCAAGGCTTGCCTTTACCGAAGTCTAAGAAACCTTTTTCCCAGAATTCGTCAAACTCTGGCATTTCGAAAGCGCCTTCATTCGCAGATCGACACTCATTGTACAGCGAGCGAACCCACTGCATTTCATCCATGCCACGAGTATATTCTTCGTGACGTCCCCAGCGACGAGTTAGGTTTCGCATAATGTCGAAGTCTGATCTTGACTGGAACAGTGGATCAACCAACTTCTGCATTGCCACTAACCCACGCCCAGAGTACGCACCGTAACCATCAATATCGTTACGCTCCCACTGAGTACAGGCAGGAAGAACAATATCAGAGTGGCGGCAGGTCGCTGTCCACGCAAAGTCAACTGCGACTACTGTCTGCAAGCTCTTAAATGCTTTACGCATTTTGTTACGATCTTGGTGATGATGCCAAGGGTTGTTACCACTGAACACCATCATCTTGATGTCTGGCAGTGTTACCGTAGACCCGTTCGCTTGAATCTTCTTACCTGGTTCAAGTAGGCTATCAACCCAACGAGCCACAGGGATAACGCGGCTGTAACCGTTAAAATCGTTGTTGTTGTATTTTGGCTCTTGCCCTTGGTCGATGTTCAGCGGGAATGAGCCTGGTGCACCAAAGCCCGTTGAAGAAACACCGATACCAGAGTAGTGGTGCCCGTAAGAGATACCACCGCCAGGAAGGCCAATTTGACCAACCATTGCTGCCAATACCGCACACATCCAGTAAGGTTGTTCACCGTGCTCTTGGCGTTGGATGCTCCAGCCCACCATGATTTGGGTGCGGCCGTTAACCAGCATATGAGCAAATTTACGAATACTTTCAGCGCTTGCGCCACAAATTTCCGCCGCCCACTCTGGTGTTTTCTCGACCTTGTCTTTGGTTTCACCTTGAACATACTGAATAAAGTCATCAAAGCCTAAACAGTACGTGTCAATAAACTCTTTGTCGTACAGCTCTTCATTATAAAGTACATGGGCAACACCTAGCATGAACGGGACATCGGTCTGCGGGTTGATGTACATCTGCTCGTTATTAAGGAAACGACCCGTTTTGTTTTGAACAGGATCAACAGAGACAACGTTGATCTCTTTGTTCGCCACTTTCTCTTTCAGTTGATTAAGGTATTCAAACGACTCATGTGTCTCACACGTCCAGCCAACCTGAAGGTTCTTAACGGGATCGTTGCCCCACATGATGATGTTGTCACTGTTCTCTAGGATGAGTTCCCAAGATGTACCTTGTGCGTATACCTCTGTAGACCCAAGCACGTACGGCAAAATGGTTTGGCCAGCACCCGTTGAATAGTCACCGATCTTCTTCACGGAGTTACCGTGTAATCCCATCGCTCGCATCATATGGTTGGTACAGCTGTGGAATTGACCCGTTTGACGCCAACCCGTTTGGCCCGTATGCAGCGCCCAAGGACCGTAATCTTTTTGTACACGCTCTAATTCGCGGTATACAAGATCAAGTGCTTCGTCCCAAGTCACACGTACGAAACGGTTGTTACCACGGGTATCTGCGCTGTATTTGTGCTTCTTAAGCCAATCTAGGCGAACCATAGGGTAACGAACACGTGAAGGGCTATAGATGATGCCTTTGATACCATTAAGCATCTCTGTTGGGTGCTTATCGATTTCTAGCGGTTTAATCTCTTGTACTTTACCCGCATAAACTCGTGCTCTAAATGCGCCCCAGTGAGAGCCCGATACTCGCCATGTGCCTTCTGTTTCAGCCGCCATCGCGGAAGTCGACGCAAGCAAGCTTGGCCCGATGACCGATGCAGCACTCGTTGTCGCGACGCCTTTTAGAAAACTTCTTCTTGAAATTGCCATTGTATTACTCCAAATTGACGTCGATTAATGATGACCTTCAGCGAAATCTGATGAGTGCTTCTGTAGATACTTAAGAACAAGTGCTTCTGTGTCAGTATCGAAATTTACGAACGCAATCATTCCATCAAGCATGCCGACCCAGCCGTTAGCACTGAAGTGCGCTTCTTCTGGTTGAGAGTGACAAGTTGAACAGTTGCTTGTGTAAGCCCCTTCCGCCGCATTCCAAATTGGATTGAACTCGGTCACCATTGATTCTTTTTTCATCCACAAAGACAAGCTAACTTCTTCCCAAGGAAGGCCTGTTAATTCATCTTCTTTCTTCTCACCGATACTAATCGATTCACTCTCAGACACTTCACGAGTCAGAATTGCCGTTGAAATATTCAGTCCAAAGTCTTCTTGGATGACTCGACCAAAGCCTTTCGCTTTACGCCAACCATCGATTTGAACCTCAATCATGTCGCCACTTTCAGCGATAATAGAGACTTCACTGGCTGGGCTTAATAGGCCTGCCTCAGTCGCCCCAGTTTGATCGGTATAAAGCGGTAAATGACGGATAGAGATGACATCACTGCCATTTGCGTAGCGAGTACCATTAGCAATTTGCTCGAGATCGCCAACAATCCCACTCGCTGACGCCATGTCTTGTGGTAAGTGGTGAGCGATGCCTTTATGACAATCAACACAGCTTTGGTCACGATCCGCTGCTTGTTTCATTTGAATGCGCGCAGTTGGAGACATTTGCTCAAAGTCCATGGACTCGTAAGCATGACAGTTTTTACACTCTAGTGAGCCATTTGCCGAGAATCGATCCCATTCATGGCGAGCAAGTTCTAAACGTCGAGCCTCAAATTTTTCAGGCGTTCCTAAATCACCGAATATCTGCGCAAACACTTCTTTTGAAGCTTGCATCTTACGCGCAATTTTTGCTGTCCATTCATGTGGAACGTGACAGTCAGGGCACGTTGCTCTCACACCAGAACTGTTTTTCCAGTGTGCCGTCTCTTGCAACTCAACGTATACGTTTTCTTTCATGGTATGGCAGCCAATACAAAATTCTTCTGTATTCGTTGCTTCTAAGGCCGTATTAAAACCGCCCCAAAAGATCACACCAGCTATGAAACCGCCCATTGTTAGCACACCAAGGCTAATGTGAACTGCTGGACGAGTCATTGTTCGCCACAGCTTAATAATCAATGATTTCATGTTTTGCTCTCTTAAAAATTCTAATCAAAAGTGGGTTGTGAGACGGTTTTAGCCATGTGCTCCAGGAGGCCCCATGAAGAACACTTGCAACATCCAAACAATGAATCCGTAACCGCCAACAAAGGCGACACTTAAGATTGGAAAGAGGATAACGGTAATGAAAAGAAACGACTTCCACTCCATTGAACGTTTTTCAACGCTTTGAACATTATTAACATCACTCATACATTTACCTGCATTTTATCGTTAATTTTCTGATGGCTCAGTTTTCTTACGACGTAAAACCAACTTTTGTTTTGATAAATTTTAGTTCAAAATTTCGGTTCACTTCAATTAGAACCGCCTAATAACCCTAGTTAATCAACGCTTTCTTGAGGTCATCCAAAGTTGTGTTTGAATAACAGAACATGTGTAAAATTATGAACAAATGTGACAACTTGTACATGTTAATTATAAGTAAAAATTACAACACATGAGAAACAAACACCCATAAGTAGCTTTTACCATACTACTCAAAATGAAGGCGGTTCTTCTCGGTTTGTTAACTAGCTTCTTTTGTCGTCGGAAAACAGTGCTATAAGGAAAGGGAATTCTGTACAATTCTATGTGGTTATAAAGGAGCTCTCATGGAATCCATCGTTGATATTTCTTTTCTGCAACTCGCCCTTTTCAGCTCGACGCTGCTTATCCCAATTTTCATTAATGTCCACTATCAACTTGATCTAGGAAAAGATATTTTTCTTAGCATCACACGAATGGTTATTCAACTCATTGCCATCGGAATTTACCTCGAGTATTTGTTCTCCATCAATAGCTTAGCTATCAATCTAATTTGGATAGCAATCATGATTGTCATTGGTTCGCTCTCCATCATTGGCAAAGCAAAGCTCCCTACTCGTTTTCTTTTTAAACCAGTAAGTAGCGGGCTTCTTTTGGGGCTATCGCCTATTCTCATATTGCTCTGTTTTGTCTTTATTCAGCCCAAACCTGTATACAATGCTCAATACTTGATCCCACTTGCCGGCATGCTATTGGGTAACAGCCTCAGCGGGAATATTATCGCACTACAAAACCTATTCACGGCTTACGAGAGTAGACGTTCAGAATACGAAGCTGCCCTTTCCTTGGGCGCTTCACCAACGTATGCCTCGATGCCATTTTTGCGAGAAGCCATACAAAAATCATTCGCACCTGTTTTGGCTTCAATGGCAACAACAGGACTTGTCACACTTCCAGGTATGATGACAGGTCAAATTTTAGGCGGCATTGCCCCGATGACTGCAATCAAGTACCAATTGATGATTATGATCGCGATTTTTGTGATGATGAGTATTTCCGTGACACTGTCTCTACGACTGAGCCTTAATAGCGCAATCAGTTCTGAAGGACGCATTCTCATCAATCGTATCGATGCGAGCAAAACCAAATCCGCGCGTAATTAAATAGCCGAGAGATTTAGTGGAGCGCTCTCGAAGAACCATTTTTCGTATACAAAATGTACTACCCTTTCATTTAGAAACACTTTATCCACAGAAATTGTGGATAACCTGCATAAGCCTATGAAATAGTTGTTTAATAGATGAGGGTAGTAACCTAGGCAGTAACCATCGTTCTGCACCTCTAAGTAGAACAAAACAGCGCCAATTTGGTTCTAATTAACACTTCTCATCAAGGTTGTTTGCAGTGCCTGAGATGCTTGCTTAATGTGTAGCAAAGAGTACTAAAAGGATCAAATAATGAAATATTCTCAAAAACACATCGCTGAACTGAACTTACTGCTTCAATTTGACGTCAGCAGTTCAGCAACCGGTATTAAAGTGCATCAAGATGCCTCTGACGACGTTCAGGAAGCCGTTGGCAGTCTGTATTCGAAGGGGCTTTGTACGCTACCTGATGGTGGCTATCTAACAGACGAAGGCATTGAAACTGCAGAGAAAGCAGACAAAATATTACGTGTGCTGAATGCCTAAGTAGCGCTTCTAAAATCTTAGAGCAACTAGATATCAATGAAGAACATCACAATTATTGGAGCGGGCTGGCTAGGCACACCTCTTGCCACTTCGCTCCTTTCTCAATATGACAAAGTATTCGCCAGCAGGCGGACAAGTAACAAAGCCTCTGAGCTTGATTCGCTAGGAATCTGTGGCTTTAACTGTAACCTCGAACAACCAGAATCTCTTAAACACTCACTTGATAAACAACAGCCTGATGTCATCATTGGCTGTTTCCCACCCGGTTTCCGTAAAGGACTGACCAACGAGTATAAAGAGATGTGGCGTTTTGTTGTCGAAGCCGCTGTCTCAGCAAACGTTAGAAAAATCATCATGGTGAGTTCTAGCGCAGTTTATCCAAGCCTAAACCTCGCAGAGAATAGTGATGCTCAATCAATTTTAGAAATGATTGAAAGTAAGGCGAGCTATGTTATTGCTCAACAATCGCCCGACTTCAGCAACAACGCTCAGGTTTTGCTTGAAGCCGAGCAACATGTCATCGACTCTGGGTTAGAATTTGTCGTGTTGCGAATGAGTGGTTTAATTGGCCCACAGCGTCACCCAAGTCGCTTTGTGAGCAAATTGAAACAGGTTAGTCGCCTAGCCCCTGCTAATATGGTTCACCTTACGGATGCTATTGGCGCGATTACTTATTCATTGAACTCGATTACCAATCAGGTCGTTAACGTTACTTCACCAAATACGGTGAGCAAAGAGACCTTCTATCAGCATGCCTTGCTTCAAGCGAATCAATCGCTTTCTTTAATGCCCGAAATCGTCGCAATACCTGACAAAAGGATCGTGACTGACAAAATCATCAAGCTTGGCTATCAATATCGCTACCCAGACATATTAAGTGCGTTGGAGAGTATAAATGAATAAAGCTTCTGACAACGGCCAGAAAGAGTCTCACAGGTCACCAGAGAAACGCTTATATCAGCATATAGAAACACTGTGGGACTATATGAAGATGGGCCACAAGCCGGCACAGTCCGATCTCATCTTCGTTCTTTGTAGCAATGACCTGCGTGTCGCCTCACATGCTGCCAAACTGTACCTAGAGGGATATGCTCCAAAGATCTTATTCTCTGGAGGCATGGGACGCTTTACCGACGGTCTATTTGATAAAACAGAAGCTGAGACTTTTGCAGATATTGCTAAAGACGCAGGTGTCCCATCTGAAGCTATTTCCCTTGAGACTGAAGCGACGAATACAGGTGAAAACATTACTTTAGGATATGAGGTAATGATCCGTAAAAACCTCGCTCATCAAAAACTATTACTCGTTCAAAAACCCTTCATGGAACGAAGAAGCTACGCAACGTTCATGAAACAGTGGCCCACTCAATGTGAACGTGTATTGGTCACTTCTTCATCAGAAAGCTTTTTTGATTATATCTGCCCAGATATGCCACTGGATATGGTTTTGAAAGCCACGATAGAAGATTACGAACGCATCAAGAATTATCCGGCTAAAGGTTTTCAGATTGAACAGCATATCCCTGACGATGTCGAAACGTCATACCAATACCTAATCAGGCACTACTTGCCTCTGTGTTAGAACCTCTAACAAAAGTGCGTATAACAGTCACCTATTATCACTTTCATTAAGCATAAAAAAACCAGAGTCATTAACTCTGGTTTTTCATTTACTCGCTTTTACTGTGATTAATGAAGCGCTTCTTCTTTTGCTCCAACATACTTAAACACAATATTGTCTTTTTTCAGCGTCACTTTCACTGTTCCACCATCCACTAACGACCCAAACAACAGTTCATTAGCCAGTGGTTTCTTCAATTGCTCTTGAATAACTCGACCCATAGGACGCGCACCCATCGCTTTATCATAACCTTTAGCTGCGAGCCAATGTCTAGCATCCTCAGCGACCTCTAGAGAGACACCTCGTACATCAAGTTGCGCTTGTAACTCAACAATGAACTTATCAACCACTTGATGGATTACCGTTTCATCCAGGCTATTAAACCAAATGATGTTATCAAGTCGATTTCTAAACTCAGGCGTGAAGACTTTCTTAATCACAGCCATCGCATCTGGCGCATTGTCTTGCTGAATCAAACCAATTGATTTTCTTTCTGTCTCCTGAACACCGGCATTCGTCGTCATCACGAGAATGACATTTCTGAAGTCGGCTTTGCGTCCGTTATTATCGGTTAACGTACCATTGTCCATGACTTGCAATAACAAGTTGAAGATATCTGGGTGAGCTTTCTCTATTTCATCCAGCAATACAACTGAGTGAGGATGTTTAATTACGGCATCAGTTAGTAAGCCACCTTGGTCATAACCAACATAACCTGGAGGCGCACCGATTAAGCGACTTACCGAGTGACGTTCACCGTATTCAGACATATCGAAACGAAGTAATTCGATTCCCATCAATTTGGCGAGCTGAAGCGTTACCTCTGTTTTACCAACCCCTGTTGGGCCTGCAAACAAGAATGAACCAACCGGCTTATTGTCAGCACCAAGACCAGCGCGAGTTAACTTAATCGCTTCACTTAACACATCGATCGCTGGATCTTGCCCGAACACCAGCATTTTCATCTTGTCGTCAAGGTTTTGTAGAATATCTTTGTCTGATGAAGAAACCGATTTTTCTGGGATTCGAGCCATTTTTGCAACCATGGATTCGATATCCGCAACGCCAACGGTTTTCTTACGACGGCTCGCCGGTGCTAATCGACTGCGCGCACCCGCTTCATCAATAACGTCAATCGCTTTATCGGGTAGGTGACGCTCATTGATGTATTTAGCTGAAAGTTCAACAGCTGCTCGAAGCGCTTTATTGGTGTAGCGAACTTCATGGTGAGCTTCGTATTTCGGTTTCAGTCCAATCAGAATCTTTGTGGTGTCGTCTAGCGATGGCTCTACAACATCAATCTTCTGGAAGCGTCGAGATAGCGCACGCTCTTTTTCAAAGATATTACTGTATTCTTGATAAGTCGTGGACCCTATACAACGAAGCTTACCACTACTGAGCAACGGCTTAATCAGGTTTGCGGCATCAACTTGACCACCTGAAGCTGCACCCGCGCCGATGATAGTATGTACTTCATCGATGAATAAAATAGCGTCGTCTTCTTTTTCCAGTTGCTTCAGAATTGCTTTGAAGCGCTTTTCAAAATCACCTCGGTATTTGGTTCCCGCCAAAAGCGAGCCAATATCTAGCGAATAAATAACGCTATTTTGAATGACTTCTGGAACCTGACCTTCAACAATTCTCCAGGCTAGGCCCTCAGCAATCGCTGTTTTACCCACTCCCGCTTCACCAACAAGTAGGGGATTGTTTTTTCTGCGACGACAAAGTACTTGAATCGTGCGCTCTAGTTCTTTATCTCGTCCAATAAGTGGGTCAATGTGGCCTTGTTTTGCTACTTGATTTAGATTCGTTGCAAAGCTCTCTAAACGTTCTTCAGAGCCTTGTTCCTCAGAGGCTTCTTGGCCAAACGATTCTGATGATGAATCATCATTTGAACTGGAAGACTTGGTAATTCCGTGAGAAATGAAATTCACAATATCTAGACGACTGATATCATTTTTCTTCAATAGGTAGGCTGCGTGAGATTCTTGTTCACTAAAAATAGCCACGAGTACATTCGCACCAGTAACCTCGCTGCGTCCCGAAGATTGGACGTGGAAGACTGCACGCTGTAGAACGCGTTGAAAGCTTAAAGTAGGTTGGGTTTCTCGAGTTTCATCGTTTTCTGGGATAAGCGGCGTTGTTTGGTCGATGAATATATCAAGTTCTTGTCGCAAAGCATCTAAGTCTGCCTGACAAGCCGATAAGGCCTCTTTAGCCGCATCATTTTCTAATAATGCAAGTAGGAGGTGCTCGACCGTCATAAACTCATGTCGTTTGTCTCTTGCGCGGGCAAATGCGCCGTTTAGACTCGTCTCTAACTCTTTGTTAAGCATAAGTACCTCCTTAAAGAACAACTAAGTTGTTCGGTGCAAGCGCTACGCTTGCTCTAATGTGCAGAGCAGTGGATGCTCATTTTCCCTAGAATACATAGTGACCTGCGCCACTTTTGTCTCTGCAACTTCAGCGGTAAACGTCCCGCATATTGCTTTTCCTTCATAATGCACTTGAAGCATGATCTGGGTTGCTTTCTCTATATCCATTGAGAAGAAGCGCTCTAGGATTTCAATCACAAAGTCCATCGGCGTGTAGTCATCGTTATTCAACAAAACGTTATACATCGCAGGTGGTTGGATTTTCGTTTTTTCTTTCTCCAGTAAATCTGAGTCTGGAGTTACCCATTCAAAATTTCGGCCCATGATCCATTCAAATATTCAAGATTTCTAACTCGATTTTACCACTTTGTAAAAGCAAAGTTTTAGATTTATCTCTTAGGATGGCGAGAAAAAAATGCGCCCCGAAAAACATCTCCTACTTAGAGACTAATCCAGCAATTCAATCGCTGCAAATAAAAGATGGGTCTCATTGATCAAGAATTATCTAATTGATTAAAAAGCAAACAGTTTAATACTTGAGCTATGTCAAATTAGCCATATTGACCACTGTCAAGTTGCAAAAATGTAAATCTCAAAAGTGATTTGTTTGCAAATATGTAGCAAATAAGACGTTTTGCCTATTGACTGTCTCGACTCATTGACTACATTGGTCAGTTAGTGAGTAAATATTTATAAGCATATGAATTAATAGTCACTGACGGATCGACGCTAGGTTTAAAGCGCAATCTTCTAAACACAACATCAGTAATAAATGCATGAGGGATGTATAGCATGGCTACAGGTACAGTAAAATGGTTTAACAATGCCAAAGGATTTGGTTTTATCTGTCCGGAAGGTGAGGACGGGGATATTTTCGCTCATTACTCCACAATTAAGATGGATGGGTATAGAACACTGAAAGCTGGTCAGCAAGTTGCTTATGAAATAGAGCAAGGCCCGAAAGGTTCCCATGCTAGCTCTGTCGTCCCTATCGAAGCTCAAATGGCAAAATAGCCGTTAATTCGCTTCATTCGAATAAAAAATAACCCCGCTATATAAGCGGGGTTATTTGTTTCTAGTTACAACAATTAGCCATTAATAACGTTATTCAACGTTTTGCTAGGTCTCATCAGAGAAGCAACTAAGTCATCATTCAATGCGTAGTAACCACCTAGATCGCCAACAACGCCCTGTGCTTCATTTAATTCAGACACGATTGTTGTTTCATTGTCACTTAAAGCTTTAGCGATTGGAGCAAATTCCGCAGCAAGCTTTGCATCAACTGACTGCTCAGCTAAAGCTTTAGCCCAGTAGGCCGCAAGGTAGAAGTGGCTTCCGCGGTTATCAAGTTCGTTCACTTTACGTGATGGTGACTTATTCTCATCTAAGAATTCACCCGTCGCTTTATCCAAAGCATCCGCCAAAACTTGAGCTCTTGCATTGCCTGTTACTGTGCTTAGGTGTTCTAAAGAAGCAGCAAGTGCTAAAAACTCACCAAGCGAATCCCAACGTAAGTGGTTTTCTTTCTCTACTTGTTGAACGTGCTTAGGTGCAGAACCACCAGCGCCTGTTTCAAATAAGCCACCACCATTCATAAGAGGAACGATAGACAGCATTTTGGCAGAAGTACCCAGCTCTAAAATTGGGAACAGATCCGTTAGGTAATCACGCAGTACGTTACCTGTTACTGAGATAGTATCCAAACCTTCTTTAATGCGCTCCAAAGAGAACTGACACGCTTCTAACGGTGCTAGAATTTTTATCTCTAATCCCGCTGTATCGTATTCAGGTAAGTAAGCATTAACTTTCTCAATCAACTGAGCATCGTGCGCACGGTTTTCATCTAACCAGAATACCGCTGGTACGCCAGTAGCACGAGCGCGCGTAACCGCTAGTTTAACCCAATCTTGGATTGGAGCATCTTTAACTTGGCACATACGGAATACATCGCCGTCTTCTACCGATTGCTCAAGTAGAGTAGTTCCAGAGGCATCCACAACACGAACAGTACCAGCAGCATCTAGCGTAAACGTCTTGTCGTGTGAACCGTATTCTTCTGCTTTTTGAGCCATTAGGCCTACGTTTGGAACGCTACCCATCGTTGTAGGATCAAACGCACCGTTTACTTTACAGAAATCAATGACTGCCTGATAGATACTTGCGTAGCTGCGATCTGGGATCATCGCCTTGGTATCTTTTTGCTTGCCATCTGGGCCCCACATTTGGCCAGAAGAACGCAACATTGCAGGCATTGAAGCATCGACGATAATGTCACTAGGTACGTGAAGGTTTGTAATACCACGGTCTGAATCAACCATAGCCAATGCAGGCTGTGTTTCGTAAACTGCAAGAATTGCAGCTTCGATCTCTTCTTTTTGAGCTTGTGGTAGGCTCGCTATTTTCGCGTATACGTCACCTAGACCGTTATTGACGTCAACGCCAAGCTTTTCAAAAACTTCGCCATACTTGTCGAACACTTCTTTGTAGTACACTTTAACAGCGTGACCAAAGATGATTGGGTCAGAAACCTTCATCATTGTTGCTTTCATGTGCAGTGACAATAGAACGTCTTGCTTCTTAGCATCTTCAATTTCTTTCTCGAAGAATGAAACTAATGCTGCTTTGTTCATCACTGAACAATCAATGATCTCTTTATCAAGTAGCGGGAAAGCTTTCTTAAGCACTTTCACTGAACCATCAGCTGCCGTGAATTCAATCTTCACATCAGTAGCACCGTCGATCGTGACCGACTTTTCACTACCAAAGAAATCTTTGTCTGACATGCTAGATACATGAGATTTAGAATCTGAAGCCCAAGCACCCATAGAATGCGGGTTCTTCTTCGCATAGTTCTTAACAGATAATGGAGCACGACGATCTGAATTACCTTCACGTAAAACTGGGTTTACTGCACTACCCTTAATTTTGTCGTACGTCGCTTTAATCGCTTCCTGCTCGTATGTGCTTGGCTCTTCCGGGTAATCAGGTAAGTCGTACCCTTTCGCTTGTAGCTCTGCTACTGCCGCTTTTAGCTGTGGTACTGAAGCAGAAATGTTTGGCAGCTTAATGATGTTTGCTTCAGGTGTTTTTGCGAGTTCGCCTAGTTCAGCCAGTGCATCACCAATGCGTTGTTCTTCTTTTAGATGCTCAGGAAAGTTTGCAATGATACGTCCCGCTAACGAGATATCTCGAGTGTCTACATTGATACCAGATGATGCTGTAAACGATTGAATAATCGGTAATAGTGAATAAGTCGCTAGTGCTGGTGCTTCATCCGTAATGGTATAAATAATCGTAGGTTTTTCTGTAGGCATGAAATTTCCCTATTGTTCTAAGCAGCTTCTATTATCTCAATAGCGCTGTGTGAATGTCCGTATCTGCGTTGATACGATTTTATCACTCTTTTAATCTTCTTAGGCTGCTAAGTTGAGTATTAACAACCTAAGTCCTTGAGTGCTGATACTTATAATTAAACAAAACCGCGAGAATAGTCTATTATCTTGTGCGTTATTCTGTTTTTGGGCGCGCAAATAATAGCTTATTTACAGATTCTACAAAACTTTTTAACACTGTTTCTTTACAATTTTGCAAGGTAGTTAACATGCAACTTCGCTCTCGTCGTAAACAAGGCCAACCTTCATCAGATAAAAATGGTGCGCATTTTAAACAGCGAGGCACTTCAAACGGAAACCAACGCGTGCGTATTAGCCGAAAACACAGCAAATCAAAACCAGCAAAGGTAAAACCGGAAGACCGTAAAGTTCTTTTGTTCAATAAACCTTACGATACCTTGAGTCAATTTACCGATGGCAATGGGCGAAAAACCCTCGCAGATTACATCCCAGTGAAAGAAGTATACGCAGCAGGTCGTCTCGATAGAGACAGCGAAGGCTTAATGATCCTAACCAATGATGGTGTTCTTCAAGCACGCTTAACCCAACCAAGCTCTAAGTCACCGAAAACGTACTGGGTCCAAGTCGATGGCTCTCCCTCTGACGAGAGCCTGAATAAACTACGTGATGGCATCGAGCTGAAAGATGGCCCTACTCTTCCTGCGACAGTTGAAAGAATGGAAGCACCTTCTGTTTGGGAGCGAAACCCTCCTGTTCGTGTTCGGGCGAAAATCCCTACCACATGGCTTGCCATAACCATCATTGAAGGCAGAAATAGGCAGGTGAGACGAATGACCGCGCATATTGGTCATCCAACGTTACGGTTAATACGTTACTCAATAGGCAATACTCAGTTAGGCGACCTAAAGCCTGGAGAGTGGCGAGAAATAGCCCTCTAGCGAATAGAAAATCAGAACCAAAAAGAAAGGCCAGTATTGAAATACTGGCCTTTAGATTGAACTCATTAAAAGCTTATTACTTATGACGTTCTTTAAGCTTGTTCACCACGTCGTTCATAGACAAACCTTGGTCTTGAAGAAGAACCATCAAGTGGTAAATCAAATCTGCTGATTCACACACTAACTCCGCCTTATCGCCCGACGTCGCCGCAAGCGCGACTTCAACGCCTTCTTCGCCCACTTTTTGCGAAATACGCTTGGTGCCACGGGCATATAAGCTGGCAGTATAAGAAGATTCAGGGTCTGCGTCCTTGCGGGCAGCCAGTAGCTGCTCAAGCTGATGAAGCCACACCATCTGTGTTTCGTCTTGCTTATCTGCGTCCCAGCACGTTGTCGTGCCTGTATGGCAGGTTGGGCCAATGGGATTCACCTTTACCAACAAAGTGTCACTGTCACAATCTAATGAGAGGTTAACCAACTGAAGAACATTTCCGGAGGTCTCTCCTTTGGTCCATAAACGCTCTTTTGTACGAGAGAAGAACGTCACTTGGCCTGTTTCACCCGTTTTTTCAAGGGCTGCAGGGTTCATGTATCCCATCATAAGCACTTGGCTCGATTGGTAGTCTTGAACAATAGCAGGCACTAAACCACCCACTTTTTCCCAATCAATACGCTCTGACAATGCGCCTACTTCTGTTTTTGATAAGCTTACGGGTTCAAAACTCATAGTCGCACCTCTACATCTTGTTGTTTTAAATATTGTTTAAGTTCACCAATATTGATGACTTGTTTGTGGAATACTGAAGCTGCTAGTGCTCCGTCCACGTTGGTTTTTTTATAAGCTTCAGCAAAGTGCTCCATCGCGCCAGCACCACCAGAAGCAATCAATGGCACATTACACACTTCACGCACCATGTTTAACTGATCGATGTCATAGCCGTTGCGAACACCATCTTGGTTCATCATGTTTAACACAATCTCACCTGCACCACGCTTCTGTACTTCCTGCACCCAGTCTTTGGTTTCCCACTTGGTTGCTTTAGTACGCGCTTCATCGCCAGTGAACTGGTAAACCTGATATTTACCGGTTTCTTTATCGAAGTATGAATCGATGCCAACAACAATACACTGCACGCCAAACTTATCAGCAAGGTCAGTGATCAGTTGTGGGTTAGCCAATGCAGGCGAGTTGATCGAGACTTTATCAGCACCAAACTCAAGAATGCGCGCTGCATCTTCTGCTGATTTAATACCACCAGCGACACAGAAAGGAATATCGATCACTTCTGCTACGCGTTTTACCCAGCTCTTATCAACCACACGACCGTCGCTTGATGCGGTGATGTCATAAAATACCAGCTCATCGGCGCCCTCTTCTGCATAGCGTTGTGCTAGCGGAACGATGTCACCAATAATTTCGTGGTTACGGAACTGAACGCCCTTAACCACTTGTCCGTCACGGACATCCAAACAAGGGATTATTCGCTTTGCCAACATGCAAATGCCTCCTCTGTGGTGAACTTGCCATCAAGCAATGCGCGACCAACGATCACACCAGCAACACCGCTACCTTTTAGAGCTTCGATATCAGCCAGACTACCGATGCCACCAGATGATTGGAACTGAACTTGTGGGTACTGCTTACAAAGATCAACGTAAAGCTCTACGTTTGATCCTTCTAGCGTGCCATCACGTGAAATATCTGTACACAGAACGTGTTTAAGACCCACTGTTAGGTAGTCTTCAATCAGCGCTTCAATCGTCACGCCTGAATCTTCTTGCCAACCTGAAATCGCCACTTTACGTGTGCCGCTTTCGTCGATATTGATATCCAGAGCCAGCACGATTTTTTCCGCGCCATATTTCTCCATCCAACCTTTAACAAGCTCAGGTTGCTTAACTGCTGTTGAACCTACAACAACGCGCTGTGCGCCAGCTTCAAGTAGGTCGACCACGTCTTGCTCGTTACGCACACCGCCGCCAATTTGGATATTGGCCGGTGTACTAGCTAGTAGCTTTGCGATCAGGTCAAGTTGACGAGCGGTTGTGTCTTTTGCACCTGTTAAGTCAACAAGGTGAAGCCAACCTGCGCCAGCTTGGTGATACAGGTTAAACTGCTCTGCAGGGTCTACTTTGTATTCTGTTACTTGCCCGTAATCACCTTGGAATAAGCGAACTACTTGGCCTTCAATTAAATCTAATGCGGGAATAATCATTTACATTCCTTATATGGCAACGTTGGCCGCTGCCTAATCCTTATTACAATTCCAAGAAGTTCTGAATCAGCTTAGAGCCTGCTTTTGAAGAACGCTCTGGGTGGAACTGAACACCATAATAGTTACCACTTTGCACCGCCGCTGTGAACGGGTTACCGTAATCACATTGTGCGATAGTGTAGTCACCCACTGGCATTGCGAAGCTGTGAACGAAATAGAAATACTCGCCTTCTTCAATGTCTTTAAACAAAGGGTGGTTAGGTGTCGAGGTTACTGTGTTCCAACCCATGTGTGGCAGTGGTAAATCGCCCGTTTCAAGTAAACGAACTTCACCATCACACAGGCCTAGACATTCAACTAACTCGTCAGCCTTTTGGCCTTTCTCTTGAGACAGTTTGCCTAACAGCTGCATACCTAAACAAATACCCAGCAGAGGTTTCTCTACTTTCTTCACAAGAGAAACAAGGTCACGCTCTTGTAGGTTCTTCATTGCCTCACTTGCTGTGCCTACACCCGGTAGGAAAAGCTTGTCGGCGGCAAGGACGACTTCTGGTTCTTTTGAAATCTCAACTGCGTAACCCAAACGTTCAATGGCAAATTTCACCGAAGAAACGTTGGCACACCCAGTATCAATAATGACGACTTTTTGATGTTTCATTGTTTTTCCTTGCTAACGTTAGCCTTACAAGACGCCTTTGCTGCTTGGTAACTCATTACCTTCAACTTTGATTGCTTGGCGAAGAGTACGACCAAACGCTTTAAACAAGCTCTCAATGATATGGTGATCATTATTGCCATCAGAAGAAAGGTGTAGCGTACAAGCCAGTGTGTCGGTTAGAGAGCGGAAGAAGTGAACCACCATCTCAGTTGAAAGATCACCCACTTGTTCGCGGCTGAATTTAGCATCGAACTTAAGATATGGGCGGCCAGAAAGGTCTAGCGCACACTGAGCCAAACACTCATCCATTGGTAGGCTGAAACCGAAACGGCCAATACCACGTTTGTCACCTAACGCAACTTTCAGTGCTTCACCTAAAGCGAGAGCAGTGTCTTCGATTGTGTGGTGATCATCAATGTGCAGATCGCCCTTCACCGTCAGGTTCATTTGGAAACCGCCGTGTGTCGCGATTTGATCCAGCATGTGATCGAAGAAGCCCATGCCAGTGTCGATCTTATTGCCACCGGTTTCATCAAGGTTTACTGCTACCTTGATATCCGTTTCTTTAGTCGTGCGAACCACTTCAGCAACACGAGCGTTAACCGTCAGATCTTTAACGATTTGTGGCCAATTAAGCGTGCCTTCCGTTTCTGCATCCGGGCCATATTGAATACCACGGATTGCCATATTCTCGGCAAGTTGAAGATCCGTCATTCGGTCGCCAATCACAACAGAGTGTTGGAAGTCGACTTTACCGCCTTGTAGATACTCTTTAACCATACCCAGTTTAGGCTTGCGGCAAGAGCAGTTGTCTTCGTCAAAGTGAGGACAAATAAGCACATCGTCAAACTTAACGCCTTGAGATTCGAAGAACTCCATCATCATATTGTGTGGCGCATCGAACTCTTCTTGTGGGTAGCTATCGGTACCTAAGCCATCTTGGTTAGTGACCATCACTAAGCGGTAGCCAGCATCTTGCAAAGCAAGCAGGCTAGGAATCACGAGCGGTTCGAATTTTAGTTTGTCTAAACGGTCTACTTGAAAATCGACTGGCGGCTCAACAATTAAGGTGCCGTCACGGTCTATAAAAAGTATTTTCTGTTGTTTACTCACTTGAACTTCCTTTTAATTTTAAATCTGGTGGCCTAGCTAAAATCAAACGCTAACCCAAAATATTGGTTTCACTTGCCAGCCTGCGATTAATCAAATCAAACTGGCCAATGTTATTACTGGTAAGCGTTTCGTTACTGATAAAAATTACGAATGAATCCAAGTGTCTTTTCGCACTCTTCGCGGTTACCAATACTAATACGAACACAGTTTTCAATTGGTGAATTACGCAAGATGATGCCCGTATCCCAAGCCGCTTTAAATAAATCGTCACCATTCGGGAATTTAACCAGTAGGTAGTTACCCCAACCATCAAATACCGTCACTTGTGGCATGCCTAATAAACCCGCTTGCAAATATGCTCGGTTAGCACTTAAATCCAGAACCTGGAACTTAGCTCGCGCTAGCCCTTGCTCTGAAAGTGCTTGAACGGCGATGTCAGCAACAGGGATTGGCACTGGATAAGGCGCAATCACTTTCAACAGTACATCGATCAGCTCTTTATTCGCTAGCGTAAAACCACAGCGTAAACCCGCTAAAGCAAAGGCCTTCGACAAGGTGCGTAAAATCGCTAGGTTTGGATATTTCTCAAGCAAATCAACGGTTGATGCTTCAGGACAAAAATCGATGTACGCTTCATCCATCACCACAATCGCTTTGTCTTGCGTCATTTCAAGCAACTTGATGATGTCTTTGCGATCGACCAAATTACCGGTTGGGTTATTTGGGCTACAAACAAACACCACTTTTACGTTGTCGAGTTGAGCTTCAATAGCGGGAAGATCCAATTGCCATTCAGAAGTCAGAGGCACCACTTTGCGCTCAACACCAATCGTCTCTGCACTGATTGCGTACATACCGTAAGTGGGTGGGCAGTAAAGAATAGCGTCTTCGTTCGGCTCACAGAAAGCACGAATCAGTAACTCAATACCTTCATCAGCACCACGCGTTGTCAACGTTTGCTCTGATTTCACGCCAGCATATTGAGCGTAAGCATCAATCAACTCTTTTGGCTGACACTCGCTGTAACGGTTAAGACGAGACAAGTTTAGGTTGTACTCGTTATCAAACGGAGATTCGTTGGCGTTCAACCACACATCTCCGCTACCACCAATGCGCCTTGCAGATAAGTAAGGTGTTAGAGCCTGAACCTGTTTTCTTGCTAACTTTTCCATGCCCTACCCTTATTTCGCTTTATCTAACTTTTCAATTCGAATGGTCACAGCACGTTTGTGCGCATCCAAACCTTCGGCTTCTGCCATCGTGACTACTGTTGGCGCCAGGCCTTTTAAGCCATCAGCCGTTAACTCTTGCACCGTCATACGCTTAGAGAAATCCGCCAAACCTAGGCTCGAATATGTCTTGGTATAACCATAAGTTGGTAAAACGTGGTTAGTACCTGACGCATAATCACCTGCGGATTCTGGAGACCAGTCACCAAGGAAAATTGAACCAGCATTATCCAGTAACGGAAGCAGTTCACGTGGGCTCTTCGTTTGCACGATTAAGTGCTCAGGACCATAATAATTCGAGATTGAAATCGCTTGAGTCAGTGACTCTGAGATTATCACTAGGCTAGAAGCCAGTGCTTTTTGAGCAATGTCTGCGCGAGTCAATTCTTTCAACTGACGCTGAACAGCATCTGTCACTTGGTCAGCAATAATCGATGACGGCGTCACTAGCACAACCTGTGAATCCGGACCGTGCTCTGCTTGACTAAGCAAGTCGGCGGCAATAAAGTCAGCATCCGCACTTTCATCAGCCAACACTAACACTTCAGACGGTCCTGCTGGCATATCAATCGCTGCCCCGCGGAAATCATTGCTCACCTGTCTTTTTGCTTCGGTGACATACGCGTTTCCTGGGCCAAAGATCTTGTCCACTTTAGTGACTGTTTCAGTGCCATACGCCATTGCTGCGACGGCTTGACCACCGCCAACGCTATAGACTTCATCAATGTTACAAAGCTTAGCGACGTATAAAATTTCATCCGCAATCGGTGGTGGGGAGCAAAGCACTACCTTACGGCATCCTGCGATTTGAGCTGGCACACCAAGCATTAATACTGTTGAAGGCAATGGTGCGCTTCCACCTGGAATATAAAGGCCAACTGTATTAATAGGGCGCGTTACTTGCTCACACACGACACCTGGTTGAGTTTCAACTTTTAACGGTTGTGGCCTTTGAGCTTTGTGGAATTTAGCAATGTTGCTATAAGCTTGCTCGAGTGCCGCTTTCATTTCTTCACTAAGGCGCAGAGAGGCGGCGTCGATATCATCGCCAGAGACACGAATTGAGTCCAACTTTACGCCATCGAACTTTTCTGTCAGCTCTACAAGAGCGTCATCACCTTTGTTTCGAACATTTGCTATAACATCAGAAACTGCAGCTGTAATGTTAGCGCCTTCGGTAATCGCAGGGCGCTCTAGCACAGAGTCTTGTTGAGATTCACTCAGTGACTGCCAAACTACGGTTCTCATCGCGTTACCCCATCATTTTTTCAATAGGAAGAACAAGGATTGAGCTAGCACCTAACTCTTTTAATTGTTCCATTGTTTCCCAGAACAGATTCTCTGTACTTACCAGGTGAACCGCTACTTTTTCTGTATCCATTGATAGTGGCAATACGGTTGGGTCTTCAGCACCTGGTAGAAGCGCTTTTACTTGCTCTAATTTCTCTACAGGTGCGTGAAGCATGATGTACTTTGACTCTTTGGCTTGCTGAACACCTTGCATACGTGTGAGTAGTTTTTCGATCAATGCTTCTTTATCCGCGTCAAACTCGCCTTTGCGTTGAATTAGCGTAGCTTTAGATTGGAAGATAACTTCAGCTTCTTTTAATCCATTCGCTTCAAGTGTTGCGCCAGTAGAAACAAGATCAGCAATCGCATCAGAAAGGCCAGCGCGCGGTGCGACTTCAACCGAACCAGTAAGCATACAAGCACTATAATCAACACCTTGCTCATCCATGAAGGCTTTCAATAACTGAGGATAAGTTGTTGCAATTCGCTTACCCGCAAGATCTTGAGGGCCGTTATATTCTTCATCTTTATTGATAGCGATAGATAAGCGACAGCCACCAAAATCTAAACGACGCAGTGGAACATATTCACTTGGTTTACCCAATGCTTTGCGATCTAAGCGTACTTCTTCTAACTCATTTTCACCGATAAAACCAAGGTCAACCACCCCATCCATAATCAAACCTGGGATGTCGTCGTCACGGACTAACAGTAGATCAATTGGCATATTTAATGAATGAACAACAAGACGCTCACCCATAACGATAAATTTCACACCACATTTTTTTAGTAGCTCCTGGCATTCTTTACTCAGGCGGCCTTTCTTCTGGATGGCAATTCTTAAACGTTGTGCTTGCATGATTTCTTCCCTGTACAAATTGTTGAATTTATTAATAATTGATTGAGCTAAAACTAAAAAACCCTCGGGAGACTATTGGTCTCCCGAGGGTTTGAATCTTGTATTGCAGATTTCACCTCCGGGAGCTTCTGCCTCCCGGGTATGCGTACATCTCCCCGAAAGACTAGATAGGGTGATGGTGAAGATGAATGTTCATATTAAAATAACGCATACTTATTGGCTCTGCTAGTGTCTCTTTGTTGATAACCACACTAACCAAGCTAGTTTCCATTTGCAACCTTTAATTAGCACTTTCTGTCATTTATTTACAGAGTATAGAAATATATTTACAGACATTAAAAAAGAGGACCTAAGCCCTCTTTTTAACTATGCAACCAGTACCAAAAACCTATTCGTAAATACTGTTTTTAGTCCCTAATCTTTTTTAAACGTTTTGGCAATTCTCAAGCTTTGACTTCGCTACAATCGACATTCCAAAACACACAAGGATGAAGGTTGCCAATGCCGCTAAGAATGAAAACAGTACTGACGCGGTCAACCCTAATACAATAAAGCCAATACAAGATACAAAGGCTACAGATAGTGCATATGGCAACTGAGTCGCTACGTGGTCAATGTGATTACAACGGGCCCCTGTAGACGACAAGATGGTTGTATCTGATATCGGAGAACAGTGATCACCAAATACAGAACCAGCCAACACTGAGCTTAGCATTGGAAGCATGAGTGCAAGATCAGTGGCACCAGCCATGTCACCAGCGATTGGTAACATGATACCGAATGTTCCCCAAGATGTGCCCGTCGAGAATGCCATCAAGCCAGATAACAAGAAAAGGATAACAGGCAACCATACTGGGCTGATATTACCTTCGATAAGTGAAGAAAGGTAAGCACCCGTTTTCATGTCACCAATGACCGTACCAATTGTCCAAGCAAAGATTAAGATAAGAATCGCGCCAAACATCGACTTAGCACCAATCCAAAGCGTCACACCAATATCACTTGGCGACATTTTTTGCTTAATGACGGTAATGAGTGCAACAACGAAGCCGGTAACACCACCATAGATTAAAGACATGCCCACATCAGTATTTTCAAACGCACCTAACACAGAGAAAGCTTCTCCATCAGATGCCAATGCTTGTCCACCGGTGTAAAGCATTGCGACAACCATAGATACGATGAGCGCAACAATTGGAAGCACTAAATCCGATACCTTTCCATGTTCGCTTTCTTCGATATCTAGCTCTTCATTAAGCTCATGCGCTTGAGGGAGATCCGCTTCTTTGTCTTTATCAAAGTCTCGGCCTTGTGATGCACGAATTTCATGTTTGCGCATTTGACCGACATCGAGCTGGAACCAAACAACAGCAAAAACCATTAATAGTGCAAATACTGCGTAGAAGTTCATCGGAATAATGCGAACGTACGCACCAATGGCCGAATACTCGGTAATGCCATGAGAGACAAGAATGCCACCGACGATCGTCATAATATAGGCTCCCCAACTAGAAGCAGGCATTAATACGCACATTGGCGCTGCTGTTGAGTCGAGGATATAGGAAAGCTTGGCACGTGAAACATAATAGCGATCAGTGACAGGGCGAGAGATTGCACCAACGGCTAGGCTATTGAAGTAATCATCAATGAATATGAACACGCCTAGAAAAGCGGCCAGCAGCTTTGAGCCTCGTTTGCTTTTTACGCGCACTTGTGCCCATTCGGCGAATGCTCTAGTGCCACCTGATAGGGTTAATAATGCCGTCATCATACCCAGTAAAATCAGGAAGCCCACAATACTCATATTCCAAGTATTGATACCACCATCTTCAATAAAGACACTGGAAACTGTAGTACCTACATAATCAAATAGGTTCCCAACAGAGTAGTCAGTCAGCAAAAGGGCGCCAAGTAAAATACCGACGCCAAGAGAAACTAAAACACGGCGTGTAATAATAGCAAGGCTAAGCGCCACGATAGGTGGTAAAAGTGACAAAGGGGATGATGCAAAATCGATTAAATTCATGATCTTCAAAAACCAGTTAGTAATAATGGCAAGAGATCTACTGCAGAAAAATCACGTAAATTCATTTCATCGTGATTTCAGTTTTAGAAGTGAAAGGCTAAAAATTAGAACCTGACTCTACAGTAGCGCTCCATAGTTTAAAAATTATAGACTATGGCAGTGTTGTACCTATTGAGTACAACCCCAGCGAAAAGTGTTGATGGCACAGATTCGCTTCGGCAAAACACCCTTTCACTGTTATTCATTGGCATCGCCCCAATAACAGCTACTCTTATGTTTCGCGCCTCTACCGCACAAGGCATGAAAAACTGCTGTTACGTCAATTTAACAACATTTTAACCGCACTCGAGCTTAAAGTGGCGGCCATTGTACTTTCATAAACAAAAAATGCAATATTAAATTCGACAGAAAACAATTAGTCTCTTTGAAAACACAAGTTGGGTTATTGAGTCAATTAGGTAAAAAGTAAAGTAATGTAAATTGGCCTAAATTTTCCTGTTCAATATCTATCTATTAACAATTTCTGGCAAATATTTTCAATAAACTAACTAACGAACTATTATTTATATGCTAATATATTTTTGTTGAACATATTGTACTCCGCTTATTTGCAGATTAATATTATCTCATCCAATTTACTTTCATAGGAATAGACATGTCGGATCTATCTAAAACACTATTAAATATTCGTAGCCTTCGTGCCTTTGCTCGCGAATTGACTCTAGAACAACTTGAAGAAGCATTAGATAAATTAACTATCGTTGTAAAAGAGCGCAATGAAGCGGAAGCGGAAGAGCGCGAAGCAAAAGCGCAACAAGAAGCGAAACTCGCAGCGATTGCTGATCAAATTTCTAAAGATGGTATTGATGTAGAAGCACTTATTTCTGCATTGTCTGGTGAAACAAAAACCAAGACAGGCAAAGTAAAAACAAAACGCGCACCTCGCCCAGCTAAATACAAATATGTAGATTCAAATGGTGAAGAAAAAACGTGGACAGGCCAAGGCCGCACACCTTCAGCAATTCAAGCTCAGTTAGACTCGGGCAAAAGTTTAGAAGATTTCGCTCTTTAAAAGGAGCTGAGCATGTCCCCACCTTTATTAGTAAAGTTCATGCTCAATAATTACTGCTAAAAACTAAAAAAGTTGATTTGTATAAACATTGTCTCATTGCTATATAGAACAACTTGTCTTCCTTGAATAAAAAAGGCTCCTTTCGGAGCCTTTTCTTTTATCTTTCCCAATAAGATTCTTCTAAACTATCTTCTCGCTCAGGAAGGCCTTTCGATAACCTTGGTGAGTGCTGAGCCAGTACTTCATAACTTGCTCGATTCGAATACTTACAGACCTGAGAAAAAGAAGAGTAGGTCAAGTAAGCATGGGAGTGCTTACTTGAATTCGGGATATTTTCTCTATGGTATTTATTTGCGGCCATATCATGCAACAAAGCGGAAAGCGCAGCATCCCCTGCTCCATTGGTGTTCTTAATCTTTTCAGGCCCACCCATATACGGGGCTATATGAGAGTAGACTTTAATCGGTGTTTCACACATACGTTTTGCGGCTGGGCGACTAAATTCATAACGGTTAAATTCCGCAATTGAACCAGGTAAAAGGGGTAATGACGTTTCTCGCTTAGACGAATCCTCAGTATAACCTGCCATAAATAGTCCTACTGGTCCTGCAGTGCATAAAACCAAATCTACCCAATTTAATGCGATATCAGCAGCGGCTAAAGGATCATGCTCACCCGTTAATGCTTCAGCTTCTTCTTCATTCATCGCCACAACTGAAACATGTTCATTAATAAATTCTTGCCAGAACTTTACATCATTTTGAATAACGTATTTCGTGCCGAGCGTTAATACAACTGGCACATGATACTTTTTCGCATATTCTATTGCTTTCATTGTCGCAAGTGGCATTGGATCGCCTTCTTTGCAACGAACTAAATAAGCAGTAAGTACTAAAGCAGATGCATTTTCAAATATCGACTCTGGAATACTTTCAGGTCGAAGTTGATTCATTTGACCTTCACTAATAGCAAAGGTCCGCTCGCCATCTTCAGTAATAAGAGCAAAACATCGACCTATTGCTCCTTCTACTCCTTGTAAATAATTTAAATCCATTCGACTAGAAGTATTACAAAGGTATTGGTACCCGTAGCTGCCGATTTTAATATCCTGGCTCATCACTCCAAGTAGCGTTGAGCGGTCATCTGCCAACACTGAGTAATTATGAAGTGTATTCCCTATTGTCCCGCCTGCATGCTCGTTGGTTATTAATTGTTCGTCTTTAAGCTCTTTATATAAAGCTTCTGCTGTTTCATCGTTTATAACCAGAGAATGCCCTTTGCTCAGATTATACTTTTCAATAAGCTCTGAACTCACTTTGGCTTCTATATCAACAAGTGTCTGGTCAATACCGATGATATGAGTTCTAGACATCTTTTTACTTTCTTGTGATTGACTCACTAAAGGATCACGGGCATGAACAGGGAAATAGTGTTTAGACTTTCTTTGGCCAGGAAATTTCATAAGCTACAGTTCGACATTGAGAAATAGGAGGCGAATTCTACCGCGCAGAAAAACGCGCGGCAATCCATCAAACTATAGCAAACGTTTGCTGATCTATTTTATTCTCCTTCCATAAAACTCAAATCAGGTAAACGCTCAAGGTTAGAAGAGTAACGCTTCAAGTTGAACTCTCCTTCATTCTTCATAACGTCGAAGATTTCGATAGACATACAACATGCAATCATGGCAATGGCATCATCACGAGAATTACCCATCATCATCAAGCGCATCAATGTTTCTTTCACCTTAATCGGGTTCCCATCTTCTAGCTGATTCTCAACGACCTCAATCAGCTCTGCTTCTTGCATGAATTCATTTTGCTCTGACATCTTTACACCTTAATGTTAATTTTGACCGCACTATGCCATAGGTAAGCTATTTACTTCTATATTATTCATCTCTTTTAGGGTCGTTGGTAATGTGATTCTGCTCTCGGATCTGTCACCGATTAGATGTTTCTGATAGAATCTCCGACCAGTTCTAGTAAGTGGTATTTAGTAATGTCAAACAACAGTGAAAAGAAAGTAATTGTCGGTATGTCTGGCGGTGTAGATTCATCCGTTTCAGCCTATCTTCTCCAGCAGCAAGGCTATCAGGTTGAAGGCCTATTCATGAAAAACTGGGAAGAAGACGATAACGAAGAGTATTGTACGGCAGCTGAAGATCTCGCCGACGCTCAAGCTGTTTGTGACAAGCTAGGTATACATCTTCACACCATCAATTTCGCAGCAGAATACTGGGACAACGTATTCGAGTACTTTCTTGAAGAGTACAAAGCAGGGCGCACACCCAACCCAGACATTCTTTGCAATAAAGAGATCAAGTTTAAGGCGTTCTTAGACTTTGCTGATGATGTATTAGAAGCCGATTATATTGCCATGGGGCACTACGTTGATCGCACTTTCCCGGAAGGTGAAGAAAAACCAAAAATGCTTCGTGGTCTAGACAGCAATAAAGACCAAAGCTATTTCCTTTATACATTAAGCCACAAACAAGTAGCACGCAGCCTTTTTCCAGTTGGAAATCTTGAAAAGCCAGAAGTTAGAAGAATTGCTGAAGAGCAAGGGCTTATCACGGCTAAGAAAAAAGATTCTACTGGCATTTGCTTCATAGGCGAGCGTAAGTTTACCGACTTTCTATCTCGATACCTGCCCGCTCAACCAGGCAAGATTGAAACACCAGAGGGCAAGGTTATCGGCGAACATCAAGGCCTGATGTACCATACCCTTGGCCAACGTAAAGGCCTGCACATTGGTGGCCAAAAAGGTGGTGGCGGCAACGAAGACCCATGGTACGTGGCAGAGAAGGATCTTAAACGTAATGTCCTTATTGCTGTGCAGGGTGGCGATCATCCACTCCTCAAATCAGAAGGACTGCTAGCCTCTCAGCTTCACTGGGTGGATAGAACACCAATCAAAGCCCCAATAACCTGCACTGTGAAAACACGATATCGTCAAAGTGATATTCCTTGCACCATCATTCCTATTGATGATGAAAACATTAAGGTCATCTTTGATGAGCCCCAAGTCGCTGTGACACCAGGTCAATCCGCTGTATTTTATTCTGGTAATGTTTGCCTCGGTGGCGGCATTATTGAAAAACGCATTTAATAACCCGTACCTAGGAGTACTACTACGTGGCGAACTCTCTTTATGACCGTACTATTGCATTTGCCGGTATTTGCCAAGCGGTGGCACTGGTTCAACAAGTTGCAAAAGATGGCGAATGTGACGGTGAGGCATTCAAAACATCACTGCATGCCGTCCTAAATACGAGCCCAAATAGTACGTTAGACGTTTTTGGACATGAAAGTGACTTAAAACTCGGTCTAGAATGTTTGGTGAAAGGCATCGATAGCACACCAGCAGGCAGTGAAGTGACTCGTTACATCATTAGCCTTATGGCACTAGAAAAAAAGTTGAGTGCGCGAAACGATGCGATGTCTCAGTTGGGTGATCGTGTTCAAATGCTTGAACGTCAGCTCGATCACTTTGAATTGTTAGACGAGCAAATGCTCAGTAACCTTGCGAGTGTTTATCTCGATGTCGTTAGCCCTATCGGCCCTCGAATTCAAGTATCAGGCACACCAGCCGTATTACAACATACGACCAACCAACACAAAGTTCGTGCGCTACTGTTATCTGGTATTCGCAGTGCGGTACTTTGGCGTCAGGTTGGCGGTAAACGTCGTCACTTGATCTTTGGCCGTAAGAAGATGATAGAGCAAGCCGAGATACTGCTCGCTAGAATGTAATCATCTAGAAAGAACATCTAACTCGCGACTCGTCGCGAGTTATTTATTTAGAGCAACCAACACATTATTTTTAGCAACACTTGCGCCGCGCAAACGATTGCGCAATGTTCGTGACAATTGCTGAAGTTATTGGTATAAAGCTCACCATATTTTGAATACGTAAATTTTGAAACCCATTTCAGGAGAACACCATGAATTTGTCAGCATTAACTGCTGTATCACCAGTAGACGGCCGTTACGGTAGCAAGACGATTGCATTACGCAGCATCTTTAGTGAGTTTGGTCTACTAAAATACCGTACTATTGTTGAAGTTCGTTGGTTACAAAAGCTTGCAGCAACTGCAGGTATTGCAGAAGTGCCTGCATTTAGCGCAGAGGCAAACCAAGTTCTAGATAATATCGCAGCAAACTTCAATGAAGAAGACGCAGCACGCATCAAAGAAATTGAGCGTACAACGAACCACGATGTTAAAGCCGTAGAATATTTCCTAAAAGAGAAAGTCGCTGGCAATGCTGAGCTTCACGCGGTTAATGAGTTCATTCACTTCGCGTGTACTTCAGAAGATATCAACAACACGTCGCACGCTCTTATGTTGAAAGAAGCTCGTGAAACGGTGATCTTACCAGAAATCAAAAACATCATTGATGCTATCAGAGCATTAGCCGTTGAGTACCGTGACATTCCATTGCTTTCTCGCACACATGGCCAGCCAGCTTCACCGAGTACTATGGGTAAAGAAATGGCAAACGTTGCTTACCGCATGGAACGCCAATACAAGCAAATCGCTGACGTTGAGATTCTAGGCAAAGTAAACGGGGCTGTAGGTAACTACAACGCTCACCTTTCTGCTTACCCTGAGCTAGATTGGCATAAGTTCAGTGAAGAGTTTATCACTGAGTCACTGGGTGTCACTTGGAACCCGTACACGACTCAAATCGAGCCTCACGACTATATCGCTGAATTGTTCGATGCGATTGCACGCTTTAACACCATCCTAATCGACTTTGATCGTGATGTTTGGGGTTACATCGCACTTGGTCACTTCAAACAGAAAACAATTGCTGGCGAAATTGGTTCTTCAACAATGCCGCACAAGGTTAACCCAATCGATTTCGAAAACTCGGAAGGTAACCTTGGCCTTGCAAACGCAATGTTTAATCACCTGTCACAGAAGCTGCCAATCTCTCGCTGGCAACGTGATCTTACCGACTCAACGGTTCTGCGTAACCTTGGCGTTGGTGTTGGCTACGCTATCATTGCATACACTTCAACTCTTAAAGGCATTAGTAAGCTAGAAGTTAACCGCGAAGCACTACTAGCTGACCTAGATAAGAACTGGGAAGTGCTTGCAGAACCTGTTCAAACGGTTATGCGTCGCTACGGTATCGAGAAGCCATACGAGAAATTAAAAGAACTCACTCGTGGCAAGCGTATTGATGGCGAAGCTATGCGTAACTTTATCGATGGTCTTGAATTACCAGAAGATGAAAAAGCACGCCTGAAAGAGATGACACCAGCAAACTACATTGGTCAAGCGATTGAATTAACAGACAAACTGTAATTCATCCGCTATCTGTAGCGAGTAAAATAGAAAAAGGGCTCAAATGAGCCCTTTTTTAATGTCCAAAATTCACCACTAAGGAACACAGTTCTCATTAGTGATAAATAATAATTAACTGTAATCGTAGCTACGTAGAGCATCAATACGTTTATCAAGCGGTGGGTGGCTCATCAACAGTTCCGTCATTGAACGTTTACCGTTGATACCAAATGCCATCATTGAGCCTTCCAGTTGAGGCTCATGGCTCACCTTTAATCGCTCTAACGCCGCAATCATCTTATGGCTACCAACCATTTTCGCTGCTCCGTAATCAGCATGGAATTCGCGATGACGGCTGTACCACATAGTAATGAAGCTTGCTAAGAAACCAAAGACAAGTTCCAGCGCCATTGAAACGCCGAAGTAAACCATCATGTTACTGCCCTGACCTTCTTCATCGCTATTATTAGAAGCGACAATATTGGCAATAAAACGTGACAGGAAGATAACAAAGGTATTCACAACCCCCTGCATCAGCGTCATTGTCACCATATCACCGTTCGCAATGTGGCTAACTTCATGAGCCAATACGGCTTCCGCTTCATCACGAGTCATGCTGTGCAACAAACCTGTTGAAACAGCGACCAACGAATCGTCTCTTTTAGCGCCTGTAGCAAATGCATTAATATCTGGAGAATCGTAGATCGCAACTGTCGGCATACCGATACCAACCTGCTGGGCTTGACGACTGACTGTTTCAAGTAACCAGTGCTCAGTCTCATTTCTAGGGCTTTCAATAACGGCTCCACCCACAGATTTCAAGGCAATTTTCTTAGACATTAGTAGCGAGATGAAAGAGCCACCAAAACCAAACACCGCTGCCATCACCAATAAGCCTGATAAGCTACCCGGTTGCATCCCTGTCACGGCATAAACAATATTAAGAACAACACTTAATACAAGAACCACTGCTAAGTTAGTGGCTAAAAACAACATTATCCGCTTCATTACTTATCTCCAATGGGAAGCCTATTCAGCGTAACGATTGATCAAAAAGACTCGTTACGTCTAATACATATAGTTTAAACGTTATTAAAACAAGGTTAAGTGCTAAATTGAAACATTTGTTTTCTATCATAACCAGGTAAGTTGCAAACGGATTAGACTTTGGTCTTATTGTGCTTAGAAAGTAAAAATACTAAATTTTCTGTAGAACAAAGTGCGCCCACGAATATAAGGACGAATTATGGTGGAAGCTAACAACTATCAAATGGCTATCGATTTACTTTGCTGTCATCTTGGACTTTCAGAAGACGAAGCAAAACAGCAACTTGGTATTCAAGCAGAACAAGAAGCCAGTAGAAAAGTGATCGACACACAACAGGCTTTAATGGGCTTAGTACAAGAAAAGTAAATTGTATTAGAAGAATCAAAAAGGGGCTGCTCAATGCAGCCCCTTTCTTTTATGTGAACAGATTGATAATCACATGGAGTCAGGTAAGAGATCAAGATTGATGTACTTACCCAGATCGGTACGTTTTGCTGAAGGTATATAAGGAATCTCGCCCAGCTTAGGCGCCCCAAGCTGATTTTCTAATGTCTCAATCAACTCTGAGTAATACTCAGTACCAGGGTTAATACGATTGGCAACCCAGCCAACAACATTCAAACCATCGGCTTTAATTGTTTCAGCGGTCAATACAGCATGACTAAGGCAACCTAGCTTAATACCTACGACAAGAACAACAGGTAAGTTCTCTTGTTTTACCCAGGTTGAAAGGTAGTCAGTATCTGAAACAGGTACTCTCCACCCACCAGCCCCTTCAACTAATACAAGATCTGCTTGTTGCTTATGCAGAGCCAACTTATTACTTAAGACAGAATAGTCGATCTCAATATTCTCTTTCTTTGCCGCTATATGAGGTGACGACGCCAGCTCTAACGCATATGGGTTAACATCATCATAAGCAACATCTAAAGTCGCGTCTTGCTGAAGATGCAAAGCGTCTGAATTTCGCATTCCATCTTTAGTCATATCACTCCCAGCCGCTACAGGTTTATAGCCAATGGTTTTTAATCCTTTTGCCGCTAAAGCATGTAGTATCGCTTTTGAAGCGACTGTTTTGCCTACGTCGGTATCCGTACCAGCAATAAAAATTGCATCAATCATCGATAAAGCGCCCCTAAACATACCTGATACGTAACAGGTAATTGATTTTGATGGTTTTTAAATACTTGGTACTCTTGTTCCACTTTGATCAAAGCCTTACGGCTTGTTAGACCTTGTGAGCGCCCGCTAACATGATTGGCTCCGATGCCTTTCAAATCACGCATAACCGCGAACGCAGAGTCGTACCAAACGGTAATTTTGGAAAAGTCTAGAGTAATGTCGCTAAACTGAGATTGAGCTAACGCAATTTTTACCTGATTAGAAGAATCAAAGTGATTGATATGTTGATATTTATCAACTTTTTTCCAAGATTCCTTTAACTCATGTAACGAACCGTCTAACAAAGTCGAAAAATAGGCTTGGCCACTTTTTTTCAGTACACGCCGAATTTCTCGCATCGGTACCGACAGATCCTGGCACCATTGCAAAGCTAAACTTGAAAAGACGTAATCTACACTCTTAGTTTCTATCGGCAGACTCTCCGCATCCGCCACTAGATAAGCCATGTCATGGCTGCCACATCGCACCTTGGCTTGAGATAGCATTGAATCTGAGATATCTACACACAATACAAACGCACCTCTATCTGAGAGTAACTTAGAGAAATAGCCTGTCCCACATCCCAAGTCGATGACGGTCTTTCCGGTCAAATCTAACGGCATGAGTTCAATCAGCTTCTCTCCGACCTCTCGCTGAAAAGCTGCGTGTTTATCGTAGCTTAACGCGGCTTTACCAAACGCAGCCGCTATGTCACTTTTATCGTCGATAAGACTCATTGTATCTAAAGCCCTTTCAAACGATCCATCATGACGATTTGCATTAGAAACATCTAACATCAGTTCAACCCTTGCAACGTGACTTCTAAACAAGAAGATAGGCTTTTCACCTGATCGACCGAGTGCGCAGCCGTTAATGTCACTCTCAAGCGCGATTGATTACTCGGTACGGTAGGAGTGCGAATAGCGGTCACTCCAAAGCCTGCTTTATTGAGAGCTAAAGCGGCTTTAGTTGCTTGTTCTGCCTCGCCGATAATGATCGGGTTAATGGGCGTTTCAGTCTTTATAACTTGCTCAAAGCGACTCAAGTTTTCACTATAAACGGACTTTAGTTCGGCTAATTTATCTCGGCGCCACTGCTGCGTTTTTATCATTTCGAGCGCTTTCGTCAAAGCATAAGCTTGAGAGGGTGGCATAGCAGTAGAATAAACATGGTGTCGAGCAAACTGAGTAAGATAATCGCCAGTGCTGGCGTCACAAAGTATCGCTGCGCCAGATAGGCCAAAGGCTTTGCCAAACGTCACGACCAGTACATTAGGTTTGATATCCTGTGCAGCGCAACTTCCCTGCCCTTCTTTGCCCAATACGCCAATTCCGTGAGCATCATCGACAGCTAACCATGCGCGATCTCCTATGACTTTATTCAGCGCGTTCAACGGCGCCATATCACCATCCATGCTGAACACGCCTTCAGTCATGACCAATGAACTGCCACAGTTGTGCTCATAGAGATTTAAAAGGCTAGATAAATGGCTATCATCATTGTGTTTAAATCGACGCATTGTCGCTGGCGACAGAATCCCTGCTTCAATTAACGATGCGTGATTCAATTTATCTTGATACACAACATCACTTTCTTCGAGCAATGTGAACAGCAACGCTTGATTAGCACTAAAGCCAGAAGAAAATAGAACTGCTCTTTCAAACCCAAGCCACTCGCATAATGCGCTCTCAAGGTTAGAATGAGCGGGACTGAACCCCGTGACGATCGGTGAGGCTGCACTCCCACAGCCATAAAGAGATAGGCCTCGTTGCCAAGCGTCAATCAATTCTGAATCATTTGCCAACCCAAGATAGTCATTACTTGAGAAGTTGACTAGTTTCTGTCCATTTCTAATGAGCTCCGTTGTATTTCCACCTTGGCTAGCAATGAGAGATCTAGAAAGCCCTTTTGTAGCTCTATCGCTTAAAGCTTTGCTAATTCTTTCATCAAATCCTATCGATTTCGAACAACGAGTTAGAGAAGACTCACTCATTAGATAGTGGCTTCGTAAAACAAATCATCCTTTGTCGGGCGAGAAGCGACTCGCTCAGTGACCTGTTCCAACAGTTCGTTCTCTTGAATTTCGTCCGGTTTTTGCACAACTTGCTGGCTATTGATGCCTAGCTTTGCAAATAACTGCATATCTGCATCTTCGCCTGGGTTTGGTGTAGTCAATAATTTGCAGCCATAAAAGATAGAGTTTGCACCAGCCATGAAACACAGCGTCTGCATTTGCTCATTCATCCCTTCGCGCCCCGCTGAAAGACGAACAGCCGAATTAGGCATCATAATACGAGCGATTGCGATTAGTCGGATAAAATCAAACGGATCAACATCGTCCACTTCTTCTAAAGGTGTGCCCTTCACTTTCACTAACATGTTAATTGGGACACTTTCTGGGTGAATAGGCAGATTGGCAAGCTCTACAAAAAGGCCAGCACGGTCATGTGCACTTTCACCAAGGCCGATGATTCCGCCAGAACAGATCTTCATACCGGCATCGCGGACATGAGATAACGTATCTAAACGATCTTGATAAGTACGCGTTGTGATAATGCTGCCGTAAAACTCCGGAGAAGTGTCAAGATTGTGGTTATAGTAATCTAAACCAGCATCCGCCAGTTCTTTCGCTTGATCTGGCTCTAACATGCCAAGAGTCATACAGGTCTCTAGCCCCATACCCTTCACACCTTTGATCATGTCGGTAAGGTGTGGCATATCACGCTGCTTCGGGTTTTTCCAAGCGGCGCCCATACAAAATCGAGTTGAGCCAGCATCTTTGGCTTTCTGTGCAGCATCTAAAACTCGATCCACTTCCATCAATCGTTCTTTCTCTACATCCGTTTGGTAGCGAGCACTCTGCGGGCAATACTTACAATCCTCTGGGCAAGCGCCCGTTTTAATAGAAAGCAACGTGCTGACTTGAACATGATTATGTGGCTGAAATTCCCGATGAACGAGTTGTGCTTCAAACAATAGATCCATGAATGGTTTTTGCATGAGTTGCTGAACTTCGGCATGAGTCCAATTATGACGTAACTGCACAGAGCTTTCCTTATTAAGTAATTCATCATTATTGTTATGGATACTTGGCTAGTGTACTGATAAGAGATAGACTGTCAACAACATAAGAATCAACAAGTTTACAGTTGATTAATATACAAACAACGAAAGATAGTAGACTTTTTAATGGACTTAGATTTCGATAGAAACCATATCTGGCACCCTTACACATCAACGATAGACCCACTCACATGCTACCCAGTAGCTAGCGCGCAAGGCGTCCATATTGAACTCGAATCAGGCGAGAGCTTGGTTGATGGCATGTCTTCTTGGTGGTCAACAATACACGGTTACAATCACCCGCATTTAAATCAGGCTGCGCACAATCAAATTGATAAGATGTCGCACGTTATGTTTGGTGGTATTACCCATGAACCCGCAATCAATCTATGTAAGAAACTCGTAGAGCTAACACCGAGTAACCTCGAAAAAGTATTTTTGGCAGATTCAGGTTCAGTCGCTGTAGAAGTCAGTTTAAAAATGGCGCTGCAATATTGGCACGCCAAAGGAGAACAACGCCCTAAGTTTCTTACCTTAAAACATGGTTATCATGGCGACACTTTTGCTGCAATGTCTGTGACTGACCCTAATAACTCAATGCATAGCCTCTATAAAGGCTTTTTGCCGGAGCATATATTTGCCGACTCGCCGACAATCGGTTACTGGGATGAATGGAATGAAAGCGATCTCGACGATTTTCAATTGAAGTTGGGATCACACCATAAAGAAGTCGCTGCAGTCATCCTTGAACCTATAGTGCAAGGAGCAGGTGGTATGCGGATATATCATCCTGAATTTTTGAAAGGTGTCAGACGCCTATGTGATAAGTATGATGTATTGCTTATACTTGATGAGATTGCCACCGGCTTTGGTCGAACAGGAAAACTATTCGCATGTGAGCACGCGGAAGTGCAACCGGACATATTGTGTGTAGGCAAAGCCCTGACAGGCGGATACATGACTTTATCCGCGACCATAACCACCAAGTATGTCGCTGACACTGTCTGTGGTGGAGAGGCGGGATGTTTTATGCATGGACCTACCTTTATGGGGAATCCACTCGCTTGTGCTGTTGGTGCTGCTAGCCTGGAGCTCATTCAACAAGGCCATTGGGAAGATCAAGTCAGCAAAATAGAACAGTTGTTTTCTGAAGAACTGCCTAAACTACTCGCTTATGAGCAGGTGAAACATGTTCGCTGGCTTGGTGCTATCGGTGTGGTTGAAACACACTCTAACGTCAATATGGAAGTGATTCAGGCGCACTTTGTTAAATGCGGAGTTTGGATAAGGCCATTTGGAAAACTGATATACATGATGCCACCTTTCATAAGTAGTGAGGACAATATCCTTTCTTTAATTGAAGCAGTAACCAGTGCCGTAAATACACTAGAGTGTTTCAATTCATAAATTTCCCACTTTCTGAAAATTGAAGGGGGAGCTAAATTCGCTCCCCCCTCTTTAAAATTAGTTCTCAGTACAACTTAAGCTATAATTATTCTTGGTCAATGACCCAACGGCGGAATTCTTTGCGCTCTGATTTAGTGGCTTTCAGATACCAAGCTTTTAGCTGATCTAGGTTTGTTGTTTCTTCTACAGAAAGACTTGCCTGTTCAACTTGCTTTGAATCAGCAGCATGAACTACGTCTGCGGTTGTAGTCGCAGCAACGGCAGCGGTAGTCACTTTACCATTAGCGAAGTGCACTCCTTTTGACTGATTAAACTCAAGTACCGTTTGCTCTAAGCCCATGTAAGGGAATATGCCCTTTTTCTTCGGCAGTAGAGCTTGTGAATAAGCGATGTCTTTGCCGTCTTCAGTAACGCGCCACTTAGGGTCATCAGTCCTAAATGCTTTTTTCGCTTCAGAAAGACTTCTCGCTACAGGGTGATTAACTTTAATTTCGTTACCAGAAACTTCGAGGTTTAGTACATAAATATCAGAGGTAAATACCTCACTACTATTGCCTTTACCTAGTTTTTTATCCATGCGAATGATGATCTGCGCGTCACCTGTCGCAATATCATTTTTACCTATTTTTTCTTCTGCGGCTTCACCGTTAATATATAAAACAGAGACTCCCTGACTAGGTACAAGCACAGCAGCACTGGTTGATACTGAAAACAAACATAAAATTAACCAACGACACATCTTCATACTTAAAACTCCAAAACTTACAGGTCTTTGAATTATCTAGCTATCAGCCATTATGACATCTATATAATGTTACTTTCTAGTCAAAATAAAAAGCCACCCATAAGGGTGGCTTTTCGAAATCTAAATAG
>NZ_MCWZ01000022.1 GCF_002877365.1 Vibrio sp. 10N.261.55.A7
GCTAAGGTATTGGGCACCTTACACGCGAACTTCTCTTCTCCGATCAATGTCGAAGATTTAGCTCACCAGGCGAACATGAGCGTTTCCTCTTTTCATCGCGCCTTCAAAGAAGTCACGTGCGAATCGCCCATGCAGTACGTGAAAAAAGTGCGCCTTGATAAGGCTAAAGAGTTAATCACTGTGGAAGGAAAGCGCGCCAGTGAAGCCGCTAGCCTTGTTGGGTACAGCAGCCAATCACAGTTCTTTCGAGAGTTTAAGCGCCACTTTCAATTATCGCCTTCTCAGATGATGTAGTGTTTGGTTTATATTACTCAACCTGCTCACTTACTTGGCTAAAAAAGGAGGCTGAACGAACAGCCAGCCTCCTCCATTCAATTAAAGAGAGACTTTCTTTACCATTCCCTGTTCTGCATGATCTGCAATATTACAAGCAAATTCAACATTGTGCTCACCGTGGAAGTGCCAAAGCAGCTGTTTTGCTTTTCCTGGTGCGACCATAACTGTGCTGCTATCTTCGTGGCCATGATGCTCAGACATGTTCGCCATCATCTCTCTATGCTTGAGCTGTTCTTCTGCCGATCCAATCGTAAACCCATGTTCAATTTTCCCTGTGTTCATCACAACAAATTGCACGACGTCATTAGGCTCAATCGTCACATCACTCTTAAAAGTGATTGTCATATCATCGCTTAGAATAACGTGGACCACTTTGTCAGGTTGTCCACCCGTTGCAGGCATTCCGACGGCTGACATGCCTTCCATGTCCATCAACATAGAGCCGTGGTCCATTTTAGAGTGATCCATCTTGCTATGATCCATAGAGCCATGATCCATTTTATTGTGATCCATCTTTGCTGCAAATGCCGTGGTTGAAAGAAGCGCGATGCTTAGTGCGATTAGTGATTTTTTCATTTTTGTTTCCTTAAATTCAGTATCTGATGTTCTGTTTCTAATGTTTGGTAAGGAACGCGGGCCGCTTGAGAACAGCCTGCGTGAATTTGAATGTTTGTTATTAGCTAATAATTTCTCTGCGTTTCCACAGCTGAAAAACGGCAGGAAGCACCAGTAGAGTGAGCAGCAGTGCTGAGGCCATGCCACCAATCATTGGGGCGGCGATACGCTGCATGACTTCCGATCCCGTGCCATCGCCATACATTATTGGGATAAGACCGATGATGACCGTCAGTACCGTCATCATGACCGGGCGCACACGCAAGCCTGCACCTTCACCGATGGCATCGGTTAAGTCTTGTTGAGTCAGTAATGTACCTTCTTCTTGAGCATGAATCTTTTTGTAATGCCACGCTTGGTTGAGATACACCAACATGATGACGCCTATCTCTACCGCCACACCGGAAAGAGCGATAAAGCCAACCCCAACAGCAATAGAGAAATTAAAGCCAAGGATGTGCATCAGCCAAAGTCCGCCAACCATCGCGAGTGGTAAGGTTGCCATAATGATCAACACTTCACCGACACGGCGAAAGCTCATGTAAAGCAGTAGCATGATGATGGCAATCGTGACGGGTACTACCATGGTTAATCGCTCTTTCGCGCGCTCCATGTATTCGTATTGCCCAGACCACGCAATGGAGTAGCCCGCCGGTAGGTATAACTGTTCGCTTACTGCTTGCTGAGCTTCAGCGACGTAAGAACCAAGATCTCGACCGTCGATATCCACAAAGACCCAGCCGTTCGGGCGAGCGTTCTCTGTTTTAATCATTGGTGGGCCATCTTCGTAACGAATATCGGCAACGTCAGCCAGTGCGATACGTGCGCCATTTGATGTGACAAGAGGCAGGTTCTGCAGCTTGACCACAGAATTACGGTAATCTTGTGGGTAGCGAACATTGATTGGGTAACGCTCTAGCCCTTCAACGGTTTCACCTACTTTCATTCCGCCAACCGCGGTTGAAACAACCTGTTGAACTTCTTTAATGCTTAAACCGTATCGAGCAGCTGCACGGCGTTTAATGTCGATGGTGACGTAACGGCCACCGGCAACACGCTCAGCGTAGACGGAAGCTGTGCCTTCCAGTTCATTCAAAATAGGCTCCAATTCGGCACCGATACCTTCAATGATCTTAAGGTCAGGCCCTGCGATCTTGATGCCGATTGGCGTTTTAATCCCCGTGGCTAGCATGTCAATACGCGTTTTGATTGGCATTACCCATGCGTTGGTTAAACCTGGAAACTTCACAAGGCTGTCGAACTCGGCACGCAGTGAGTCGGTAGTCACACCGTCTCGCCATTCACTGCGAGGTTTAAGCTGAATAACACTCTCAATCATGGTGAGTGGTGCTGGGTCAGTCGCTGTATCAGCACGACCAATCTTGCCCCATACCGTTTCCACCTCAGGTACGGTTTTAATCAGCTTATTGGTTTGCTGTAGTAGCTCACGCGCTTTACCAATCGAAATACCTGGGTATGTGGTTGGCATGTACATCAAATCGCCTTCATCGAGTGGTGGGATGAATTCACTACCAAGCTGACTGGTTGGATAATACGCTGAAGCCATTAACCCAAGTGCCGTGACAATGATCAGTTTTGGGTATTTCAGGCTTAGATTCAGCATCGGGCGATAGAGCGCTACTAGCCCTTTGTTCACAGGGTTCTTATTTTCTGGAAGAATCTTACCGCGAACAAAGTAGCCCATAAGAACAGGGACTAAGGTGATCGCTAGACCTGCCGATGCGGCCATTGCATAGGTTTTAGTGAAGGCGAGTGGCGAGAACATCTTGCCCTCTTGGCCTTCAAGTGAAAATACCGGAACAAAGCTGAGCGTGATGATGATCAGCGAAAAGAACAGCGGCGCACCCACTTCTTCGGCGGCTTTACCGATCACTTGCCAGCGGTTTTTATCTGTGAGTGGCGTGCGTTCAATGTGCTTATGCACGTTTTCAATCATGACGATTGCACCATCCACCATGGCGCCAATGGCGATGGCAATACCGCCGAGTGACATGATGTTGGCGTTAATGCCTTGCCAATGCATAACGATGAAGGCGCTTAAAATGCCCACCGGCAAGCTTATCGCAATCACCAGAGATGAGCGGATATGGAACAGGAACAGAGCACAAACAATGGCCACAACAATGAACTCTTCAATGAGCTTTTTCCAAAGGTTTTCGACAGCGGCATCGATGAGTGTTGAACGGTCGTAGGTGGCAACAATTTCGACACCTTCAGGTAAACCTTGTTTAAGCTCATTCAGTTTGTTCTTAACGTTGTCGATCACTTCACTGGCGTTCTCGCCAAAGCGCATGACAATCACACCGCCCACCGCTTCGCCTTCACCATTGAGCTCAGAGATACCACGACGCATCTGTGGCCCAGTGTTGATCTCGGCAATATCACCCAATAGCAGGGGTGTGCCTTTGTCGGTCACTTTAAGTGGCAGCGATTTAATGTCTTCGATACTGCTTAAATAGCCCGTTGTACGAACCATGTGTTCGGCTTCAGCCACTTCCACAACCGATGCGCCTGTCTCTTGGTTGCCGTCTTGGATCGCCATGTTCACTTGCTGAAGAGTCAGGTCATAAGCGCGAAGCTTGGCCGGGTCAATTTGTACTTGGTACTGCTTGACCATACCGCCTACGGTGGCAACTTCTGACACGCCATCAACGGTTTGCAGCTCGTATTTTAAGAACCAATCTTGCAGGCTACGCAGCTCGGCTAAATCATGTTGGCCTGTTTTATCTTGCAATACGTAGCTGTATACCCAGCCCACCCCCGTCGCATCAGGCCCAAGTGTGGGCTTGGCATTCGCAGGTAGGTTGGGGGCAACTTGGCTTAGGTACTCCAATACTCTGGAGCGGGCCCAGTACATGTCGGTATCATCGTTAAAGATGATGTAGACATAGGAGTCACCAAAGAAGGAGTAACCGCGGACGGTCTCCGCACCTGGAACCGCGAGCATGGCCGTTGTCAGTGGATAGGTGACTTGGTCTTCCACCACTTGAGGTGCTTGCCCCGGGTAGCTGGTTTTAATGATCACCTGTACATCAGAGAGGTCAGGCAGCGCATCAACAGGGGTATTTTTAACGCTGTAAAGCCCAGCTAATGTAAGGAAAATACTGGCAATTAAGACCAGGAATCGATTATTGATCGACCATCGAATAATGGCGGTAATCATTGGTTATCCCCCATATTTTGATGTGCGGTGTGTTGCGCGTGCGCATCCATTTGCGTTGGGTTTTCCTGAGTCTCAATTTTTATCAAAGAGACATCTGAGCCGTCTTTGATGACTAGAAATCGAACCGACTGCCCTTCAACTAAACCAGACAAATCGATATCTCCTCCTACTGAAAAGTTCATTTCGCCAGCGGCCCAGCCCCACTCGGGTGCCGCGGCGTGTTTTAGGGTGATCATGCCAAAGTCAGCCATCAGCATAGTGATCTCGCCGTCGACCCATAGCTCACTGACAATACCGGTGTCATCAACATTAAGGGTGACAACATCGTATTGCCCTGAATCGCCTTGCTGCATTTCAAAGTCGATCATCTGGCCTTTACTCAGTTGAGACATATCAACGCCTTCGGCAATGTTGAAGTTCATCACCATTCCCGGCCAATTCCACTCGGGAACCGGCTGGTGGTTGATGGTTAGCATGCGGTGGCCTTCCATCACATCGGTAATTTCCCCTTTTGTCCATGCGGTTTCAGCAGGCGGCTCGTTGCTTGCTGAAGGCTCTACACCGTTGATACGAGAAAGGTCAGCCGATTGACTCGATTCAGAATCGATCATGAAGTGAGCCGAAGTCACGATGCGATCGTTCTCGTTGAGACCTTGAATGACTTCGATTTTTTCGCCCGCTTCGCGTCCTACGTCAATACGAGCCGAGCGGTATTTACCATCGCCTTGTGAAAGCACCACACGTGTCATGCCACCAGAGCGAATAACCGATGATCTTGGAATAGTCAGAACGCTCTCACTTGATTCTGGTTGCAGAGCAATGCTGGCAAACATGTTCGGTTTAAGTTCCCCTTCAGGATTGGCAAACTTAAGTCGCACTCGAAGAGTACGAGTCTTTGGGTCAAGAATGGGGTAAACGTAATCCACCACGCCGTGCCACTCTTGCCCCGGTATCGCATCAAGTGTCATGCTGGCTTGGCTGCCGGTTGTGATCCAATGGGATTGACGTTCAAAGACTTCCGCATCCACCCACACTTCATTAAGGGGGCCGGCGCTGATCACGGTTTGCGCGGGAGAGAGGTAACCCCCTTCACGAATACTCAAACTGGCAATGACACCATCGGCTATCGCTTTGATTTCGATGGTTTGAGACGCTCGGTTTGCTTTTACGATCTGCTTGATTTGAGACCTATCAACGCCGAGTGAAACCAAACGATCGGTAGCGCCGCGAATCAACCCTTTATGACCTGCTCGGTAGGCATTCAGCAGCTCTTCTTGTGCTTTAACGAGCTCAGGAGAATATAGTGTGAACAGAACATCACCTTTATTTACCTGCTCACCAATGGCGTTAACATTGAGCTTTTCAACCCAACCGGCGATGCGAACGTTGGTTTGCCAAACTAGGCTGTCATCAAACGCCACATAGCCCACCGTCTCAATGCGAGGCGATAGCTTTTCCTGCGTGACTAAGGCTGTTTTAACCCCAAGATTATTTTCGACAGCAGGGTTAATGGTGACGGTTCCCGCTTCCTCATTTTCTCCGGCGAGATCCGAGGCGTAGACAGGAACGAGAGCCATCCCCATCGGCGACTTGCCAGGTTGATCACGCCGATAGTTCGCATCCATTGGTGCTACCCAATAGAGTGGTTCATCTGCTCCTTTTTCATTAGATGAGGCCATCGCACTCATATCGTCGTTTGCTGGCATAATGAAGTGGTTTGCGTCTAAACCAAGTGCGACACCAAAACCGATAGCACCGCCAATCAGAAGAGCGAGTGTTGCGATTTGCATTGTTTTCATAATCTATTCCTAATTCTTATGTCATTACTTCTGAGCGTCTGCGTGTGACTTATCTGCACCAGGTTGGTTTTGATGAACACCTTGTTCGTCACGGTTTAAATTGGGCAGTTCAACATTGAAATCGAAACCACCGAGCAGTGAAGATAGGTTGCTGTTGACAAGGTTTAAATCGGTGAGAAGGCGTTGCTGCTCAAGCTGCAATGCCAGTTCATCTCGGCTGGCGGTAATGACGGTATTAAATTGCGCCGTATTGTTTTGGTAACCCCGCTCGACCGCTTCAGAGCGAGATTTGGCCTGTGGAAGTAAGGAGTTTTGATAGCGCTCAAGACGCTGTTCAAGGTTGCTTTTATCGATAAGTAGCGTATTCACCTTGGCGTTCATTTGGCTAAGTAGTGTGTCTTTTTGAGATTTAGCTGCGCCGACTTGATATTGCGCTGCCGAATGTTGTCTGTCTTGGCGATTACCAGTAAACAGAGGCACATCCATTGTGACGTAAGCACTGACGAGATCGGAGGCGGGATCGCCCATCATTCCATTGGCTTGCCTGTAAGCGTACATCACCTCAACACCGAATTGAGGTGTATAAGCTTGCTCAGCAATTTCAACCTGAGTTTGATTGGTAGAAATAGCGACGTCAGCCATTTGAACCATAGGATTTAAGTTAAGCTGCGGGTAGTGCTCGGTGGAGTCACTCGAGCGATTTAAGCGTTGCTCAAGCAAGCTCCAATCCAGTTGGTTGCTCGCTCGCAATGAGTCGGTGCGATACAGCCAATCGGATCCTAACCACTCAGATAATTGAGAAATCAAACGGTGCTGCATTTGCGTGTTCGCTTGTAGCTTTTCTTCGATCTGGCTAACTTGCAACTGAGCATTAAGAAGGTCTTGCGCTTCACTTTTGCCAATCGAGTAGTTGGTTTGAATAAAGCTTTCCATCTCTTGCATCAATCGGTGGTTTTCGAGCAGCACTTGATGTGCTTGTTGCTGATAGCCAAGCTCGAGCCATAGCTGAGTCATACTGTTGGCGATGTCGAGTTCACGGGCTGCAATTTGCAGTGTCAGACCATCGGCCTGTTGATTCGCTTGACGCTGCTGAAGATCGAGCGTTGAACCTCGGCTAAATTGCTGCATCAGCCCAACTGAAATGTTGGTCATTGGGTCATCATCAAACTTGAAACTGTCAACAGGTAGGCCGCCAACCCCAAATTTTAGCTTTGGATCAGCAAGTGTTGCATTGGCGATGCCTGATTCTCTCATGGCGTAAGATTGGGCATAGAACTGCTTTCGATTCGAGTCATTGTTTAGTGCAATATCAATCAGCTGAGCTAACGATACTGATGACGTCACGCTGGTTTGCGTTGCATTGGCAGCGGCATGAAGTGGCAGGGCAAAGCCAACCGATGCACTGACTGCTACTGCAATAAGTGAGGGGTTTATAGTCACGGTGTTATCCAAATTCTTGCGCCGAATAACCCTTGGTAAGGTTAAATAATAGGCGCGATAAAACAGTTACTGCGTCTGTTATTTGCTAACTCACATTGAGAAGCGAATAGAGAACTGAACAGTAATAGAAAGACAGAGTTTGGATTTAGGCTATCGGGGGTCGATACAAAGATTGTGGGCGCTGAACACGCTCACCTTGTGTGTGTGATTCAATCTTACTTAACCGCGTCTCTATGTGAGTCACCTTATTTAAGCTCGGTGTAAATGCCATCACATTGACACAGGTTGCACTGCAGCAGTTATGCATTGAATCAGCGTTGCTGTTACAAGAGGGGGGATCAGACTCCGTCATCGTTTGTGATGTTGGGGTACTAGAGCCGTGTCCCATCTGGGCATGATCATTACTAGCTCGGTGGCAATCAGGCAACTCAGATTGAATCGTAGATTGAACACTTGGATTAGCGTTAGCAATGTCTAACATTTGAAATGACATTAAAGGCGTGCTCGAGACAACACTAGAAATAAGCAACGTAAAGATGCTTAAGAGTGTAATCCAATTTATGCGAGTAGAAGAGAAACGCATACCGAGCCTTTAAAATTAAGTTATGCGTGATTCTAAAGCTTCCCCTTAGGGTAAGGTCAAGAGTATTAGTAAATCATCGTGCATTGTTTAGATAAAAGAGATAAGCCTTCAGATTAATTGATTGGTTACCGACTGAATGTAATTTCTTCATTTAAGAATATTTGATATGCGAGCACTGGACTCGTGATAGACCGTCTTAAAATCTAAAAAAACTGCGATGGTTGGTTTGCCCTCAGCAATGACAACATTACAAAGTAACTGAGCGGTCAATCTTATGACTTAGAGACTGGTACTTTGTAATCATCCTTTTGTAATCATCCTTTGCAATTATCCGCTGTAAGACGGTGAGGTACGCCTGCTCTGTGATTCAGTTAAGCCTTACTCAGCCCAATCTGTATTCAATACACGCAGAAAAGACCCCGTATCCAATTAAGATACAGGGCCTTTTATTTCTTAGAATCTAAATTCTATCGCTCGCCTATTTATTTCCAACTATTTGTTACCGACACTTTGCTCACAAACACTGAAGGTTGCTGTATTCAAGCCTTGAGAGGCTTGGTTTACGGTGTCAGCACACATCGTTTCAGTAAACTGTAATGTGTCATTGAAGTTGTAACCAATTTGCTCACGAGTATCATAGTTAGTAAACAAGAAATCGCCATTTTCGTGGTTGTAGACAAACTGTGTCCACGTCGCGTAAGTCTCGCCATTAACAGGGTCAACAAGATCTTGTGGCACTAGGTTCCCTGCGTTGTATGTGCTCAGCAATTTACCTCGAGTTTGTGCCCACGATGCGTCCTCACTAAAGCCCACATGCGTCGTGTTAAATAGGCCTCGTAAGTTTCGATCGAGTGAAGAGATAGACGATGGAATATTCTTCGCGGCTAAGTCTTCCAAATCAACACGGCTAACATAGTCTCGGTGATCTTGCTGAAGTGGTGCATTCGCCATTACGCGTAAGTCGGATGCAACATCACCACGGTGAACCACCATCTTTCCACCTTCGTTTAGTTGAAATAGCGCTATGTCACCGGTTTTATCCTGTACTGATAGGTGAAGACCATGTTGAGTACCGTGTAAGCCGTCAGCCCACGCAATCTGAAACTCATTCGCTTCAAAAGCTTGCACGACTTGCTCAACAGAGGCATACGTTTCATTCACATACGAAACCAATTCTAAAAAGCTCACCGCAGGCGCGCCTGTATCTTCATAGTCGGCAATGTATTGCGCAGAATCATACATATACAGTAATGACGTACCTAGGCCTTCAGAGTTAATCGCATCAGATGCAACGCCGTGAAAAACTTCCCACTCTGTCTGTGCAATCGAATGGTACTTCGTTGTCCACTTCATTGATTTCTCGTAGCTCGGTGCTTCCGATGTACGATGCTTACCTACTGGGTTGACTTGAGCCACATTGCCAAGTTGATCTCCCCAATCTAATGAACGAACCGTACTGACACCGTGTGGAGTATCCAAAGTTATGCGTGAACATGCGTCTGCAACACCAGAGAGTGAGGTCATGGCTAATGCTGCAACCGCTGCGATGGTATTAAGTTTGAAAGTTTTCATAATTGTGCCCTCTTTAGTAGCGACTGATCTTGATAAGTTCTGACAACCTTGTTGTTGTCTCGATGTGGTCATTATCAACGATTACTGCTAATCTCAAAGACGCTGAGAGTAGGTATTAACCCTCTCTTAAATACTATTACACTGAGGCCATGTATGTCGTATTCCATCGAGCAAGTGCAAGCATTTGTCGCCACCGTTGAAAACAAAGGGATTGCCCAAGCCGCTCGTGCACTGGGCAAGCATGTTTCAACCGTTCGTGAGCAGGTGAATAATTTCGAAATTGATACTGGATTGATCTTATTTGAACGCTTACCACGATCGATTGAAGTGACGCCACAAGGCTGGCAACTCTACAAGTACGCGCAATCAATGCTGAACGAATCGAACCACTTTGAAGCAAAGATCGACAGTTTACACAAAGGGGTACCGGACTCATTAACCGTGGCAATTGATACCAGTTTGATCGACAAAAACGTCGACTTGCTGCTCGCCGACATTCTAGAAAAATACCCATATCTCAATTTGAAAGTCCTCAACGGTGACACCATGCAGGTAAGGGATTGGGTTATCAATAACAGAGCGGATGTAGGGCTCGCGTTCTCTTCCATGCTCATTGAGAAAAAAGTCACGGTAACACAGGCGTATAGCTTTAAGGTTGTTAGGGTTGCCCCGATCGAATGGAAAATGCCAGCCAACTCGACGGAACGTAATTTCAGTGACCGACTTCAGTTAACCTACTCTTTTTTAGCACAGGTCGGTTTAAGGGACGCAGATATTATCAGCCATAGACACATGATGTGTAACAACGCAATCCAAATGCTGAACTTAATCAAGACTGGTGTTGGCTGGGGACATTTGCCGCATTTCATTTGTCGTGAAGCGATTGAAAACACGCACCTTACTCTGTTTGAAGACAAGTTTCCCGATTGGTCAGCCGAAGTCATCATACTGCAAGAAGCGCATGTCAATCCCACGATGCAGATGTTCATCGACGGGGTATGTCAGTTAGGCAGGCGAGATTAATATCGTAGAAATTAGGCTTACTGACCCGCAGTAAGCCTAGTGCATCAACGTTTGGCTACTTGTGGGTCACTTCCAATTCATAAAAAGTGGCTTGAACATAATCATCAGGATCGCCCGAACGATTTTGGTTGTAGACTCCAGCCTTGAAGTACATCCACTCGCCTTCTTCTTCGTAACCCGAGTTTTGCATGTCCACTTTCTGCACGACATCTGGCTTACCTTCACGAGAAATGGTGACCGTCATATCAGCGCCTACCACCTCAATTTTGTACGAAAACGATTCACCCAACGCAATACCATCGTCATAGGTTGACTGGTAATCTTTTGAGCCCTGTTTCCAGTAATTCGGTTTCGTTGGCCCAATCATTGGAAACGTAATGTCGTCGCCACCATTCGGTTCATGCGAGATCCACAGTGACCCTGTATTGTGTTCAGGCATTTTTCGATAATAGATTTTCACTGGCTCGTCTTTTGGTGCGTGAATTTGACCAATGATCACACGTCCTTGCTGCCAGATTTTTCCTGTCCTAGTGACGTGATCAACCGATAACGTTGCCTTAAGCGTTCCATCCACACCCGCCGCATTTTTTAGCGACTCTTCTGATTCATTGTTTGAGAATACCCAGTTATTACCACCCACACCGTGAGTGCGAATGCTGGTATCACCACAGCGCATCATTTCACGTAATTCAGAACGGACGTACTTTGTGTTCTCTGACGTTTTGATGCCTTGAACAGGTGAGCGAAAAACCACCCCATCTCCCGCTTCATTTACGTAGAAATAATCAGGGTGCATTGCACCATTGGCAATGTCGTTTTCTTCAAATTCGGTGGGGCGATCTCCCCCCGTTAAAGAAACGGGCAGTGTGACTTTCCAACAAGAAAGATCAAGAATATCAGCAGGGGTTTGTGGAGCAGCATAAGCACCGAAAGAAAGTGCAGTGGCAACAGCCGCAGTCAGTGTTCTAAATTTCACAGCAATCCTCTATATTTGTATTATAATAAGACACTGTGATTTTTACATTTATCCTCCTTGTCTGAAATGATCGAGTTCTAACTTTTCTTATTTTTGACAGATTCCATACCAATGATAAATCGAGCTAACATGAGCCAACTCTTTACCCTGCCTACTGATCAAGCGCTTTAAAGTTAAAAATTCACTTTATTATCCAAGTGTTAATAAATGTTTCTTGATTTCCCGCTATAGTTAAAACTTAGCCTCTGGGATCTAGGATCATGCAGTATGTAGACTAGGTATCGACGCTTCTTTCCTGTCTGTTCATTACTGTATTCAAATCAAGACAGCGTGAAAATGGCTTACAACAGCATCGTTCTGGTTGTTTTTTGAGCTAAGACAATCTTATCAGTCACTAAATAAGGCATAAAAAAGGAAGACTGATAAAGCGATACGCTATCAAAGGACTTAAAACATGAAGATGAAATTTGAACGATTTAAAATACTGCTCAAGCAACTTAAAGAGACAGAAGTCTCATCGCCAGAAACACAAGCGGTGAGAATCTATGCATCGGGGCTTTCTTCGGAGATAGACTGGGCAAGCGATGCGTCTGAACTTGACGTCAATACATTTGAATACATTTATCAAAGCATGCCACTGTCTGTCATTGAAAGAGCTCAAGGGCAGTTGATGGTGTCCGGGCACTACTATTTAGCTGAAAAGTGGCAGAAGCTTATTTCCCATATAAACCTTCGTCATCAACGTCTTATTGCGAGCCAGCAACACGTTCAATAGCCTCATGCTGATGAAAGCAAGATCAAAAAAGCCAGCAAATTCATGCTGGCTTCTCTTCAAAACGTGGTACTACCTACCTAGCCCAATGGGCAAATCTACCTTACTGTTTAATCAACTAATTTCATCTCTTGAATAATATCGGAAGCAATTTCTGGTTTTGTGCTTGTTGGCTTCTCATGAAGATCGGATTTTAACTGTCCTTTACGGTTACGAAGACCCGCTTCTAGTTTTTTCAATGCCGCAGCAATGGCTGGGTACATAACATCATTGGTTGATTTCGCTGATACACGTGCGCCTTCGTAGTTGGTAAAAATCTCTACTTGGTGTTGGCCGTGCTCTTTGGTGATGATGATGTCGCTACTGATCAGTTGAGGAAAATGAGAGGATACTTTTTCGAATTTAGCTTCGATTTCTTTGCGTGAGTCGTCATTGATTGATACATGATGTGTTTGTACATTTACTTTCATATAGTTCTACCTTTCCAATCACTGTGTCATTTAAACGTAGCAAACTACTCGCAGTCTGACCAAGACTAATTTTACACTTGTGTGATTTACTTCAGTGTTATGAATTATTCTTCCTCTCGCCCCTTGAAATGATGCGTCGTTCTCAAAAATGCACTGTACATTTTTTGTTTGTTTCTCTCTAAAAATAGCCGGATTTGACTTCGGCTAGCTCAATAAAAAGGTTCATCGCGGA
>NZ_MCWZ01000023.1 GCF_002877365.1 Vibrio sp. 10N.261.55.A7
GAAAGTCGCGATGAACCATAAAAAAGGCCTAGCTTCAAGCTAGGCCTTTCAATAGGAAGTTCTTACTCGATTTAAGCCAGTAGTTCTTTCGCTGTATTTACTACGTTTTCAGTCGTGAAACCGAACATCTTGAACAGTTCACCTGCAGGTGCAGATTCGCCGAACGTTGTCATACCGATGATCTTGCCACCGAAACCAACGTACTTGTACCAGAAGTCAGCGATGCCAGCTTCAACAGCGATACGTGCTGTAACGTCTGACGGAAGTACAGACTCACGGTATTCAGCATCTTGCTTATCGAACGCGTCAGTTGCAGGCATAGAGACTACGCGTACTGCTTTACCTTCAGCGGTTAGTTGTGCAGCTGCTTCAACAGCAAGCTCAACTTCAGAACCAGTTGCAATGATGATTAGCTCAGGCTTACCAGCACAATCTTTCAGGATGTAACCACCCTTAGCGATGTTTGCTACTTGCTCAGCGTCACGATCTTGTTGTGCAAGGTTTTGACGAGAGAAGATTAGAGATGAAGGACCATCTTTACGCTCGATTGCCAGTTTCCAAGCCACTGCAGATTCAACTTGGTCACATGGACGCCATGTGCTCATGTTTGGAGTCAGACGTAGAGAAGCTATCTGCTCAACTGGTTGGTGAGTTGGGCCATCTTCGCCTAGGCCGATAGAATCGTGCGTGTAAACTTGAATGTTCTGAACTTTCATCAGAGCAGCCATACGCATTGCGTTACGCGCGTATTCCATGAACATTAGGAACGTTGCGCCGTATGGTACGAAACCACCGTGCAGAGCGATACCGTTCATGATAGCCGTCATACCGAATTCACGCACACCGTAGTGGATGTAGTTACCAGAGAAGTCTGTTGCTTCAAGAGACTTAGAGCCCGACCACATAGTTAGGTTAGAAGGCGCAAGGTCAGCAGAGCCGCCCATAAATTCTGGAAGCATTTGACCAAACGCTTCGAGTGCGTTTTGAGATGCTTTACGTGAAGCAATGTTTGCTGGGTTCGCTTGAAGATCAGCAATGATTGCGTTTGCTTTCTCTTCCCACTCAGCTGGAAGTTCGCCGTCAGTACGACGTTTGAATTCTGCTGCTAGCTCTGGGTGAGCCGCTGCGTACGCGTCAAACTTAGCATTCCACGCTGCTTCTTTCGCTGCGCCTGCTTCTTTTGCATTCCACTCAGCTGCGATATCCACTGGAATTTCGAAAGGACCGTGTTCCCAACCTAGTGCCGCTTTGGTTGCTGTGATTTCATCAGCGCCTAGTGGAGCACCGTGACAGTCGTGCGTACCCGCTTTGTTTGGAGAACCAAAACCGATGATAGTTTTAGTACAGATAAGCGTTGGACGAGGATCCGCTTTAGCCGCTTCAATCGCTGCGTTGATAACGTCAGAGTCGTGACCATCTACAGCAGGGATCACATGCCAGCCGTAAGCTTCAAAACGCTTAGGTGTATCGTCAGAGAACCAACCTTCAACTTCGCCATCGATAGAGATACCGTTGTCATCCCAGAAAGCAACCAGCTTACCAAGACCTAGCGTACCCGCTAGAGAACATGCTTCGTGAGAAATACCTTCCATCAGACAGCCATCACCCATGAATGCATAAGTGTAGTGGTCTACAATGTCGTGGCCTTCTTTGTTGAACTGCGCCGCTAGTGCTTTCTCAGCCATAGCCATACCAACAGCGTTCGTGATGCCTTGACCTAGAGGGCCCGTTGTTGTCTCAATACCAGGAGCGTAACCGTACTCTGGGTGGCCTGGAGTCTTAGAGTGCAGTTGACGGAAGTTTTTCAGGTCTTCAATTGAAAGCTCGTAACCTGCAAGGTGAAGCAGAGAGTAAATCAGCATTGAACCATGGCCGTTAGACAGAATAAAACGGTCACGGTCAGCCCACTCTGGGTTTGCTGGGTTGTGGTTCAAGTGGCCACGCCAAAGAACTTCAGCGATGTCAGCCATACCCATAGGTGCGCCTGGGTGGCCTGAGTTAGCTTGTTGAACGCCGTCCATACTAAGTGCGCGGATTGCATTGGCTAGGTCTTTACGAGAAGGCATGTCTGCTCCTGAGTGCATAAGCGATTTAAAAAATAATGGAAGCTGAATTATTCGATGAATTCAGAGCGCGGTATTCTCTCAAAGCCCCCTAATGACTGCAAACGTTTTACTGGTGATTTTTGCTCAAATTTCCAACTATTTTCACAACTCGATACATTCATCCTGTCAAAGCCTAATTTCAACACGCAAACGTTTAGTTATGAGATATCCAAAAAAGAGCTTGTAATTCACACTTTCAAAATTAGAATAGACGTCTAGATGTAGAAACACCTACAGTTAATATCAATTATTTTTGTGGTGAATGATAGAATTCATCATCAACCCAATAAAGTGGAGCTCACATGGCTAAGCACCTATTCACTTCTGAATCTGTTTCAGAAGGTCATCCAGATAAAATTGCAGACCAAATTTCTGATGCTGTTCTAGATGCCATCCTAGAACAAGATACAAAAGCTCGCGTAGCGTGTGAGACTTACGTTAAAACCGGTATGGTTATGGTTGGTGGTGAAATCACGACTTCAGCATGGGTTGATATCGAAGAGATCACTCGTCAAACCGTTCGTGAGATTGGCTACACTGGTTCAGACATGGGCTTTGATGCTGATTCATGTGCCGTGCTAAATACTATTGGTAAGCAATCTCCTGACATCAACCAAGGCGTTGATAAAGCGGACCCTAAAGATCAAGGTGCCGGCGACCAAGGTATCATGTTCGGTTACGCGACGAACGAAACTGAAATCCTAATGCCTGCGCCTATCACTTACTCGCACCGCCTTGTTGAAAAGCAAGCGGAAGTACGTAAGAGCGGCAAGCTTAACTTCCTTCGCCCAGATGCGAAATCTCAAGTAACGTTCCAATACGACCAAGGTAAGATCGTTGGTATCGACGCCGTTGTTCTTTCGACTCAACACAGCGATGATATTTCTACACCAGACCTACGTGAAGCGGTAATGGAAGAAATCATTAAGCCAGTGCTTCCTGCTGAGTGGATCAATAAAGAGACGAACTTCTTCATCAATCCAACCGGCCGTTTTGTAATCGGTGGCCCAATGGGTGACTGTGGTCTAACGGGTCGTAAGATCATCGTTGATACCTACGGAGGTGCAGCGCGTCACGGTGGCGGTGCATTCTCAGGTAAAGATCCATCAAAAGTTGACCGCTCTGCAGCTTACGCGGCTCGTTACGTTGCGAAAAACATTGTAGCTGCTGGCATGGCTGATCGTTGTGAGATTCAACTTTCTTACGCTATCGGTGTTGCGGATCCAACCTCAATCATGGTTGAAACGTTTGGTACGGAAAAAGTTTCTCACCAAATCATCGTTGAAGCGGTTCGCCAAAACTTCGACCTACGCCCATACGGTCTACAAGAGATGCTGAACCTTCTTCAGCCAATCTATAAGAAGACGGCTGCATACGGCCACTTTGGTCGCGAAGAGTTCCCATGGGAAGCAACAGATAAAGCAGCAATGCTACGTGAGTTCGCTGGTCTTTAGTAGCTAGCAGCCACCGACTGAAAACATAAAGCCCTTGCATATTTGCAGGGGCTTCTTATTTTCGATTAATTTTTCACCTAAATATTTGTGTTTTTTTCTATTCACGCCAATAGTTAATAAAGTGTTAAATGTACTTTATCCTTAGATTGCCACTTACCATTTCCTTGCGTCTATCGGTAGGGCTTAGTGACTTGATATTAATAAATAAATTCAAGTTTAAACGATGCATTTTCCACGATAATTACTAATTGACGTGGGTTGCAGTAGATAAGTTCTTGCAGTTCACACCTTTGATAAACCAACTCAAATTCGTCAGTCGGCAAGCATATGTCGTCAACAATTAACGAGAATAGATCAAGGAGGGTGTATGCCTCGTACGGTGAACCCATCAGATTTTGAAGCGAAAGATAAGAAAATTCCAGATAGCGAGTACGCTCGCACCCTGCCCTGCAATCAGCTGAGCGTGACCGCTCCATTCCACTGGCTATCACTAGGTGTGCACGACTTTATCCGCATGCCAATCATCAGCATGTTCTATGGTGCCTGCTTTATGGCTGCCGCTGTGGGTATTGTGTTACTCGTACAATGGCAAGGCACACATTCACATTTAGTTGTGATGCCAAGTTTGATTGTCTATATGTTAATCGGGCCATTTCTAGCCCTTGGCATGTATGATGCCAGCTGGGAAAGAGAAAAAGGCCACCAACCTAGTTTAATGCACTCAATGAGAGCGATTACACGTAACTCGACTTCCCAATGGGCATTTGCTGTATTACTGACGGTCGCAATGATTTTTTGGATGAGAGTCGCCGCTCTGATTCATGCTCTTTACCCTGCTGTTCAAGGCGCTTCTATTACAGAGTTCGCTCCATTTTTAATCATCGGCTCCATCGTCGGGTTTGGTTTTGCTGTCATCATATTCAGTATTTCAGCCTTCTCTATACCATTAATGATGGAAAAGCGTGTTGATGTAATGAGCGCGGTTTTCTCTAGCTTTAATGCCGTCAAAAGCAATATTCCAGCAATGATTGTTTGGGCCCTAGTGATCACTGGCGGTATTCTAATTGGCTTTGCTACCTATGGAATTGGTATGTTCTTCACCATGCCAATACTCGGCTATGCGACGTGGCACGGCTACCATGAGACCATTAAGAAGAAGCATCACCTGTAAAAGAGCCTTATATTTTTCAGACGCTCAATTGATGCTACTATCCAAGCCTCAGCTTAACCGTTGAGGCTTTTTTGTTGGACGTATTGCCGATTTAAAAGTTCTAGATAAACAGAGAGATCAGGAAAAGCAGTGAAAGACTTCGAACTTCATTATCAGGCACAAAGAAAACTTAAAGCATGTATAGATCAAGCGTCTGACTATTTTCAACATTCATTTCCTCTACCTGAACTAAGCTACAAGCTAAGAGGTAAAGCTGCAGGGAAAGCCTACCTTCAACTCTGGGAGATACGTCTTAACCCCGTCCTATTCACTGAAAACCATGCAGCGTTTATCGATGAAGTGATCCCTCATGAAGTTGCCCATCTCATCACCTTTCATCATTTTGGTAAAGTAAGACCACACGGAAAAGAGTGGCAAGCGGTTATGAACGAAGTGTTTAAACTCAAAGCGAAAACAACGCACAGCTTTTCGATTCAATCGGTACAAGGCAAAACATTCAAATACCGTTGCGATTGTGCTCATCACAACCTCTCGATTCGGCGTCATAACAAGGTACTGAGACAACAAGCAACTTACCGTTGTCAGTCTTGCCAAAAAACGTTGGTTTACGCATCAGTTTGAGTACCAATCGTATTACTCGATGGATATAAGTAATAACCACTAAAATCCCCTACTAACCTTGTTTTTTCAGCATAAAGCATCCATGTTAGGTCTAACTATTTGCCTTTTAGGACGTCTCGATGAGAACCCCTCGTATATATCATTCACAACCCATCTCTCAGCTAGGCACACTTAACCTTGATGATGATGCAGCAGGCCACATTGGGCGTGCTTTAAGGATGAAAGCGGGTCAAGAGATATTGCTATTTGATGGCAGCGGTGCAGAGTTTCCAGCCACCATTCAAGAAACAACAAAAAAACACGTTAGCGTTAATGTTCAAGAGCGCATTGAGCAAAGCAGCGAATCGCCCCTTGATCTTCACCTGGGGCAAGTGATCTCTCGTGGCGACAAAATGGAGTTTACGATCCAAAAATCCGTTGAGCTTGGTGTCAACACTATCACGCCGCTCATCTCTGAACGTTGTGGCGTTAAGCTCGATGCAAAACGATTTGAGAAAAAACTCGCTCAGTGGCAAAAAATAGCAATCAGTGCTTGCGAACAGTGTGGTCGCAACACCATACCGGTTATTCGCCCGATCATGCAACTTGAACAATGGTGTGCAGAGCAAACGGATGGATTAAAACTGAATCTGCACCCAAGAGCAAAATATTCAATTAATACACTCCCTGAACCAATCAATAAGGTTCGCCTATTGATTGGCCCTGAAGGTGGACTTTCTTCACAAGAAATCGATATGACTCAAGAGTATCAATTTGAAGAGACTTTGCTCGGTCCACGAGTACTACGTACAGAAACCGCAGCGTTGACTGCAATTACCGCCCTACAAGTTCGTTTTGGCGACCTCGGCTAACTGGAGAATTTCAATGATTAAACTGGGTATTGTGATGGATCCAATCTCATCCATTAACATAAAGAAGGATTCAAGCTTTGCGATGATGATCGAAGCGCAGCGTCGCGGCTATGAAATCCACTATATGGAGATGGATGATCTACACTTAGATCAAGGGGAAGCCATCGCTGACACAAAAGTCGTCGAACTTAAGGAAGATCCAAACGGTTGGTATGAATTCAAATCAGAGCAGACGATCAAGCTTGCTGAGTTAGACGTTGTTCTAATGCGTAAAGATCCTCCATTCGATACAGAATTTATCTACGCTACGTATATTTTAGAACGCGCTGAAGAACAAGGCACATTGATCGTCAATAAGCCGCAAAGCTTGCGTGATTGTAATGAAAAGCTCTTCACTGCCTGGTTCCCGGAATTGACGCCAACAACCATAGTGACGCGCAAAGCAGAAAAGATTAAGCAGTTTCAACAAGAACACGGCGATGTGATCTTAAAACCACTCGATGGTATGGGTGGGGCTTCTATCTTCCGCGTTAAAGCGGGCGATCCTAACGTCAATGTGATCATTGAGACACTTACTAATCACGGCCAGAACTATGCGATGGCACAAACGTTTGTTCCTGATATCAGCAACGGTGACAAGCGTATTTTGGTGGTTGATGGTGAGCCAATGCCTTATGTACTTGCTCGTATTCCAGCGAAAGGGGAAACGCGTGGCAACCTAGCAGCGGGAGGACGTGGTGAAGCTCGTCCACTGAGCGAAACCGATAAACAAATAGCACTCACTATAGCCCCAACATTAAAAGAAAAAGGTCTTATTTTTGTAGGCTTAGACGTTATTGGCGATAAGTTGACTGAGATTAACGTAACTAGCCCAACTTGCATCCGCGAGATAGAAGCCGAGTTCGGAATTTCAATCACAGGTAAACTGATGGACGCAATCGAGCGCCGCTTGAAAGCGTAATAGTATTTGGGCAGTTCGCTGCCCACTTCACGATTGGAGTGGATATGAACCTGACAAATCATTTCTTAGTCGCCATGCCAGGGATGGAAGATCCCTACTTTAAGCATCGTGTCATCTACCTTTGCGAACATAATGAAGACGGTGCAATGGGATTGGTCATCAATGCCCCTATTGATATCACCGTTGCCGGTATGTTGAAGAAAGTCGACATTGAACCGACAGAATCTCACGTCAACGCAACCAGCTTAGAAAAACCCGTGCTCAATGGCGGCCCTGTTTCCGAAGATCGCGGTTTTATTCTCCATCAGCCCAAAGATGAATATGAATCCAGCATCAACATGACGGATCAAATCTCAGTCACAACCTCTAAAGATATCCTTGAGGTATTAGGAACAGAAGCAGAACCGAACCATTACTTAATTGCTCTGGGATATTCTGGCTGGGAAGCAGGACAGCTTGAGGTTGAACTATCGGAAAACTCATGGCTGACGATAGAGGCCGATCCAGATGTCATCTTCAACACCCCTATTCGCGAACGTTGGCGAGCCGCAGTACAAATGCTTGGCATTGATGCCGCACAGCTATCAACGCAATCTGGGCATGCATAGCCTTAGATTATTGAACATCTACAACGACTGTTTTAGCCCAAATTGGAAAAAGAATGTCTCGAACAATAATGGCGTTTGACTACGGTACAAAAAGTATCGGTAGCGCAATAGGCCAAGATATTACTGGCACTGCTTCACCGCTGAAAGCCTTTAAAGCAAAGGATGGTATCCCGCAGTGGGATGACATAGAAAAGCTCATCAAGGAGTGGCAACCCAATTTAATTATTGTGGGCCTGCCTACCGATCTCCACGGTAAAGACTTAGCGACAATCACACCAAGAGCAAAAAAGTTCGCTAACAGGCTCTTTGGCCGCTTTGGTGTACAAGTAGAGCTACACGATGAGCGCCTATCCACAACGGAAGCACGATCTGATCTGTTTAACATGGGCGGTTACAAGGCTCTAAGCAAAGGAAATGTCGACTGCCAATCGGCTGTGGTCATTCTAGAAAGTTGGTTTGAAGCTCAGTGGGGTGAATAACCTATTTGTCAGACTCAGAGCCTGGCAATGATTATTTCATAGCTTTGTATAGGTTGCAGATAGCAAAAAGCCTCATCAAATGATGAGGCTTTTTTAATGTGGCTCCCCTTGCAAGACTTGAACTTGCGACATACGGATTAACAGTCCGCCGTTCTACCAACTGAACTAAAGGGGAACAGATTGTATCTTCTTAAAGAAGTGGTGCCGACTACCGGAGTCGAACTGGTGACCTACTGATTACAAGTCAGTTGCTCTACCTACTGAGCTAAGTCGGCACGTATTTTTTAACTACCGTTTTCACGTTAGTTTTAATGTGGCTCCCTTTGCTGGACTTGAACCAGCGACATACGGATTAACAGTCCGGCGTTCTACCAACTGAACTAAAAGGGAACAGATTTTACTTCTCAATGAGAAGACATAAAAAGAATGGTGCCGACTACCGGAGTCGAACTGGTGACCTACTGATTACAAGTCAGTTGCTCTACCTACTGAGCTAAGTCGGCACACTATATTCTTCTTACTTTACAACTGTCGATGTCTAAGCACCAACAATTTTAAATAGTGGTGCCCGGAGGCGGAATCGAACCACCGACACGAGGATTTTCAATCCTCTGCTCTACCGACTGAGCTATCCGGGCGACGAGGTGTATTAAACGGTTTTTCTCTTTTCAGGTCAACATTAAAATGCAAAAAAAATATCGTTTGTTGTTTTTCTATACTCAATGAGGCATTTTTACTCATTGTGGCTAGCGAAAGTGCCGTATATGGTCATTGCTCGAAGAATTAACAGAAGCGACCGTTGAAAAATAAATAAAAAAAAGCACGCGAGAGGCGTGCTTTCTACACTCTAACTGAGGATTTACTTCTTAACAGTAAACTTGTTCACCCAGGTTTCCAGTTCGTTTGATAACGCGGTAAGCGTTTGCGTACTGTTATGGCTCTCTGTTACGACCCCACTCAGCTGCGTACCGCTCTCTTCAATCATATTAATTCGCTTAGAAATATCATCACCTACTTGAGTCTGCTCCGCCGCCGCTGTCGCTATTTGATGACTCATTGCCGATATTGATTCCAACGCAACGACAATTTGTTGCAGAGCATCAGACGCATTTTGAGACTCAGTCACCGTGCTTTGACTCGTTTCAGCACAAATCTCCATGGTGTTAATGGCATTTCGAGAGCCTTCCTGAAGATTATTGATCATCTGCTGAATCTCTTTGGTGCTCTCTTGGGTTCTTCCTGCGAGATTACGGACCTCATCTGCAACAACCGCAAAGCCTCGACCTTGCTCACCCGCACGAGCAGCCTCAATGGCTGCATTGAGGGCCAGAAGGTTGGTTTGTTCTGCGATATCACCAATCACATCAAGAACCTTAACAATGCTGTTTACATCGTTATCTAGGTCAGCAACAGCCTGACTTGCAGTGCCAAGTTGAGTCGCAAGACCTTCAATGTTATCCACCGTATTGTGGATGAGCGTTTGGGTATGTTGACTTTGTTTGTCTGCCTCATCGGTATTCGTTGCCGTATCGCGGGCTGAATCAGCGACGTTGTTCGCCGAAGAAGCCATCTCAGTCATTGCTGTTGCAATCATTTCTGTAGACTGCTGCTGAGTCTCCGTTAATGAAGCGATGCTGCCAGCTCGCGATTCTACAAGGCTTAACTCACTGCGCAATGCATGCATAGAGCTATCCAAATTCGTTACTAACTCAGCAAGAGAGCGGCTCATTTGCTGAACAGAGTAATAAATACTGCCATCAGGGGCTTCGCTATCGAACGATGACTGAATATTGCCCTTTGCTACGGCTTGTACCGCATCACTTACTTCTTGAGGCTCTCCGCCCAGTAGGGCCAAGATCTTTCTAATAGAAATGATGACGATAGTAAGAATGGAGCTTGCGATAATCAAACATAAGATAAGCTGCCACTGAGCTGTAGACCAAAATCGCTCATTCACTTCATCTGAGCTGATTCCCGTACCAACAAACCAACCCCACCTCGGGCTTTTTTGAGCGATGGAAAGCTTGTAGTCAATGGACCCGTCAGGGTACGCCGAAGTCCATTCATATTCAGCGATGCCGGATGGTGTTTTACGGATAGCATTAATCAATATTTCACCAATACTATTGCCATCACCATCTTTAAAATCGTGGAAGCTTGTGCCATGAAGCTGAGGATCAAGTGGTGTTGCAACAAACATCATATTTTCGTCTGCCACATAGACATATTCATTATCTTTATAGATATTGTTGCGCAGCAATCGAGTCGCAAGTTGTTTGGCTTGATCCTCTTCCAAGGTACCATCTGCGGCCATTTTCTCGACTTCTGTCAGAATGCTGTATGCACTCTTAAACAACTCTGTCACTCGAGCTTTATTATCAAGATTACTGGCAACTCTTAACGTCCATAAACCAGTCATAGTCAACGCTAACAGTGCAATCAGGACTAACCCAGACAATAAATACGCTTGTGTCTTTAATTTCATATTACTCTCTCCACAAATCGATCTGTTACCTAAAATCGACACAGATCTTCAATTTGTAACAATTTGATAATCATAGTGTAGAACTCGCGTTACGAGTATCTGGATAGTTTGAAAATATGATTAAGATTAAATTTCTTGCACGAAAAAAGTATTGAGTAAGTGATAACGAGCAAACAATTCATAATTGATAGGTATCCAATATCAATCTTAGTATCGTGTTAATTGTGGAATAAATTGCGAAGAGTCATGTGTAGCGTGTTTAAAGAGAGTGGAATGCAAAAAGGCCTCATCAAATGATGAGGCCTTTTTAAAAGTGGCTCCCCTTGCAAGACTTGAACTTGCGACATACGGATTAACAGTCCGCCGTTCTACCAACTGAACTAAAGGGGAATTATCTGTGTCAACATCAGGTCTAAAAAGACCATTATTTGTTAAGCACCAAATAATGGTGCCTCGAGGCGGAATCGAACCACCGACACGAGGATTTTCAATCCTCTGCTCTACCGACTGAGCTATCGAGGCAAAAGAATGGTGCCGACTACCGGAGTCGAACTGGTGACCTACTGATTACAAGTCAGTTGCTCTACCTACTGAGCTAAGTCGGCACACTAAATTCTTAATGCTTCTGTTCGTGTTTAATTTTACTTAGACACCAACAAATCAAATTGTGGTGCCCGGAGGCGGAATCGAACCACCGACACGAGGATTTTCAATCCTCTGCTCTACCGACTGAGCTATCCGGGCAACGGAGCGCTATTAAACGGATTTTCGGCTACCGCGTCAACTGGTTTTTTTAAAAAAATGAAAAAAAGTGATTGAGCGCTGCATATTTAGCCAACTGTTTCACTTAGGTTTTCCCTGCGTTAAAGCCTTTCTTGTAGTTTGTAACTTTTTCTAGGTAACGGCGAGCTTCAGCGTTGGAGTGCTTTTTAGTCAACGCCCAATAAACCTGACTTGGCTGCAAAGAGTTGAGATCTCGCATCGCGCGCTTTCGGTCATTCCGATTAAACGTATTTAATACCCCACCAGCACCGCCGTTGTACGCAGAAATCATGCTGTACTCAAGAGAGAGTGGGTTATTGATATCTTTGAGGTAACGGTTTTTAAGAATGTAGAAGTAAGCCGTCCCTGTATCGATATTCTTCTCTGGGTCGAAAAGGTACTCTGGCGTTGGCTCTCCTGACTTCTTCTTCACCAACTTGAAAACATCTCGCCCAGCCGTTTTAGGCACAACCTGCATTAATCCGTACGCGTTAGCCCAACTTACCGCATAAGGATTGAAGCTACTTTCTGTTTTAATGATCGCATAAATCAAATCCTCAGGAATGTCGTAACGTTTTGAGGCGCGGCGAACGATATCTGCGTACTTATAGCTTCGGATTTCAACTTGATCCTCAACCATTGGGATTTCTACGTAATACGCTTTCTTGAAGTCCACATCTTTTACTTTCAAATGATTAGCTATCAAGTAATCGGCAAAATTATTGGCTCGCCAAGACCATTGGATCGGTTTTTTCTCTTGGTCTACAACTTGCTCGTATAGGAAAGGGCGTCCCTCAAGTTTGATACTTTTAGAGGAAAATAAGTCGACATTCGCAGGGTCATCGGGTGTCAATAAGGTGGTAACAATGGCGTTTTTTAGGTGCTTTTTAGGGTCTGTCGGTGAGACGGTTTCTATAATGATAGTACCCTTATCAAAGTTAACTTCCGAACGGCTAAGGTAATTATCGATGTACTTAACGTAATTACTTTTACCTGCAACTTTGATCTCTCTACTGCCCCAACGCTTCTCAATGTTGCCATTGAAGCTGCTGATTAAGGAGTCTAGCGCAGCAATATCTTTTTCAAACTGGCCGGGTAGCTCAGCAAGGTTAGTCGCAAATCGATTGGTAGGTTCGTAGTCTACTGAATAAATGCTTTCAACAAACTCTCGGCTACAGCCAGTTAATACTGTGGTACTGACAAGCGCAGCAGTAAAAAAGTAGACTAACTTTTTCATAGATCCCCTATCTTCGAAAAACCTTAAGCTGAATAGAACGAGAGAGCATCAAAGAATATTGATGCTCTGTAGGTGCAATGGTGTTACTCGCTTGGCGGTGTGTAGCCTTCGATATGGACTTCTTTGCCTTCAAATAGGAAGTTAACCATTTCAGTTTCTAGCAGCTTTCTATGTTCTGGATCCATCATGTTGAGTTTCTTTTCATTAATCAGCATGGTTTGCTTGCTTTGCCACTGTGCCCACGCTTCTTTTGAAATGCTATCAAAGACACGTTTTCCAATTTCGCCTGGGTAAAGTTGAAAGTCTAACCCTTCAGCGTCTTTGTTTAAGCGAGCGCAAAATACGGTACGGCTCATAATGATTCCTTTTTAAATGATGTTTGAAGTTCGAATGGTAACCCTTCCAGTAATTGTTTTACTGGCGCGGCCAGGCCGACTTCATGTGGTTTAGATAAGTTATACCAAAGACCTTTAGTCTCTTCCATTATCAAATCAGGTTGTTTTGACAGCTCGACCAATATTGGTGTGATATCGAGGTGATAATGGCTGAAGGTATGACGAAATGCGATGAGTGTTTGCTTTCTCTTTACGTCTTTATCGCGAATAGAGCGATTATCCAGTTGTTGCTCATAAGCGGCATCCACATGTTCAGGAAAACAGTAAAGCCCGCCCCAAATGCCACTTTGTGGTCGCTGCTCTAACCAGACTTGATCATTGTGATAAAGAATAACAAACCAAGTTTCTTTCACTGGTTTCTCTTTTTTTGGTTTTTTCCCTGGGTACTCAAGTGGATTATCTTGCTTGTTTGCAACACACAAGGTTTCAACTGGGCATAGAGTGCATTTGGGCTTGCTGCGTGTACACACCATTGCCCCCATATCCATCATGGCTTGATTGTATTTGTCCACGCTGGAGCTAGGTGTGAGTTTTTCAGCGATCTCCCAGAGCCTATTTTCCACCTTCTTTTGCCCTGGCCAGCCATCAACAGCAAAACTTCGAGCTAAGGTCCTCTTAACGTTTCCATCTAGAATCGCATGAGGTTGTTTATAAACCGATGAGAGTATCGCAGCCGCTGTAGAGCGTCCAATCCCAGGTAAGGCATTGAGATCTTCTAGCACGGTAGGAAATTCGCCATGATAGTCAGTGGCAACAATTTGCGCCGCTTTGTGAAGATTGCGTGCCCTAGCGTAATACCCTAGCCCAGTCCAAAGGTGAAGCACTTCATCTTGCTTTGCGTTTGCTAAATCAACGACCGTAGGAAAGCGCTCTAAAAAACGTTCGTAGTATGGAATGACGGTGGCAACTTGTGTTTGTTGCAGCATAATCTCAGAGAGCCAAACACTGTAGGCGGTTTTGTTTTGTTGCCAAGGTAAACTTTTGCGCCCATAGGCGTCATACCACTCTAAAATGGCGTTTGCGAAAGGAGTCACGACATGCTCGATGTTTTTCTTTTATTAGGCCCAAAATTGCACCACAATTACGGTTGGATGTAAAACAGACAATTTGTGTGGATATTTATCTGTAGAAAGACTTGCACCTGAGGCAATTCTTTGGATAATCCCCGCTTTGATTAATCAATGTGCAGGCAAAATACCAATGAGTGAAGTGACCACTAACGAATATACTGAAGACGGCAAACTGGTTCGTAAGATCCGCAGTTTTGTTCGTCGCGAAGGCCGCTTAACAAAAGGCCAAGAAAATGCGATGAATGAATGCTGGCCAACAATGGGTATCGATTACCACCCTGAGCTACTTAACTGGAGCGAAGTGTTTGGCAATGATAACCCAGTGGTATTGGAAATTGGCTTCGGTATGGGTGCTTCACTGGTTGAGATGGCAAAAAATGCACCAGGCATAAACTTCTTGGGTATTGAAGTTCACAGCCCTGGTGTTGGCGCTTGTTTAGCGTCTGCTCGTGATGCGGGTGTGACGAATTTACGCGTCATGTGTCACGACGCCGTTGAAGTGTTTGAGCACATGATTCCAAACGATAGCCTGCATATGCTTCAGTTATTCTTCCCAGACCCATGGCACAAAGCTCGCCACCATAAGCGTCGTATCGTTAAGGCAGAATTTGCTGAAATGGTAAGAGGAAAGCTTCAGCTTGAGACGGGTATTTTCCATATGGCAACCGATTGGGAAAACTACGCAGAGCACATGATTGAAGTGATGAAAGAAGCACCTGGCTTTGAAAATACAGCGACGGATGGCGATTACATCCCTCGCCCAGACGATCGTCCACTGACCAAGTTTGAGTCTCGTGGGCATCGATTAGGTCACGGCGTATGGGATATAAAATATCGCCGTACTGCATAAGCTTAAAGTCTAAAACTAGAAGCCATTAAGCCGATAAAAGCCAGCAGATATGTTGGCTTTTTTACCCTCTGTACATCAAAATTTTGAAAAGAGCTGCCCAATAGAGGGAGCCAATATTGGAGTGCTGAATGAAGCCTACGCAGATCATTTTACAAGAAATCCTACATGAAGTTCGCCCGTTAATTGGCCAAGGAAAAGTGGCAGACTATATTCCGGCCCTAGCTAAAGTGACCAACAATAAACTGGCGATTGCCGTTTACACCAATCAAGGCGAGGTAATCAAAGCGGGAGATGCCGATGACGCGTTTTCTATCCAATCGATCTCCAAAGCACTGAGTTTAACGTTGGCCATGTCGCTTTATCAGCCCAATGAAATTTGGCAACGAGTAGGCAAAGAGCCTTCAGGTCAGGCATTCAATTCCATGATTCAGCTGGAGATGGAGCACGGCATTCCACGCAATCCATTCATTAATGCTGGTGCCATCATAGTGGCTGATCTACTTCAGAGCCGTCTCTCAGCGCCAAGGCAGCGTTTACTCGAGTTTGTGCGCCAATTGTCTGGCGATACACATATTGTCTATGACAAGGTGGTAGCGGCGTCTGAAATGATGCACAGCGACAGGAATGCAGCCATTGCTTATTTGATGCGTTCATTTGGAAATTTTGAAAATGACGTCATTCCAGTGCTGAACAACTATTTCCACGCTTGCTCATTAAAAATGAGTTGTGTCGATCTGGCCAAAACATTTAGCTACCTCGCCAACAAAGGAACCTCGGTGCAAACCGGCAAACAAATCATTACCCCGACACAAACGAAGCAGTTGAATGCACTTTTAGCCACCTGCGGCTTGTATGATGGTGCTGGCGAATTTGCGTATCGCGTAGGTATGCCTGGAAAATCAGGAGTGGGTGGCGGTATTGTTGCAATCATTCCAAATGAGATGAGTATTGCCGTGTGGTCACCTGAGTTAGACCAATCAGGCAACTCTTTAGCTGGAACACAAGCGCTAGAGCTGCTCTCTGAACGCATTGGCCGCTCTATTTTCTAAAAAAATCGCACTGAATACGAAAAAAATAAAAGACTGAAATATAACGAAGAAACTGATTTTTGAATGCCTACTCAATCTATGTGCAATTTCATTGCAATCATGGTTTGTTAATTTGGCTTAAATATCGTTAATCTTTTGATTTTGCTTGGCTAAGTTTTTTGTAAGCAATTAAGAACCTGCCCAATTCCGAATAGATATTTACTTTTTTACGTGTTTTTCTCAATGAATCTGGGGCTTATGAAGGGAGAGTGCCTCATTTTTCAGTATTAAACATCGAGCAAAATTAAGTCGATTGAATAATAAATCTTTTCATCAAGGTCTGTATCTGAGTAGTTACTTGAAATATGGCTTACTAAACAAACTAAGGATTTATTATGAAAACGCTATTTTTAGTACTCGTGACCAGTCTATTGTCATTCTCAATTCATGCTAACTCAGGCACAGGCAATATGGGGCAAAGAGTGGATTGCACATTGCCTCAAGGTAATATGGATTATATTCCTGTAGACCTGTGCCGCATGAAAGGGGGAAGTTGGTGATCGCTTACGAAGCTAATGATTCAAAAAGGCACAAAATTTCGTGCCTTTTTTTACATAAACGATTCCAATAGATCGTTAAGAAAGAGCTTTCCTTTCTGGGTTATCTTCCAGTCATCTCTTGTTTCAATCAAATAACCTTTCTCTAAAGCGTTATCAATAATTTCTTGAATTGTGTTGACGGGTAACCCTGTTGTATCGATAAAGTCCTGTTTTGGGCATGCTTCCATCAAGCGAAAGCGATTCATGAAAAATTCGAATGGGCGATCTTCATTTTCTACCAGATTCTCATCTGACAAATAAGGCTTCGCAAGGTTCTGATACGCCGCTAAATATCCCTTTGGATGTTTTATCTTGGTTGTCCGTACAATGCGTCCGTCCGTAAAGCTTAACTTTCCGTGAGAACCACAACCTATTCCAAGATAATCGCCAAAGCGCCAGTAGTTCAAATTATGCTGGCATTGAAATTCTGGTTTGCTATAACCCGAAATTTCATATTGAACGTATCCAGCATCACTGAGCTTTTTATGTCCTTGCTCAAAGATATCCCACAGGTCATCGTCATCTGGCAGTGTCGGTGTTTTATAGTAAAACATCGTATTTGGCTCAATGGTGAGCTGATACCAGGATAAATGCGGTGGATTGAGTTCAATCGCCTTATCCAAGTCACCGAGGGCCTGCTCAATACTTTGATCGGGCAATCCATGCATTAAGTCGAGATTAAAGCTATTGAGGCCAATGCTGTGGGCCAGGTTAGCAGCATTGATCGCTTCTTGTTGACCATGTATTCGACCCAGTCGCTCAAGTTTCTCTTGTTCAAAACTCTGCACGCCAATGGATATTCGAGTTACCCCTGCCCGTTTATACCCAGTAAAACGCTCGGCTTCTATTGTGCCAGGGTTAGCTTCCATGGTTATCTCAATCTCGTCTTTAAAGGGAATTCGAGATTCAATACCATCAAGCAAGGCTTTGATGCCTTCAGCAGAAATCAGACTGGGCGTACCGCCGCCAATAAAAATGGAATGAATTGGACGCGGGTTCGCATTCAGTTGGTATCGCTCTATATCGCTATCAAGATCCTCGAGTAGCGCAGAGATGTATTCGTCTTCTGGGATATTCCCTTTAAGGGCGTGAGAATTAAAATCACAATAAGGACATTTTTGTACACACCAAGGGATGTGTACATAGAGGCTAAGAGCGGGAGGCTTTAACATAGTCGTTGTTTACTTCTCTAATTCCGCAAATAACGCTTTTAGCGCTTTACCACGGTGTGATAACTGCTTTTTGCGCGCTGACTCTAGCAACGCCGATGCACAACCCTCTTCTGGTACGTAAAAAATAGGGTCATAGCCAAAGCCATTCTCCCCTTCCGCCTGAGAAAGAATGCTACCTTCCCACTTTCCATGACACACAATAGGTGTTGGATCGTTTTCGTGACGCATGAGCACTAAAACGCAGTGGAAACGCGCAGAACGTTGTTCAGGGGAAACGTCCTTCATTGCATCGAGTAGCTTCTCTAGGTTTTGTTGGTCGCTTGCCCCTTCACCTGCGTATCGAGCTGAGTATATTCCAGGAGCGCCCTGAAGAAAGTCGACCTCTAACCCTGAATCATCAGCAATCGCCGGAAGGCCCGTTTCTTTTGCGGCATGGCGCGCTTTAATGATGGCATTTTCGATGAAGGTCGTGCCCGTTTCTGCCACTTCTGAAACATTAAATTCGCTTTGTGCAACCACATCAAACCCAAAGTCAGCAAGCAAATCTGCCATTTCACGAACTTTGCCTTGATTGCCTGTAGCTAATACGATTTTTTTCATGAATATCTCAAATAGGTTGTTTGGAGAGTTTCGTTACTCTTCAACATAAAATTTTTGGCTGAACGTTAGCGGACCAGCACCAGAATTTCCAGCATGAATATCGATATTGAACGTTAAATTCTCTTCATTGCTAATTGGAAACTCAGCAAGATAGTAAATAGCATCCGCTTCCTTTACCTCACGAAAGGTCAACTGACGAGTTTGCCCAATCAAATTTCGCGCACTGCCACTGACTTTTGCTGTAATTGCTGGCTTACCCGCTAACGAGTTGTCCAACACGCTAATGTTTAAGATGGCGGAATACCCATTCCGCTTTAAGTTATAGCTCGTCGCTATTTCTTTTGTGATAAACGTAGAGTTGAACGCTGAATAATGTACTTCTACATTTTTAATGGTCTTAAATTGCCCTGCCGATGCGGTCATTGCGAGCAGAGTACTAAAAAGTAAGACTATCCATTGCTTCATTTCTGATTCCTTTTCTCTATCTATAAATAAAAAGCCATCATAAGATGGCTTCAATGTGACTTGGTGTGAGTGCAGGGCTGATTATTCTAACTTGCTTATGCCGCCCCAACTCTCCTTTTTCTATCTGTATAGAACCCTTGGCAACCTTAAATTGTTTGGAAAGAAACTTCGCTAAATGTGCATTCGCTTTGCCATCAACAGGTGGGGCCGTAATGGCGATTTTGAGTTCGTCACCATGAATCCCCACGATTTTGTCTCGGCTAGCCTTAGGTTGAATATAGAGCCTAAGAACAATGTCATTGCCTTCTTTCCAAGCCGCAGATTCTTTACTGGCCCCAAAAGGCATTATAGCTGATGCCAAACAGGACCGATTAAGTCACCCATCAAAAAGTTCGCGAACTGTAGGCCAATGAACAGCACAAGAACACTTAGGTCAAAGCCGCCCATTGCAGGAAGAATACGACGAATAGGCGCAAGCATTGGCTCAGTGAGTTGATGGAAAACGAACTCGATAGGGCTACGACCTTGGCTGACCCAGCTTAAGATAGCGCGGATCAATAGTACCCAGAACAACAGGCCACCAGCCGCTTTCAACAGCGACAGCAAACCTAGGAATAGAAAATCTGTGCTGAATGCGAATGAGCCACCGGAGCTTATCATCACCAAGGCAACGAATTTTACTACGCAGAGTACATAAGCAAATAAAATGGTTGCGACATCAAAGCTACCAATCGATGGAATGACTCGGCGTAGTGGCCCAACAACGGGCTGCGTGGCTTTAACAATAAATTGCGAGAATGGGTTGTAGAAATCTGCACGTGAGGCTTGGAGCCAGATACGCAGCATAACGACCATGATATACAGATCAAATAGTGTTGAAACTAGAAAACTCATTGAGCTCATAATCAGTCCTTAAGACAAAGTGAAATCGATTGGTTCAAGCGATTAAATTAAAATTCTTTTTCCATTTCTTGCGCTCTTGCAACAGCAGCTTGCATGGCTTTAGCGACAATCTCTGGAAGTTGATGTTGATTAAATGTTCTCAACGCTTCTGCTGTGGTGCCACCTTTAGAGGTCACCTGCTCTCTGAGCGTTGATAATTGCAATTCTGGGTTCGCAACAACCATCTCTGCGGCCCCTAATGCCGACTGCTGTACTAACATGCGAGCCGTTTGTTCATCAAACCCTTGTGCGATGGCTTCTGCTTGCATCGCTTCCATAAACAAGAAGAAATACGCGGGTGCGCTTCCTGCTGCTGCAATCACACTGTTGATGCCAGACTCTTGCTCAACCCAACAGACCTTACCCACAGCCGTCATAAGGTCGGCAGAAAACTGTTTATCTTGCTCATCAACGTCATTGGCTGCGTACAAACCACTCATCCCCTGCCCCAATAATGAAGGCGTGTTCGGCATAACTCGAACAAGGTTAAGAGAGGTATCAAACATCGCATTTAAGCGTTTAGCACTGATGCCCGCTGCAATAGAAATAACCAATTTCTTAGAATAGTCTACAGCACGCAGATCAAAGCTCACCGCCTCCATCAACTGCGGTTTAACCGCCATAACGACAACATTAGCTTCTTCAACCGCGCTAAAATTATCCGATTGAGTGTTGATTCCATACTCTTGGCTTAGAAAATCAAGCTTCGGTTGGCTAGGATTGGTCGCAGTGATCAATGTGGCAGGGTAACCACTGGCGACAAGACCGGCGATGATAGAGCGAGTCATGTTCCCTGCGCCAATGAAGGCAATCTTCTTATGTTCCATTTCGTTCAACCTAAATGTTAGTAAGCACTTATTAGCTGCTTGATTTCGTATTGATATAATCTCTTGCGCCAAAAATAGCCGTGCCAATTCTCACCATACTACTACCCGCATGAATAGCGGCATCCATATCACCACTCATTCCCATAGATAGGGTATCAATGTCATTATATTTATCCGAGAGCTGGCTTTGCAGCAAAGCGAGCTTTTCAAACTCATTCAATTGGCTGGTGTAATCCGGCACATTTGCAGGAATCGACATAACACCTCTTAAGGTGAGGTTTGGTAACGACGAAATCAACTCAGCGAGGCTAAAAATTTCATCATCACTGATCCCTGACTTGCTCGCTTCACCACTGGTGTTGATTTGAATAAGCACTTGAAGTGGAGGCATATCAGCCGGTCTTTGGTCATTCAGTCGTTGTGCTGTTTTAGCGCGATCTATGGTATGCACCCAATCAAAGTGCTCAGCAACCAATCGAGTTTTATTCGATTGAATGGGTCCAATAAAGTGCCACACCAAATCTAGTTCGGCGTGCTCTTCGTTGAAATGCTTTACTTTATCAACCCCTTCTTGCACATAGTTTTCACCGAATGTGCGCTGCCCACCTTGAGCGGCTTCGAGAATGGCTTCAATAGGCTTAGTCTTGCTCACAGCTAAAAGTTGCACTGACTCTCGAGGTCGTCCACACTTTTGAAGTGCGCTTTCAATCTGTGAGGTGATATGTTCAATATTTTGTTGAATACTACTCATGGCTACTTTACTAAGGAAAATTAATGGATATCGCAGAGTTACTGGATTTTAGTGTAAAGCATAATGCTTCAGATCTACACCTTTCTGCAGGCGTTCCTCCAATGGTGCGTATCGATGGAGAAGTTCGCAAGCTTGGCGTACCCGCTTTTACTCATGCCGATGTGCACAGATTAGTTTTTGAGATCATGAACGATGCGCAGCGCAGTGAGTTTGAAGAGAAGCTAGAAGTGGATTTCTCTTTTGAGTTACCTAATGTTGGACGTTTTCGTGTTAATGCTTTTAATCAAGCTCGTGGCAGTTCCGCCGTATTCCGTACGATTCCTGTTGATATCCCAACCTTAGAGCAGATAGATGCGCCAGAGATCTTTGAAAAGATATCCAACTATGAAAAGGGATTGGTTCTAGTGACTGGACCGACCGGTTCTGGTAAATCGACCACATTGGCGGCCATGGTCGACTACATTAACCGCAATCATAATAAACACATTCTTACTATTGAAGACCCGATTGAATTTGTTCATGAGAACAATAAATGCTTGGTGAACCAACGAGAAGTACATCGTGATACGCACAGCTTTAAAAATGCGCTTCGGTCGGCATTGCGTGAAGATCCTGACGTCATCTTAGTGGGCGAGCTTAGAGATCAAGAGACCATCAGTTTGGCTCTAACTGCAGCCGAAACCGGGCATTTAGTGTTTGGTACTCTACACACCAGTTCGGCAGCGAAGACGGTCGACAGGATCATCGACGTATTCCCTGGCAGTGACAAAGATATGGTTCGTTCTATGTTGTCTGAATCGATGCGTGCGGTTATAGCTCAGAAGCTCCTCAAGCGTGTTGGAGGCGGCCGTGTGGCATGCCATGAGATCATGCTAGCCACTCCGGCTATTCGTAACTTGATACGTGAAGATAAAGTCGCTCAAATGTACTCCATTATTCAAACGGGCGCCGCTCACGGCATGCAGACAATGGAGCAAAATTCCAAGCAGTTGATTGCCAAAGGTTTAGTCGACGTTGAAGAAGTGCAGAAGAAAATTGAAATAGAAAGCTCACCGTTTTAATACGCTGGGCCATTGTGAATGAATAGATGAGTGAGAAATAAAGATGGAACTCGACCAGTGTTTGCAAGGAATGCTCAGCGAAAAAGCATCGGATGTATACATTACTGTTGGCGCACCGATTCTTTTTCGTGTTGATGGGGAGCTAAGAGCCAATGGTGAAAAACTCGATGAGGCTCAGGTACATGATCTATTATCAGCCATGATGGACAGCGATCGTGCGACAGAGTACAACCAAACCCGTGAAGCAAACTTTGCCATCGTGCGTGATATTGGTCGTTTCCGAGTGAGTGCCTTTTATCAGCGAGAGCTTCCAGGAGCGGTGATTCGCCGAATTGAAACCAATATCCCAAGCTTTGATGATTTGAAGTTGCCTGATGTTCTGCAAGACCTTTCGATTGCGAAGCGCGGCTTAGTCTTAGTCGTTGGGGCAACGGGTTCGGGTAAATCAACGACAATGGCAGCCATGACGGGCTACCGAAACACGCATAGAACAGGGCATATTTTAACGGTTGAAGACCCGATTGAGTTCGTCCATGAACATCAGCGTTGTATTGTTACACAGCGCGAAGTCGGGCTTGATACTGAGAGTTATGAAGTCGCACTCAAGAACTCATTACGTCAAGCGCCAGATATGATCTTGATCGGTGAGATCCGCAGTCGTGAAACCATGGAGTATGCGATGGCGTTTGCTGAAACTGGGCATTTGTGTATGGCGACGCTGCACGCAAACAATGCCAATCAAGCTCTTGAACGCATTCTTCATCTTGTCCCTAAGGAGCAAAAAGAACAGTTCCTGTTTGATCTTTCAATGAATCTTAAAGGCATCATAGGCCAACAACTTATTCGAGACAAGAACGGTCAAGGGCGTCATGGCGTCTTTGAGGTGCTATTAAATAGCCCTCGAATCTCGGATCTTATTCGTCGTGGCGATCTTCATGAGCTTAAAGCAACCATGGGTAAGTCCAAAGAGGTTGGAATGCAGACTTTTGATCAAGCGCTCTATCAGTTAGTGATAGACGACAAGATCAGTGAGCAGGATGCGATGCACAGTGCAGATTCTGCGAATGATCTCAGGCTCATGCTCAAGACTCAGCGAGGTGAAAGCTTTGATTCTGGAAACCTCGACAATGTGAAAATTGATATGGGATAGCACTGCAGATTTGTTTCACATAGTACTCAAACTTATACCTTTCTCTAACTCTCGTCGTCGATATTTTAAGTGCTGGAAGTAAAGCTAGAAAGGCCATTAGTAGATATCTTTGAAGCACAAAAAAGCCAGCATCTTCGCTGGCTTTCAACTATCCATTAGAGCTATTTATTCTTTTATTGAGCGCGGCTGGTTGAGTGCTTCAACCTCTTTATCTAAGGCATCTAGCTTCTCTTTCATCTGCTCACGGCATAGGTTCGCTAGCTCACGTAAATTTTCTTTACCATAGCCCTCAGTGCTTACCGGTGGCAGCATCTCAACAATCACGTGACCGTTATCCCAACGGTTGAGCTTAACTCCATCAGTTGAACTACAGACGATTGGGATGATTGGTACTTCAGCACCAATGGCAGCGTGGAAAGCACCTGTTTTAAATGGGAGCAACCCACGCCCTCTTGAACGAGTCCCTTCCGGGAACATCCAGACTGAAACACCGCTCTTCTTAATGCTATCCACAACCTGATCAATCGTACCTTTTGCTTTTGAGCGATTAGCGCGATCGATAAGAATATTGCCCGTTAACCAATACAGTTGACCAAACAAAGGCATCCAGGCAAGGCTTTTCTTACCAACGGTAACCACCTTTGGTGTCACGGCTGACGAAATAGTAAATAAATCCCAGCTATTTTGGTGGTTAGCAATGTAAACGTGCTGCCCACGTTTATAAGCATCTTCTGGGATTCGTAACTCTAACTTAATGCCAAATACCTTAGACATATGGCCAAAATAGCGACCAAACGTAAATACGTGTTTAGGGTTGCGAGGGCTAAACAAACAGTAGCCGCAACCAAAGACAAACATAACGATGGCAAAAATAGCCAAAGCAAGTACACGTAACAGTGCAATCATTTCTGTTCTCCAATAGAACCTAATAAAAAAGCCGAAACATCGTATCTAATCAGACTATTGCCTGTCAGATAAAGGTTTCGGCTCTAATTGTTTCGGTGATACTAACCCGATTCTCGGAATCGCTCAATATTTGCACCCAATGCTGACAATTTATCTTCAATCTTGTCGTAGCCACGATCGATATGATAAATACGGTCCACAATGGTTTCACCCTGCGCGATACAACCTGCAATCACTAGACTTGCTGATGCACGAAGATCGGTGGCCATCACTTGCGCACCGCTCAACTCTTCAACGTCTCCACAGATCACAGTATTGCCTTCAATCTCGGCTTTTGCTCCCATGCGCATCAACTCAGGGACATGCATAAAGCGATTCTCAAAGATATTCTCTGTGATAACACCGCCACCTTTAGCCATTAGGTTCAAGAGTGTAAACTGTGCCTGCATGTCCGTAGGAAAGCCAGGGTGAGGGGCTGTGCGAATGGTGACAGCTTTAAGCTCACGCCCGGTCATATCAACACTGATCCAATCTTCACCGGTTTCGACATCCGCGCCTGCTTCTTCCAGCTTAGCCAATACCGCTTCCAATAAATGAGCATTAGTATTACGACACACCACTTTACCGCCAGAAACCGCCGCAGCCACAAGGAATGTCCCTGTTTCAATGCGATCAGCAACGACAGCGTGCTTACCACCACTTAGGCGTTCTACGCCTTCAATCGTAATGGTATCAGTGCCAGCGCCACTTATTTTCGCGCCTAATTTATTTAGGAAATCCGCGGTATCCACGATTTCTGGTTCACGAGCAGAATTGTCGAGTACAGTCGTACCTTCAGCCAATGTCGCCGCACACATTACCGTGATCGTTGCGCCAACGCTGACCTTATCCATCACGACATGCGCACCTTTAAGGCGACCATCAACTGACGCTTTAACGTAACCATCTTCCAATACAATCGTCGCACCTAGCTGCTCTAGACCATGAATGTGAAGATCTACTGGTCTCGCGCCAATCGCGCAGCCGCCAGGTAATGAAACCTGACCTTCACCAAACCTTGCAACAAGGGGCCCTAACGCCCAAATTGAAGCTCGCATGGTTTTCACTAAATCGTATGGGGCGCAATATTCATTAATCTCACTTGGGTCAACATGCACCGAACCATTGCGTGAAACCTTAGCGCCTAGACGCTTAAGCAACTCCATGGTGGTATCGATGTCACGCAAGCGAGGAACATTGCTTACTTCAACAGGTTCTTCAGCAAGAATGGAAGCAAATAAAATTGGTAGTGCTGCATTTTTAGCACCGGAGATCGTCACATCACCGCTTAACGGCTTTTTCGATCCTATTACGCGAAACTTTTCCATTAAATAACCTTACAACGACATCAGTTTTTTATCGCGTGCCCATTCATCAGGCGTGAACGCTTTTATTGAGACTGCATGGATGTCGTTTCTTTGAATGAATTCCATCAGAGGTGCATAGATTAGCTGCTGCTTCTTAACGCGGCTCATTCCATCGAAACAAGCATCAACAGCGACGACTTCGTAATGGCTTCCCTCGCCTTTTACGTGCACCTCATTAAGGTTTAACGCCTCTTCTAATATCTGTTGTACTTTTGCGCTATCCACAATTCACCCCTGCTTTTTGTGTATATGATCAACTAATATTGACTCTATATGACTTAATTTGAATAAGGTGCTCAGCTGTTCTGGCACGAAGCTGAGCATTATATGACAGTTTTGTTTTTTTGCATGCTCTATTAGGTGAATTAACATCACCATTCCTGCAGAATCAATTCTTTCTACACTTTTGAGTGATAATTCAACCTCATTTTGGTTGGGTTGCCACTGTTTTGCATAAGTCCATAAAGACGGTACTGTCTCTCTGTCTAGTGAACCAATCAGACTAACAAGTTCAAAACTGGACTGCTGCCATTGATGGTGACTCATTATTTCGCTCTCTCAAACTGAATGGGTTGGGCAGACAATGTTTCCAACTCTTGCGCGACGGCGAGTATGCCTTCCTGACGTAACTTACCACTCCACTCCGATTGTTTACTTGAAAGCAGGCTGATGCCCTCAGCGATAATATCAAACGCTGCCCACTCCCCTGTCTTCTTATCTTTTCGCAGCTTAAACTCCAATTTAATATTGGGTCTAGGGCTATCGATGATATCGACCTTGATACTGGTGATGCGTTTTCCTTTCGCTATTTTTGGCTCTGGCCCTAGCTCAATGGTTTGATTGGTGTATAACGTCAGTGCCTGCGCATAGGAGGTCACCAGATACTTACGAAACGCTTGCATAAAGACGCCAACATCCGCTCTATCCGCACCTTTTACATTCTGTCCGAGTAACTTTAGAGCTGCATACCGATCGTTAACATAAGGCATGAGCTCTTCTTCAACGATCACTTTCAAATGCTCGGGGTTATCTTGCACAATGTCCTGCTCTGACTTAAGTCTGGCAAAGGCTTGCTCAGAAACCTGTGTCATCATTTGATAAGGCTGAGTTTTATCAATCTCTGAAGCATTCAAAGAAAATGAAATGAGGAAACAACTCACTAAGGCCGTTAACCACTTAATTGACCATGATTTCCACATACTATTCTCCTGACTCACTGTCATCTGAATCTGAATCTGAACCGCCCAAGCTATACAATACTTGCCCGATCAAGTTCTCTAATACCAATGCAGATTTGGTGTCTTCAACATAGTCCCCATCCACCAGCATCTCTTCATCGTCAAATACAAAACCAGGTACAAGGCTGATGTACTGTTCGCCAATAAGCCCGGATGTCAAAATTTGCAGGCTGGAAGTTTCTGGAAACTGTTGAAAATCACTACTGACATTCATTGAAACCAAAGGCAATAAGTTCTCAGGATTAAGTCCAATACTGGTCACACGTCCCACAACCACGCCGCCAACCTTAACTGGAGAACGAACTTTCAGGCTGCCAATATTGTCAAACTCAGCGTGCAGTGTGTAAGTATCGTTCGACCCTAGGCTTTTAACGTCAGCAACTTGAAAAATCATTATCAAGATGGCGCAAATTCCCACCAAGACAAAGCTGCCAACCAAAAATTCCATTTTCTTATTTTGTTGCATGATTAATTCCCAAACATCAATGCGGTCAATATAAAGTCTAGCCCTAATACAGCTAGAGATGAATGCACAACAGTGCGTGTCGTGGCTTGGCTAATCCCTTCTGACGTTGGGACAGAATCATAACCATTAAATAGTGCTATCCAAGTAATCGTAACAGCGAACACCATACATTTAATCACGCTGTTACCAATGTCTCTTCCGAGTTCAACGGATGATTGCATCGCTGACCAAAAGCTGCCGTGATCAATCCCTTTCCAGTCAACACCAACAAGTTGCCCACCCCAAATACCGATGGCGATAAAAATCATCGCAAGCAAAGGCATCGAGATGATTCCAGCCCAGAACCTTGGCGCTATGATGCGCTTAAGGGGATCAACAGCCATCATTTCTAAGCTCGATATCTGCTCAGTCGCTTTCATGAGACCAATCTCAGCGGTTAGTGCAGATCCTGCTCGACCAGCAAACAAAAGAGCGGTGACAACCGGCCCAAGTTCACGCAGCAATGAAAGTGCAACCATTTGGCCTAGGCTACCTTCAGCGCCGTAATCGACCAGAACAACATAACCTTGCAGACTAAGAACCATACCAATGAAAAGCCCTGAAACGATAATGATCGCAAGAGACTGAACACCGACGCTGTGTAGTTGCTTGACTAATAGAGGGAAATTCTTAATTGGTTGTGGCCTTGTCACCAAAGCACCAAACAACATAAAACTGGCGCGACCAAATGCTTCACATAACGAAATCGTTCGCCGACCAATACTGGATATAAACGCCATCAATGCCGTTACCATTAAAATAACTCCTGTTTAATATCACAAGCTGGGTAACGAAATGGAACAGGGCCATCAGCTATTCCCTGCAAAAACTGCACAACTTTTGGGTCTGGATTGTCTTTGAGTTCCGCTGGTGTTCCTTTCGCGATGACTTTTCCATCGGCCAACAAATAGACCCAATCCGCAATACTCATCACTTCTGGTACGTCGTGAGAAACCACCACAGAAGTTACACCGAGTGCTTGATTGAGGTTTCGGATCAATTCAATAAGAACCCCCATTGTGATTGGGTCTTGGCCGACAAAAGGTTCATCGTACATGATAAGTTCAGGATCTAAGGCAATCGCACGAGCCAGTGCCGCTCGCCTTGCCATTCCGCCAGATAGCTCACTGGGCATCAACTGTGCAGCACCACGAAGTCCCACCGCTTCAAGCTTCAATAGCACCAAGGTACGAATAAGGGTTTCATCAAGAACTGTGTGCTCTCGAAGTGGAAACGCGACGTTATCGAATACATTCAGATCGGTAAAAAGCGCCCCAGATTGAAACAACATGCTCATTTTCTTGCGTACACGATATAACTCTTGGCGCTTTAGCTGAGGAATATCTTGGCCATCAAACCATATCTCGCCAGCATCAGGGGACAACTGGCCACCAATCAATCGAAGCAGGGTTGTTTTACCAATACCGGATGGCCCCATAATGGCGGTTATTTTTCCCGTAGGGACGGTTAAATTAATATCATCGAAGATCTTTCTTCCCGACCGAGAAAAGCTTAACTGGTTGATAGTAATTAGATCGCTTGCAGACATAAGCACTCAGTATCATCCGTAAATGTGCATCCATTAGATTATGAATCATAAGCATTATGCCCATGAAATTAAAGTTTTAGGCGTAGAATTCCATATTGCCTCGGAAATATTTTCCTGAGCCTTCGTCATAATTGAGTAAGATAACAACTAACTGCTAATTAATTTCATCTACATCTTCCCTTTTACCCATCAAACCGTCAAAATTAACGGTTAACTCATTATAGAAATTTAGGAATCACCATGCTGGAAGCTGTAGCATTTCTCATTGTTGGACTCGTATTTTTAGTCTGGAGTGCCGACAAATTAGTTTTTGGTGCTGCTGCGCTTGCTCGAAATGTCGGTATTTCTCCATTAGTGATTGGCATGACAATCTTAGCAATGGGCTCTTCTGCCCCTGAAATGATGGTTTCTGCTACTGCGGCCCTAGAAGGAAAAACCGATACAGCCGTGGGTAACGTTCTTGGCTCAAACATCGCCAATATCGCGCTAATTCTGGGTATCACCGCTTTAATCAAACCGCTTTCTATTAGCTCAGCAGTATTAAGACGCGAGCTACCCTTGATGATTGGAGTTACCCTTGTTGCGGGTGCTATATTGTGGGATAACCACCTTGGACGCTCTGAAGGTATCTTACTGTTTGTCCTGTTCGCATTTTTCATCCTCACGATGCTTAGGATAAGCCGAAATGAGAAGAAAAATGGCGACGTTCTATTAGATGAACAAGAATCAGAGGTGCCAGAAGGCGTCAGTAATTCCAAGGCTGCACTGTGGGTCGTCATTGGGTTAATTATTCTTCCAATCTCAGCAAATATACTCGTCAACAACGCGGTCATTATCGCGAAGTTCTTCGGCATGAGCGATCTCGTCATTGGGTTAACTATTATCGCGGTTGGCACCAGTTTGCCAGAGCTTGCGGCATCGTTAGCCGGCGTTTTAAAAGGTGAAGATGATATGGCCGTCGGCAATATCATTGGCTCAAACGTATTTAATATTCTCGCTGTGATGGGCATTCCAGGCATTCTTAGCCCATCAATCATCAACGCTTTCGCTATGGACCGAGATTTCTGGGTCATGCTCGCCGTATCATTGCTGCTTGTGGTGATGGCGCTCGGTAAATCCCGCAGCATTAATCGCATTGAAGGTGGCATCTTGTTCGCCATATTTATCGCCTACCAAGGCTATCTCATCATCAATATGACTGCATAACGCAGGATTGGAGTCGCGTATGTCGCCAGCATTTGACTATCATAGAGTTGCCAAACAAGTTCTGAGCACTGAAATACAGGCTTTAGAGCAGTTAGAACAGTACTTCAACCAAGACTTCACCGGAGCTTGTGAACGCATACTTCATAATCAAGGGAAAGTCGTGGTTATGGGGATGGGCAAATCTGGTCATATTGGAAATAAGATCGCAGCCTCTCTGGCGAGTACTGGAACGTCCGCTTTTTTCGTTCACCCTGGCGAAGCCGCGCATGGCGACTTAGGCATGATCGGAGAATATGATATCGTTTTAGCGATTTCTAATTCCGGTGAGTCTTCTGAGATCTTGTCTCTATTTCCAGTACTAAAACGTCGCAATATTTGCATAATCAGTATGACAGGGAAACCAAAGTCAAACATGGCGACATTGTCAGATTTCCATTTGCAAATCACCGTACCAAAGGAAGCGTGTCCTCTGGAGTTAGCCCCGACATCAAGCACAACCGCAACCCTAGTCATGGGTGATGCGTTAGCTGTAGCACTTATGGAAGCGCGTGGCTTTACTACTGAGGACTTTGCTATGTCTCACCCTGGCGGAGCACTAGGTCGTAAGCTATTGTTAAAGCTCTCAGACATAATGCATTCTGGAAGCACTCTTCCAACGGTCACACCCAACACACTCATTCGAGAAGCTCTCTTAGAGATCAGTCAAAAAGGCCTTGGAATGACTGCTGTCGTTGATGAAAATCATCACCTTGTAGGCATATTTACCGATGGTGACTTAAGACGTATTCTAGATAAACGAATTGATATCCATAGCTCTACGATTGGTGAAGTAATGACTCAGAATCCTACGGTTGCACACCCTGACATGTTGGCGGCAGAAGGGCTCAACTTAATGCAAGAGAAAAGCATTAATGGGCTAATGCTCTGCCATGAAGGTCGCCTGGTGGGCGCTCTCAATATGCACGACATGCTTAAAGCTGGAGTAATGTAATGAGTAGTCAAGCTATGAGTAACCAAGCTATGAACAACCAAGTTGAAACTCTATATGGGCCAGTCAATAAAGAGACGCTAGCCATAGCGAAAGAGATTAAGCTGTTAATTTGCGACGTAGATGGCGTATTTTCTGATGGTCGTATCTACATGGGTAACAATGGTGAAGAGCTTAAAACGTTCCATACAAGAGATGGCTACGGCGTAAAATCACTCATGAACGCAGGGATTGAGATCGCAATTATCACAGGTCGAAAATCTCAAATAGTCGAAAATAGAATGACAGCTCTTGGTATCTCTCTTATCTACCAAGGCCAGGATGACAAGGTAAAAGCTTACTCCGACATCTGCCATAGACTCAATATTGCACCTGAGCATACAGGCTATATTGGGGACGATTTAATTGATTGGCCAGTGATGGCGAAAGTAGGATTAAAGGTTTGCGTCGCTGATGGACACCCGCTGTTGCGACAACGTGCCAATTTTGTAACCACTATTTGTGGCGGACACGGAGCTGTCCGAGAGGTGTGTGACTTAATATTAGAAGCACGCGGTGAACTAGACTGCCATAAAGGTTTGAGTATATGAGTCTGTCTCGTATTCTTTACGTTTTATTGCTCTTTGTCTGTACCTGGTCTGCGTATTACCTATATGACAAAGAACAAGCGTTCGACATTCAAGTGGAGCCAAACCAAGAGCTTCCAATGTTTACCGGGCGAGATATCATTAATACTTCTTATACCGAAGAAGGGATAAGAAGCTATATCATAACGTCTGTATATTTAGAGAACTTCGCTGAAAGTGGCGATACTTGGTTTGATCTGCCTGTTCTAAAAGTGTACAAAGATGGAGAGGTCCAAGAATGGGAGATCACCGCTGATCGAGCGCTCCTAGATAACGACCAAATTCTCACACTTTACGATAACGTTATTGCGCATAACTTACTTGATGAGTCGGGATTCGACACCATGTCGACAGAAGAGCTCAGCATTAAATTAGCCAATCGTGATTTTTGGGCAGACAACCGAGTTGTCTTAGTCGGTCCACAATTTGAAACTGAAGGGCAAGCGATGAAAGGCAACTTTGCTGATAATCACGCTGTCCTTTATAACTATGTTCAAGGTAGATATGAAACTCTCGCACCTTAGCCTGATTATTAGCTTGGTCGCTTCAGGTAGCGCTTTTGCGCTTTCAACAGATAAAGACCAACCCGTTTATATTGATTCAGACAGTCAACATCTTGATATGCAAAGTAATAAGGTCACATTCCTCGGTGACGTGAAGCTAAAGCAAGGCAGTATCAACATTAACGCAGATAAGGTGATTGTTCTGCGTAACCCTGAAGATGGCACCATTGAAGAGATTGAAGGCTATGGCGATCTTGCCACCTTCTCACAGCTCACTGATGATGGTAAAACCCTCTACGGTGAAGCTGAAGAACTCTACTACAAACTGGTTGATGACCGCCTAACCATGATCGAAAGAGCCATGCTTTCTCAAGACGATAGCATTACTCGTGGAACAAAAATCCGATACCAAATCACCGAACAAAAGCTGATTGCTGACGGTAAGAGTGGCGATCGTGTTTCTACCGTACTTCAACCTCAAACCGTTCAAGAGTAAACATGTCGATACTAAAAGCTGAGAACTTAGCAAAAAGCTACAAAAATCGCCGAGTTGTTTCTGACGTAAGCCTTCAGGTTGAATCGGGGCAGATTGTAGGTTTACTTGGCCCAAATGGTGCGGGAAAAACAACATCCTTTTATATGATAGTAGGGCTTGTTGCTCGCGATGAGGGCAAAATCAGTATTGATGGTAAAGACATTAGTATCTTACCAATGCACAGCCGATCTCGAATGGGTATTGGCTACCTTCCTCAAGAAGCCTCCATTTTCCGTAAGCTTTCTGTTGAAGACAACATCATGGCGGTGCTTCAAACTCGTGAAGAAATCACCCATGAAGAGCGACAAGATAAACTGGAAGACTTACTCGAAGAGTTTCACATTCAGCACATCAGAAAAAGTGCCGGTATGGCTCTTTCTGGGGGCGAGCGACGCCGAGTAGAAATTGCTCGTGCACTGGCGGCCAACCCGCAGTTTATTCTACTCGATGAACCTTTTGCTGGTGTTGACCCAATATCGGTTATCGACATCAAGAAAATAATCGAGCATTTACGTGATCGTGGCCTAGGCGTGTTAATCACCGACCACAACGTTCGTGAAACCCTTGATGTATGTGAAAAAGCTTACATTGTGAGCCAGGGTCATCTCATCGCCGAAGGAACTCCCGCGGACGTTCTCAATAATGAACAAGTAAAACAAGTTTATCTCGGTGAACAATTCCGTCTATGATTAAATAGAGAGCGAAGTGGATTCTAAAAATAACAAGGTAAGCGATACTGAATGAAACCTTCATTACAGCTCAAGCTAGGTCAACAGTTAGCCATGACTCCCCAGTTGCAGCAAGCGATTCGTTTGCTGCAGTTGTCTACTCTCGATCTCCAACAAGAAATCCAGGAAGCTCTGGATTCCAATCCTCTATTAGATGTAGAAGAGTCAGGCGAAGATCAATCCACAACAGAAGACAAGAATACTGTTGCCGAAAAAGAGCCGACGGTAGAAGTCGCTGAACCTGAGTTGACGGCAGAACCTGATTTAAAAGACAGTTCAGAACTGATTGAGAAATCTGAAATTAGTAACGATTTAGAAATCGACACCACCTGGGAAGATGTCTACTCCGCCAACACAGGAAGTACCGGCATTGCTCTTGATGACGATGCACCTGTCTATCAGGGCGAAACAACACAGTCTCTTCAGGATTATCTTCTCTGGCAACTCGATTTAACGCCCTTTAGCGATAATGACCGCACAATCGCACTCGCAATTATTGATGCCGTTGATGACTATGGTTACCTCACCATCTCCCCAACTGACATCTTAGAAAGCTTTGATAATGAAGAGATTGAATTAGATGAAATTGAAGCGGTTCGAAAGCGCATTCAACAATTCGATCCTCTTGGTGCAGGCTCTATTAACTTGCAAGATTGTCTATTGCTGCAACTGGCGACGTTCCCTGAAGAAACACCTTGGTTAACGGAAGCAAAGCTCGTTCTCAATGATCATATTGATCAACTTGGGAATCGTGACTACAAGCTGATCATTAAAGAAACCAAATTGAAAGAAGCGGAACTTCGCGATGTTTTGGCGCTCATTCAGCAATTAGATCCTCGACCAGGTAGCCGGATTACTCCTGACCACGCTGAATACGTTATTCCTGATGTCTCTGTGTACAAAGACCATGGCAAGTGGGTAGTGACCATAAACCCCGACAGCGTCCCTAGATTAAAAGTGAACCAGCAATACGCCAGTTTAAGTAAAGGGAACAGCCCAGATAGCCAATACATTCGAAGCAATCTACAAGAAGCGAAATGGCTAATAAAAAGCTTAGAGAGCAGAAACGAGACACTATTAAAAGTGGCTAAGTGCATTGTCGAACATCAACATGGATTCTTCGAGTATGGGGAAGAAGCCATGAAACCGATGGTTCTCAATGATGTAGCATTAGCCGTCGACATGCATGAATCAACCATCTCTCGTGTTACCACACAAAAGTTCATGCATACCCCTAGAGGAATATTCGAGTTGAAATATTTCTTCTCTAGCCATGTCAGCACAGACAACGGAGGAGAATGTTCATCTACTGCAATACGTGCACTGATCAAAAAATTGGTTGCGGCAGAAAATACCGCGAAACCACTCAGTGACAGTAAAATTGCAGCCTTACTGGCTGAACAAGGGATTCAGGTTGCTAGACGGACGATAGCGAAGTACCGCGAATCTTTGGGCATCGCCCCATCAAGTCAGCGTAAACGCCTGCTATAAGGCCAAAACTGAAAAGGAAAGTCTATGCAAATCAATATTAATGCCCATCACGTTGATCTTACCGATTCAATGCAAGACTATGTAAATACTAAATTTAAAAAGCTTGAGCGATTTTTTGACCACATAAATAACATTCATGTGGTATTGAAGGTTGAAAAAGTAAGCCAGATCGCTGAAGCTACGCTGCACGTAAATCAGGGGGATATTCACGCAACCGCAGAAGATGAAAGTATGTATGCGGCCATCGATGCACTCGTGGATAAACTCGTCAGACAACTCAACAAGCACAAAGAAAAGCTAAGTAGCCATTAACCATGCAATTAAGCGAAGTATTGTCATTGAACTGCACCAAGAGCGCAGTTCAATGCACCAGCAAAAAAAGAGCCCTAGAGATGATCAGTGAGATTGTCGCAAATCAAACTGGACAGAACTCAACCGAGTTATTTGAATGCATGCTTTCTCGAGAGAAAGTAGGCAGTACTGGTATCGGCAATGGCATTGCAATACCACACGCTCGAATGAACTCTAGTGACCACGCCATTGCGGTATTACTTCAGTGCGAAGAGCCGATTGAATTCGACGCTATCGACAATCGCCCCGTAGACTTGCTGTTTGCTTTGCTCGTTCCTGAAGAGCAATGTAAAGAACACCTCAAAACCTTATCTTCAATGGCTGCACGCCTGAATGATAAGCAAGTGTTAAAGCAACTTCGTAACGCTCAAAATGATGAAGAGCTTTACAACATCATGATAAACCACTGAGTTCACTATGCGTTTAATTGTTGTGAGTGGTCACTCAGGAGCAGGTAAAAGTGTTGCTCTTCGTGTACTGGAAGATCTCGGTTATTATTGTGTTGATAACCTACCTGTGAACTTGTTTGATTCCTTCATGGAATCCGTCAGAGACAGTAAACAAAATGTCGCGGTTAGTATCGATATTCGTAACCTACCGAAAGAACCGAGTTTGGTTGATGACCTCATTGCCAAATTCCAGCACAACAATAATATAAGCGTACTGTTTCTAGATGCAAATCAAGAAACCCTTCTCAAACGCTATAGCGAAACTCGCCGAATTCACCCTCTCTCTTTAAGTGATTCTAAACCTTCTTTAGCTCAAGCCATTGAACTAGAAAAAAGTGTGTTGTCACCGATAAAAGAGCACGCAAACCTCTTCATCGACAGCAGTAATCAATCTCTGCACGAGCTCAGCGAAACGGTTAGGGTCAAAGTAGAAGGCACTGAAAGCAAAGATCTTATCATGGTCTTTCAATCATTTGGCTTTAAATATGGTTTGCCAAATGATGCCGATTATATTTTCGACGTGCGCTTTCTTCCAAACCCACACTGGGAGCCCAATTTACGCCCAATGACTGGGGTCGATAAACCCATTATCGAATTTTTGGAAAAACACGATGAAGTCACTGAGCTAAAAGAACAAATTCAAACGTTCATTGCTAACTGGTTACCGAATCTAGAGAACAACAACCGCAGTTACTTAACCGTCGCCATTGGCTGCACGGGTGGAAAACATCGTTCCGTTTACTTGACTCAGCAAATAGGCAAATACTTTGCTTCACAAGGTAAGCAAGTGCAAATTCGTCACGTATCTTTAGAAAAACACCACTCCTAAGGACCGACTAAAAGGGACATCTATGCAGCAAAATAGTCGCACAGTTTTAATTCAAAACCGTCTTGGACTTCATGCACGCGCTGCTGTAAAACTTGTCGAGCTTGCTCAGTCTTTCGATGCGGTACTGACTATCGTCAATCATGAAGGCACAGAAGCAACAGCAGACAGCGTTATGGGCCTGCTAATGCTTGAATCTGCTCAAGGACAGCATGTCACAATTAGCGCAGAAGGTGGTGATGCGAATACTGCGCTTGATGCTGTTTGCCACTTGATCGAAGACCGATTTGAAGAAGACGAATAAACTCAACAAATTCGTCAGCTAACACTCATTCTATAAATCAAATATTCATCACAATTGTAGTGGCTTAGGTATAAAATTAAGTTACTATTCAAACCATTGTAAATCTCGAGAATTAGGGGGAATCCATGGCAGAGCAGATTGAATTTGACCAAGCTCACCAAACCCTCCAAGAAGTGACCGACGCACTCGAAAACGGTCGCTTCGTCCATGTCCGACGTCAGCTACAGGACATGGAACCTGAAGATATTGCCCACTTGTTAGAGGCCTCCCCCCGTAAGAGTCGTGAAGTCTTGTGGCAACTCACTGATCCAGAAGACTACGGTGAAATCCTTGATGAGCTAAGCGAAGACGTTAAAGATGCTCTTGTTTCTAAGATGGCACCAGAAACCATTGCGGAAGCGACCGAAGGCATGGATACCGATGATGTCGCCTACGTCTTGCGAAGCTTGCCGGATGATGTCTCTCGTGAAGTCTTATCTCAGATGGATCTATCTGACCGTTTGCGAGTAGAGACAGCACTATCCTACCCTGAGGATACTGCGGGCGGTATCATGAACACCGACGTTATCACTATCCGTGCTGATGTCGATGTCGATGTTGTCCTACGCTACTTGCGTATGAAAGGTGATCTCCCAGAAGCAACAGATTCGCTGTATGTCATTGATCAAGAGAGCCGATTAATTGGTCAACTACCACTGATAGCCTTGTTAACGACTCAGCCCGACACACCTATTATTGATGTGATGGACGACGTGGACGAAGCCATATCAGTTGAAGCCAGCGATTCAGATGTTGCTAGCCTATTTGAGCGACGTAATTGGGTTTCAGCACCCGTTGTCGATAAAGCGCAACATTTGGTTGGTCGTATTACGATTGATGATGTGGTGGATGTTATCCGTGAAGACGCTGAACACTCAATGATGAGTTTAGCGGGTCTGGATGACGATGAAGATACCTTTGCACCTGTCGTTAAATCGGCACGAAAGCGTAGTATCTGGCTTGGTGTGAACGTTCTTGCTGCACTGACTGCGGCTTCTGTTTCGAACATGTTTGAAGCCACGCTTGAACAAATGGCCGCGATTGCTGTTTTAATGACCATTGTTCCATCAATGGGTGGCGTGGCCGGCAATCAGACCGTAGCACTGGTTATTCGTGGCCTTGCTCTTGGCCATATCGGTGATTCAAACAAACGCGAACTACTGTTAAAAGAAGCAGCCATTGGCTTTTTGAACGGCATACTGTGGGCACTGATTATCGGTGCGATCGTTGTCGCTTGGAAAGGGGACTGGGTGCTTGGCGGCATCATATCCGCGGCAATGATGGTCAACCTCCTCGTAGCAGGTATCGCGGGTGTAAGTATCCCGATAATGCTTAAAAAAATGGATATCGACCCAGCGTTGGCAGGGGGAATGATGCTCACGACTATCACAGATGTGATTGGACTATTTGTCTTCTTAGGTCTCGCGACCCTCGTTATATAGACCGATTCGACACCAAGTAAAAAGGCTTAACAATCATTGTTAAGCCTTTTTTAGTTTTTCTGAGTATTAACTAAGCATCATTGAAGTGAGTAACTACTCACCTGCAACCTTCATTGAGTCAAGCAGAATGGAACCCGTTTGAATCTGAGAGCGCGTTTCAACATCGCTGCCCACCGCCACAATACTTGATAACATCGTCGTAAGGTCACCCGCGATAGTCACTTCCGAAACCGGGAATTGAATCTCTCCATTTTCAACCCAAAACCCTGCAGCGCCACGAGAATAATCGCCAGTCACAATATTCACACCCTGTCCCATGACCTCAGTCACCAAAAAGCCTGTGTTGAGTTCTTTTAGCATCTGCTCGAAGCTCTGACCGGTTGATTGAACAAACCAGTTATGGATACCGCCCGCATGTCCCGTAACCTGCATATTCATCTTGTGGGCTGCATAACTGGTGATCAAATAAGTAGCAAGTTGACCGTCAGTAATGATCTCACGATCTTGAGTAAAGACCCCCTCGCTATCGAACGGGCTCGATGCTAAACCGCGCAATATATGTGGTCGCTCTGAGATATTAAACCAATCTGGCAATATCTTTTCGCCTAGCTTATCGAGCAAAAACGACGACTTGCGATACAAATTTCCACCACTGATCGCCATCACGAGATGCCCAATCAAGCCTGTCGCTACATCAGCGGCAAACATAATAGGATAAGTACCAGTCGGCAGCTTTTTAGCATCCAAACGGTTAATGGTTTTCTCAGCAGCTTGTTGTCCGACCGTTTCTGGCGTCCATAGCTCATCACGATGACGCGCAAGCGTGTAACTATAGTCGCGTTCCATCTCGCCATTTTTACCTTCGCCAATAACACAACAGCTTGTGCTATGGCGACTAGAAGCGTAACTAGCAAGCAGGCCATGGCTGTTACCATACACCTTGACGCCATAGTGACTGTCATAGCTTGCGCCATCACTCTGTTTTATCTTATCGCTATACGAAAGCGCTTGTTGTTCAGCAGCAATCGCAATCTGGGCTGCGTAATCTGGGTCTGGGGTATCTGGGTGAAATAAGTCTAGGTCTGGGATGTCCTTAACCATGAACTCTTTAGGAGCAGGGCCTGCATTCGGATCAACCGAAGTATACTGGGCAATATCCAGCGCTGCCGCAACCGTTTGTGCTATGGCTTTATCACTCAGATCAGACGTTGATGCACTGCCTTTTTGTTGATTACGATAAACGGTAATCCCCAATGCGCCATCACTATTAAATTCAACGTTCTCAACCTCACACATGCGAGTGGAAACGCTAAGCCCTGTCG
>NZ_MCWZ01000024.1 GCF_002877365.1 Vibrio sp. 10N.261.55.A7
ATTTATAGGCGGTTGGGGATTTAGAATTAAATAATCGTTAAAGCAATATATTCTATAATTTTGGATTTTTGTAATTGTTTATTGATATTGGCCTATTAGTCTCAGATTTAATTTTTTGTATAGATTGCCCCTCTTATGACGAGAACTATAGGTTTAATTAGGTCTGTTAACCACTCAATCACAAGCCCAAAGATTATGGTGTTGCTCACACTGACTTTGGTATTTAACGACTGAAATATCCGATTTTGATGACTCAATACGCAACTTTGATGAGTTGTTCTAGGTAATTAAGAACGTGACTCACAGAGATTTTGTTGGAATCGATTCAGGAGGAATAAACATGGGAAATGAAACAAGAGCTAATTTACTCTTTATGAAATTCTTTTTAGGGTTATTTGCAACGTTAATTAGCATTTCTATGCTTAGTAGCTAAGCAAGTGGCTAGCCTCTAGAAAGAACAAATTGCTACCCTTTAGAAAGCAGCCGCACGTGATGGCTGCTTTTTTGCTTTTTAAAGTAATCTAAATGTGGTGGAGACCTAAGAGTACGAGTCTGGGATATTCGGAACTTTGACTCGATTTGTCGAGTGAGTGCCAAAGTAATGCATTTTAAAAGAAGGGTATAGTGTATTATCTTTCCACTTTAAAGGCCTGTAGATGACCTCCACAGGTAGGCACTGTCACTGTTTTACTCTTGGTTGTGAATTGAAGACGACATAACCATGACATAGGATTCCCGATGCAACTGAAAAATATCGATAAGACACTCTACCGCTCACGCCTAAATATCGTCATTGTGGCTTCCATCGCTCTGTTGGCTGTGGCGAGCTTAGCGATTTCACAAACGCTTATTTTTCTCTTCCCTTCAGAATCTGGATCTCATTTTCATTGGAATCTTCTGGGTGTCATCGTTAGCGCTGTCAGCCTAGGGGCGTTACTTGTTCGGTTAAAAACGCACCCTAAAATGATGGAAGTCGCGTATGTCTGGGACCTAAAACAGGCATTGAATATCATCTATCGCAAGAACAAAAAACTGTTAGCCGCAGCAAAGCAGGGCGATAAAAATGCCATGTTAGCGCTGCAATTTAGCTACGAAGGCTCTCGCCAATTGTGGCAACTTGATGATAATACGATCACCATGAATAGCCTTAATGATGCGCAATCTAAATTGGATGAAATCGTTAATGAGTTTGGCGTTGAATTGGATATTAGTGAGTATCAGTCAACAATGCTCAAAGCGTTTTAGTCGGCGTTAGGAGTCGTAAAGGGTGATTTCATTTCAACCAACCGTCGATTTACTCGCGTCAGCAGAGATTACTTTTCATAACATGCGTTCATACTATGAGCATTACTCTGTGGATTGGGCGGTATCGAATATACATGAGCAAATTTCAGGGCTAGAAAACTGGGATATCCTATACAAAGGAACGGTCATTGGTGCTTTTCGTTTGTCAATTGACAGCGAGTGCTGTTACTTACGTGACTTACAGGTCAGTGAGTCGCACCAAAACATGGGAATTGGCGCAGCGACACTCTCTCAAATTGAACGGATAGCGAATAATGAGGGCTGTAAGCAACTTCGATTGCGCGTGTTTAAAATAAGCCCAGCCCAAATGTTGTATAAACGAAACGGTTTTGTCATCGACAAAGAAGAGGACAGGTTCTATTACATGTCGAGAGCGCTCACCGAATCTGAATGAGTTCCGAACAGTTCTCTATTACGCTGTAACGAATCATGATATGCAGACATAACGAATTTTTACCCCAATAGCGTATTTACACAGTGGCGACATACGACGTTATTCAAAAGGTTGAGTGAACATCGAAAAGTGGGTTGAGTCCAAACCGTGTACTCAACCCATCGTCTTATAGAGAGATGATCAACCGCGGTTTAGCTTGAACAGCTGGCTCATATCGTAATTTGCATAGATGGTTTCCATCGCTTGTTCGGTCTCTTCATTAATGCGTCCAATGACTGGGTTTAGGCCTGATGGATCCACAACAGTACGAAAAGGGCGGCTTTTGGGGTCGGTATTCAGTAGTTCCAGTACCTTGTCTGCCACCATTTGTGGGCTTGGTGCATCCTCCGCATCGTGACCTTTCTCTGTACCTGCCCACATTTGCTCTGGTGCCTCAGCATGGTCAGCGTAACTCTCTACAACTTGCTTATCACTAGGTCTCATCAAGTTAGCACCGAAATCCGTTCCAAAGCCCCCTGGCTGGACAATCAGGGATTGGATACCGAATTGCGACAGCTCGACTCGGTAGTTTTCAGCCAATCCTTCAACAGCGTGTTTGGTTGCATTGTATGGCCCAAGGAACGGCAATACGAACTTGCCCAAGATGCTAGAAACTTGAATGATTGTTCCTTGACCTTTTGCCTTCATGTGAGGTAAAGGGCACGAGTAAGGCGTTGAACACCGAACACATTGATATCAAAAACTCGTTTAAAATCATCGATATCAAAGCTCTCTTGCCAACCTAATGTCCCAATACCAGCATTGTTAATCAGGACATCGACTGTGCCAACTTCATTGATAGCTTCTTGAACGCCTTTAAAAACGCTGTCATCGTTAGTTACATCAATATCAACCACTGATATTCCCTGAGTTTTCAGTTCGTGAGCGATAGAGGCATTGCGGCCTTTTGCATCGCGCATTGAGCCAATCACTTTGTAGCCGTTACCGTTAAGCGTTTTAGCTATTAGGTAGCCAAAACCACTGTTGGCGCCTGTAATCATTACCGTTTTGTTCATAATTAGATCCTTTGCTTGTCTCGTGTTATGTCTCTTATCGAGCGTCACTTTTTCTTACTAAACGTTTTAGTTGAGACAGGACTAGTTCAGTGCCTTCAATAAAGCCTCTGCAACACCTGTTGATGACTTGTTGTTTTGACCTGTGATCAATTCGCGGTCAACGACAACATGAGGATGCCAATCGATTTCTCCTTGAGAGTAGTCAGCACCAGCATAAGTGAGGGCATCTTGTGGCCAAAAATGCAGCTCATCACCACCCAGATAGTATTGCGTTGCGACGGTTTCTTCAGAATTACTAAAGGTTGTCATTTGGTAGCCATCGTATATCCACCCTTGGGTTGGTTGTACTTTGTCTCCGGCTTTAAGCTTGCTTTCAAACTCTCTGTTGTCAGGTAGGGCTGAAAGTAAAGCAATAGGGCCGTGGCAGACTAGCGCTGTTGGTTTTCCTTCAGCATTGAAGTGGCGTAGGAAATCACCAAGCTGGTCATTTGCCACCAAATCTCCTAATGGAGCATGGCCACCAGGAACAAAGACTGCGTCGAAGTTTTCTATGCCAATCTGTTCAATACGCGAGAAGCTGACAACTGGGCTAGTTTGCTTATCAGTGAGCTTTAACTCGTCAAATAAGGCTTTGTGGGATTGATAATTCGCGTCACTTTCATCTAAAAAATGGCTAGGCGTATCTGATACAGGGTCCATTGTCGGTGCCTGTCCGGTTGGCGTTGCAAAGGTCAATGTGTGGCCTGCATCTAATAACAGTTTTACAGGTTCCATTAGCTCGTTGAGGTAAACGCCAGTATTGTAGGTAGATCCCCCTTTTAACTGCATCTGAGAGACATCGGACATTACAACCAAAACATCGTCTGCCAGGGTTACAGGGCTTAAAGCTAAGGTAGTCATGGCTAGAATTTTGTTAAATTTCATCATCGGTTCCTCTGTGGTTTTTATGATTCCTTGTGATTCGCTAAACAAGATAAGGTCGATGGGGTTATTATTGAAATTAATTGAGCTAATATGGCTATTACAGAAATTAATAGCGGTGTGAATCAATGGCGAATATTTCAGACATAGAGCTAAAACAGCTTCGGCTGTTGCAAATCATTTTCGAAACAAAAAACCTGACTCAAGCTGGCGAGAGGGCGGGATTAACTCAATCAGCCGTCAGTCATATATTGAAAAAGCTTCGCTATAGCTTTAATGATTCGTTGGTCATTCGGCAGGGTAACAAATTAGAACTGACCCCAAGAGCGGAGTTGATGCAGCCTGTATTAAGCCGTTGGCTCAATGATTTTGAACGGAATATATTGTATCAAGAGACATTTGATCCTGCGCGCTCTGACCGTACATTTTACATCGCGACCAGTGACTTGGTTGAGCATGCTTTGATGCCTCATTTAATTAAATTTATGAGCGTGGTTGCCCCTAATGTTCGCCTTGTATTCAAAAAGTTAGATAAACGTAGCTTAGCAAGTCAAGTCGAGAGTGGTGAGGTTGATTTTGCTATTAGTGTGATTGAATCGGGTCACCCGAGCTTGATGGTAAGAACGCTTTATCGAGACGACTTTGTGTCCGTGGTTAGAACCGATCACCCTCTGCTTAAAACGAAGATAGAAGCTAAGTCTTTTTGTCAGTATTCTCATGTGCTTGCAGGCACTGGAAACGACAGCCGCGGCATGGTTGACGATGCGCTGGACAGTATCGGTTTATCGAGGAATGTGCAGTATAAAGTCGCAAATTTTGCTAGCGCACTCTACATTGTAGAGTCGAGCGATGGCATCTTAACTGCGCCTCGAAAATTCATTGAAATGATGGCGGACAAGTTTGCAATCGAGGTCTTTGAGTCGCCTGTCGAACTTGAGGGTTATATAATGAAACTCTATTGGCATGTCAAAAATAAAGACGACCAAGCCAACTTGTGGTTACGGGAAACAATGGTTGAAGTGATGGGGGGCTCTGCTAGAAGATAAATATGTTCTATAGGGTGCTTTGTCTTCTAGTATTTGATTCTTAACAATTAATGTGCGTTTTTTTCTTAGATTTGTAGGCTTTCATTGAAATTTTTAACACAAGTTGTTCTTGTTTGGCTGAAATGAGCTGCCTAGTTAACGCTTTGTGGTGTAGGTCCGTGATAAAGTTTTTTTCCCAAGGGGTAAGGCGGTCAAACTTCAATAAAATAACGTCATTGAGTACATTGAATAACTCGTATTGGCTTTTATCCATTCGAGTGTTATCCATTCAATGAGGGCACTGTGTTAGAGAAATGACGTTAAGGTTTTCTACTATCTTATTTTTTCCTAAGGTAATAATTCGATAAGAGATCCCACTTTCTAATAAAAGTCTGATTTCGGTGTTGTCACAAAAACTCACTGCGACCTGTTCTATTAAGCTGTCCATATCCAACGTCTTCTTTTTTACGAAAATAAGCGTGACAATATTGGCTTTTGACTTAGCATCAACGAGTGTGACTGAGCCTAACTCTTGGGGCAGTTGGCTTGAGATAACTGTCGCTCTATAGTCGGCAAGCCAATTAGATTCCACTGGGCTTGTCTGGCAGCCGTTAAGCATGACACTGACGAAGATAACTCCTATTGTTCGTAGCATCATTCCCTCCTTCTTCCGTTTTTATCCCGTTAGGTGCCTTAAAATATTTATGGATATAACGTGAAGACATAGAAGATAAGAGAGCACTGTAATCTAGATTGAATGTGACGGTTTCTCCTAGAAATAAGGGTTTCTGTGAGGACTCAAGTATAAGATGATCACTGGTTGAAGACATGATCTTGAGCCCATTCGGCGCCTTAAGTCCGCTGACACAAACATCTTGGCGACCTAATGCCAGAATAGCTTGTGAAACCATTCCTCTATCTTGAAGGCTTTCCTTTTCACCAAAAGCATTGGATCCTCGATTACCCCAAGGCAAAGTCGGTTTAATATTGGATTCAATCACTTCAGCGGTCAAAGAAACCGCGTCTGTATGTAAGCCTTTGATATTTTCTTGCTCTAAAGGCTCACAGCCTAAAAAAATGGCTTCTCCTATACGAAGGTTATTGACTCGAGTTATGCCTGTTCTTTGAAGCGCCCAGTTAACTGAAGCAGAATTGCCGCCTGAAATTATCTCTAAGTTGATCCCAAATGTCGCTTCAATTCTATCGGCAAGATCAGACAGAATGCTCATATTTTGATTATCAGGAGCGACACCATATCGACAGGCTAAATTCGTACCAATTCCCTTTATCGTGAGATTAGGTAAAGAAATAATCTCACGGATAAAATCAATAACGTGATTCGGCATCACACCTTCTCTGAGATCGCCAAGCTCAACCATCACCATAATCTCGTGATGGCAATTCTGTTGTTTCGCTGCGAGTGAAAGCTTTTGAATCACTTCAATCTCAGAGTTTAAACTCATGTCACAATGTTTTATCACACTCGCCACTTGGCTTAGCATGGGTGTACGTATCAACATTTTAGGGATTGAAATGCCAGATTCGGCCATCGTTTGAAGATTTTCGATTCTTGAGTCGGCTAGCATTGTTGCGCCAGCATCAATAAGAACCTGTGCGATGGCAGGGTGGCCGAGGAAGGCTTTTGTAACAGGCGTAATAGAGATGTTTTTCAGTGCGAGCTGAGTCATCAGGAACTGAGCGTTATGGTGAATTTTCTCACAATCGATGTCTAACCTAGGGTAGCTCACCCTTTTTCGGCCAGTTTACTTGCTATCATAGGGAAGGCTGAATTTACGATGCGCAGTAGATGGTCGACAGGCTGTGATAATGGATCAGTAACAGGTAGACCAAGTTCGTTGCTATACCAATCTATCGCCCGGCATGTTTCATCCAAAGACATATCTTCATGATTGAGTGTGAGACCAATAACATTGGTATCAGAAAACGTTTCGATAAGATTGATTTCAGAGGCAACCGAAGGCATTGGGTAAACAGGAAAATCACTACGATATAAACGTTTAGGGGCATGTTGCAATATCACACCCGTTGGGCAACTGCCACGTAAGATAAAAGCGCTGGTTGAAAACGCAGGGTGACTTAAGGCTCCTTGCCCTTCAATAATAATTAGGTCCGGATTTTCTTTTTCATAGGCCTGTACAATGACAGATTCCAACTCACCAGCACAAAATTGTGAAGGGACAGCATCGAGTGCAACGCAGTATTGTGCGCCTTGTATAATGCCCGTTTGACCGGTGGCAATCAGAACAACGTTAAGGCCTTTTTTAGTCAGTTCATTCGCCAATATTGTTGCTGTTGTGCGTTTTCCTAGCGCGCAATCTGTCCCCATTACAGCAATTCTCGGACATTTAACGCTGTGTATTTTCCCGCTAAACGTTTTCAGTTCGCCTTTACTTTTGGGTTTTCGAGTATCAATTATTCGAACGTTATTCTTTAAGCTAGCCTCTAGAAATAGAGGATCGTCCGTTAGAAATTCATGTAAACCATTTACGATGTTCATTCCTTGTGACATGGCATTTAAAATGATGCTTTTATCTAAGTCAGATAAAAAACCACTGGATGGGGCAATACCAAAAATGAAGTAATCGGGAATGTTTTCTGCGTGAATGATAGCGTCTTCAACATTAGCAACGATAGGTATTCCATTCGCTTTGTTATCAAGCACTTCTCCAGCATCCAAGCCTTCAGATTCACTGTCTATAACCGATAGAATACGATAGCTTAACGAATGCCTCACTAGCCCGTTAGCGGTTTTACCATCAATTGCACCGAAGTTACCTTCGCAATATATGATCGCTGAAGGGGTGACAGGTTTTACTTTCTGGGCAAGTGGTAACCAAGGTGTAAAGTGAGGTACGTCGTTATTGGTTTCTACATGATTAACTCTAGTGAGTTTGAATATGTTTCTTAACTTTTGGGTTGAAATGGACATAATTAAAGCCTGCTGTGAGGCTTAGGAGGGCAACTAAGGAGTGCCGAGATGCGAGTTCGGAAAAGAAAAGAAGTCCCTACTAAGCGGTAGGGATAACAACCAAGGTAACACACTTACCAGACTTTTGTTGGTTATTCTCAATATGCTTTCTGTATCTATCACTGTCAGACTTAACCCTTACTAGAGTGACTGATTAAAGCTTTTGGTTTAACGCGTTTATGTCCCTTTACGATTTTGCGGGGTTTTAGCCTGATAAATCTTACCTTCATTTTTCATTATATTTCCTAATGTCAGGCTAGAAAACGACCGAGCACATTTTGGCAGAGAGTTTTATAACTACATATTGGCTAGTTATTGACGGTATTATTCTATTGGTGGATTTCGATACTAAATAAAATTAGCGAATCTCAATGACGAATCTTAATGCCAATGGGGAATGTTTGAATATCAAAGGCTCACACATGACGCAAGATTGGGGGAATTATGAAGGGATCCCTCAGCGCCTTAATAGAGTACCAAAATAATAGGCATCATAACGATTAAACTCCTATTAATGAGTCGCTGAGTAAGGGACTCATAGATTTAGGTTAACCAATACGCTATTGAATACCAATATTGACAAGATTTAAAGTTTATTAGTAAGAGTGACTTGGCTAGCTAAATGGAGTCGAACATTAAATATGTGTTAACTAGAAGAAAATGGGTGCATGTTTGGGCTAGGCTACCTTTTGCCAATAATTAATTATTAATTAATTATTGGCAAAGCCGGAGGTGTTTTCGCTAAGATCGGGAACGCCAAACTCGACCCGGAAAATTCAAAATTTGTTTGCTCTCAATTTAAGACAGCCAATAGCCAACGATGTCTTCATTGAATGCCTTTTTCAGACAAATAGTTTTCAATGTCAATTAGATACAACTCAACAAATTTGAGAGAGTAAAAATATGTTTTTTCGTTTATTAGCAATGCCAACTGCCTTTTTCCTTCTTTCTATCTTTTCAAGCTTTTCATATTCTGAAGACTTCGGTGTGAGATTAGAGTGGAATATTGAAAACAAGAAAGAAGTACTGTCCGTTAATCCAAATCACAAACTATTATTCATGGGATTGGTTGAGCGTGGAGAAGTTAAAGATGTTTATATTCAAGATGAGACAAAGTTTAGTAATCGATTATCTTATGCAAACTTTGTTATTGAAGCGAATGACGAAACTGAAGTAAGAGAAAAACTATCTTCTCTGCCTCTTTACAAAATGAATGCACTACGAATCAAAGAAATAAAACCTTTAGGTACAAAATGGCTTGATAATACACCGGCGTATAAAAACTTCTCTCTGTCTTTTTATTGGAAAGAAAATATTGATAGCACTGAGCTAAATCGAGTGTTGAGTGTCGACCTTCAACGCGTTGTCGCTCTATCTCAGTCTGGGCTTATTACATCTTCATACATCAAAGCTCATGACAGCGGCAGCGGTGAGCAAACGACATACCTTATTTCTGTATTGGCCGATGATAAAGAACATGCACTAGCTTTAAGCGAACAATTTGAGTCCGTACAGAAGGGGTATGTTGACGTCTCTGCTAGATATCTAGGCAGAAAACTAGACTTTAAATGAGGATCACCAAAACGTGATATTTAGATAAAAGTAAGTACTTAGCACCATTAATCACAGCAGAGCCTTCACGGCTGATGTATTGCATAATAATTAGAATATTCAAAATTTTGAAGATATGCCAATAAAGAACTTTTCAACTGGAAAGATCGGAGAGATAAAACTGTGAGACACGTTGGCTAAAACTATCAACGATACTCTCAATTAAGTGAGGAAAAGTTTGCTCCTTCTACAGTGCCAAGCTTACTCCGATTTAGAGTCAGGTTAGATTTGCTGGTAACAATCGAGGGCAGTATCTAGCATGAACTCTTTACGGGGTTAGCCTCGAGGGATGAGCCTTCATAGGAGGTGGTTTAAGATTGACAATGAAAAAGTCATTGCTAATTACGTTAGACACTAGGGCGAAAAGGATTCTGGTCAACTCCGCATGGAGTTGCAACAGTATGTATCCCGTGCATGCACGGGGGTACCTATTTTTTTAGAATTACTTTTTATAGAAAAATAAGGATATGAAATGAGACTTACTCAAATAGCAAAATCGGCTGCACTAATATTCGCAGTAACAACATCTAGCAATATAATGGCTGAAAGCCGTAAGACGTATGAAGATTTCATAGACGTCTTATGGACTTTCGAATCATCAATCGACAGTTCCAAACAAGCTTACTACGATATAAATTGGAACACTGAAGTTGTTGACTCTTATCCTAAAGTCACTTTTCCAGGTAGAGTAGTTCGTGATCCAAATACAGGGAAACCTATTCAAGAGGAACATTTAACGATCAAAGAATACTTCACTAGTATCGGGATCGCTGATTTGTATGATCCTAAACAACCAACTCACGATTGGAAAAAGATACAAGCAGCTGTTACAAATTACTTAGGCTTTATCGGATTTCAATTCCAAGAATCAGACTTACAAGTTTTAGGTTACTATAACTTTGAAACGGAAAGCATTCACGGACAAACTTATCCAAAACATTATGTTGATGTACCAGTAACACATTGGGAGCATGGGGTGACTGAATACTTAGAAACTGACCCTGAAGTTGTTGCAAAACCAACTGTAGTAACCGATACAGTTCGATACGTCGATGAAAACTTTACTGGCAAACATGGTATTAGTTCTGTTGCAGACTTTAAAAACCCAGACAAGCACATCTTTATCATCAAGGACCATTTTGTCAATAAACACAACGGAATAAAAACTGGTCTAGCGAAATTTGGTAAAACCATTGATGATTTTCTTGGCACAGAAGTAACATGGGATGGCTTAAACCCGCCAGTAACTCCCCCTCCGGGAGGAAGAAGCAATAATGTAGTTATCACAATGTCAGGACTTCTTGCGGGAGCTCACCTGAGAGGCGCTGAAGGGGTAGTATCCATGCTTATATATGGTAAAAACCCAGCAGATGAAAGTGGTACATACCTGCTACAGTATGTTCAAGATTATGCAGGCTACGATACGCCATTTGATAAAAACCAATAAATGGAGCTCTAGGGTGCGTTGGTCTGAATCGGTGGCTTTTTGGGTTTTCACTTACGCCAGGCTGGTGTCCCATTTCTCTGGTTGCATGTATTGGGCTTCTAGCTCTGCTATCGACTGAGGCTTGCTGTAGAAATAGCCTTGTAGAAGATCGACGTCAAGATCTTTGAGTTTATTGACATGTTCGAGCTCCTCAACCCCTTCGGCAACCACTTGATAGCCGAAGCTTCGTCCCATCGAGACCATCGCGGAGACAAAATCGAAATGAGACTTTTGTTTCGTGATTTCCGCTATGAATGAACGATCAATTTTGACTTCGCTAAGAGGAAGTTTTTGTAAGAGGGAGAGTGAGGAATACCCTGTTCCAAAGTCGTCTAAAGAGATAGGGATGCCGGCCTTGTGAAGGGTTTCTAACGTTTTTACACACAACTCATAGTCACCAATGGCGGCTGTCTCGGTGATTTCGATACAGAACTGTGAAAGCTCCAATTCATGCTTGAGAATGGTTTCAATCACATCATTGGCGAAGTGTGGCTGAATTAGCTGTTTCGCGCTGACATTGACCGATATTCGACGTAGGGATTTTAGCCAAGGTGACTGTTTGACGTCACGGCACACCTGGTTGAGGATTAGGTTGCCGAGCCTTCCTATCATTCCCGATTTTTCAGCCACTTCAATGAATGTCATTGGCGATATTGAGCCTAATTCCGGTGAGAACCAGCGAGCCAATGCTTCAACGGCGTTGACTTTTTTATTTTTTGGGCACCATTGGGGTTGGTAATACACCTCAATCTCGTTGGTATCTATCGCGGTATTTAAATGGTGTTCCAATTTGATTGAGCTTAAATTCGTGTTCTTCATTGCGCTGTTGTAATGCGATACCTCGCGGCCTCCCAGTTGTTTCGCCTGGTACATGGCCATGTCGGCTTTTTTGATGAGCACATCAGAGTTATCGCCATCATTGGGATACATAGCGATACCGATGCTGCCCTGAGCATTCAATTCAATATCTTCTGCATGCATTGGTGCCTCAATGGCTTTTAATATGAATCTCGCCAGTTCATGCGCTTTCTCTCGATTTTCAACGTTACAGAAGAATAGGAACTCGTCTCCGCCAAATCGAGCAATCGTATGATCCGTCGATAAGCTTTGCTTTAGCTGAGTTGTGATATGGCATAACAAGGCGTCGCCAATGTGGTGACCGAACGTGTCATTGACCATCTTAAATCGATTCAGATCCATGAGCATGACGGCGCGAGTCAGGTTAGGTTTGGTTTCTGTATGCTCGGTAATGTCTTCCATTACTTTGCGGCGATTGGCGACGCCGGTGAGCGCATCAAAGTAAGCCATATGGTGGATTTTGGCTGCATTCTCTCGCTCTTTAGTGATATCTGTCATTGAGCCGATGAATCGAATGGGTTTATTTTGAGCATTAAACACGGCTGAACCATTCGCTTGAACCCAAATGAAGCTGCCATCGACTTTCATTAATCTAAATTCATTTCTAAATGGTTCATTGTTGATGAGGTGGGCTCGAATCTTGTCCTCTAAAGGGCCGATATCGCTAGTATGAATATACTTGAACAGTTCATCACAATCGATGTGGCGACGGGCAGAAAGGCGTTCATCACCAAGCATTTTTATGAGCCGGCTATTCCAACGGAGGCGATTTGTTTTTAAATCCCAATCCCAGATACCGTCATTGGATGTGTTTGACACTATTTTGAGCTGTTGCAACAACTGGAGGGAGTTCTTTTGACGATCCTCGCTTGTGTCTAGCAAAGAATCACGCTCGACAAAGAGTGAGAGCATATCCAAGTAATTATGAAAAACAGACTGTGTACCGACATTTTGATCGTGACTCAAAGAATCCACCACCGCGACCAACTTCCATTGATCAGATTGCCCCGTACTGATTGGCATGACGGTGGCAGAGTAGTGGTGAGTGTCGTCTAGAAAGGGAAAATCGCGAACATTGTCGTTCGTTTGATCTCGCTGTGGCAACGTTTTGGGCTGGGTCATTCCTTGTTCAACCCATTTCACAACGTGATATTGCTCGGCGTTACAATGGGCTAAACAGGCCCATGTCAGGCTATTCCCATACAGGCTTTGTGCATCCAGAATGGAGTTAAACCCATTTTGTGCTTGCGAGTAGAAGTTCTCGAAAATCTCAGACGGCGACCTGCCTTCAACGTTAAGAAGCGCATGGCGAATCGAGCCCTTATCTTCGTTTTTAGATAAGGCTTCATTTTGATTGCCACAAGACTGCCGAATCACCAACTTTTGCGGAAGTTGATAGATGTCACTAGAGAAAGGTTGGCCTTGTGCCCGTTCTAGTGCTCTGAGAAACGCTTGCCTTGCTAGAGGCTCTAGCTGCTGATCTGAGGTCGTCAATGCTGGCTGCATTTGTTGGCCGAAGAACACATTATCAATGCCGACGATAGCGATATCAGTCGGTGTATAGATATCAAAGTGCTTGAGCTGCTCTATCATACCAATGGCATTATGGTCCGTCGCACAAATGATGGCGGTGCATTCTGTTGCGCGCTTGGCATATTCTACAGCGGCTTCTCGGCCACCCGCTAAGGAGCAACTGCTGACACTAAAGAAGTGTTGTGGATTGAACCTTCCTTGATGATCTTCGACGGCATGCTGATAGGCTTTGAAACGAATGCGAATGTCATTGACTGAGAGATCGCCACAGAAACCGATATGTTTATGGCCGTTGTTTCTTAACCATTGATAAAGCTGCTCAACACCGTCACTTTGCACGCTATAAAAATGCTCAACTTGAAGCGGATAATAACTGGCTCCAAGTGAGATAACCGGAATGTTTTGGTTGAGCGCATCTTGGATGAGATGATCGGAAGCGGCATGCAAGATGACGATCAGCGCATCGAAGTGATGACTAGAGACCGGAAGTGAGAAATCTCGATGGTGGCCCGAGCGAACGACAATCAGGTTAACATCATACCTTGTGGCCATTTGCCGAATGGTGGCGTTGAGCTCTCCCATATAAAAGCCGCTGAGCATCGGCATAATGACGCCAATGGTGAGGCGCTTTCTCTTCGTTACTGTGTTGTTTGTTTTAGAGGTCATTAACGGATTTTTATCCACCACAGTCAGCGCCTGTAGCTAATGGTATTGTGAACGGTATAGAGAATTATTGTTGAGTGGCTAAGTGAAAAAAAGCTGAAATGATGAAAATTGTTTGATGGAACACGTTCGGTAGGGGGAGAAATTCAGTGGGTTTGAAGCGCCCATCATTTGGTATAGGGCACAAGCTGTGATGGTGTTCTCATAAAAGTGCTATCCGCTTTCTGGTGATGTGATTCAATCTTAAGTGAACCACATAAACCATCAATGCAAGGATAACTAGAAAGGGCTGTCTTTCCCTAATTCGTTACAGATATCGACAATGGCTAAAGAGAGGCCCGATTTGATGATTTGCTGCTGTCTTTGAAGCTGCAAATTGTAGAACTCGATATCTATGTCGTCATCGGGCTCATTCACTTCAAGCTGCACCATGCCCATTTTTTTCACGAGATTTAATTCTTTGATCGGTAGCAGGATCGCAGGGTCTGTGAACTCATAATCCGAGGCGTCATTATTAAGCATGTTCTTGATCTTAATAATGCTTTCAATGTCGTGATAGACCTCGTCAGGAAGAACACCTAAACCAAACAGTAGCTTTAATCGGACGGAGAGATCGCCAAGTGGGCCAGAGTCTTGGAGCAAAGGCCCAACGACTGATTGAACAGCAAAATTGTCTTTACGAAATATTCGTTGAACGAGCGCGTCAATCGCATCCTGAAAAACATCCGCCGACGCGATAAAAAATCCGCGTACTGATGGTGCGTTGTTCAGCTGTTCAATAATTTCAGTTTCGTTAGTATTAATTGCCATACACTACTATTTAAGCTCCAAGAAAAAGGGACTCGTACAGCCCCTTTACAAGTTACAGTTGGTGATACATTGATTCGATGGTCACGACTTCTTTGCTGTCTTCATTTAGGCCTGTATATTGAGCGAGTGTTTTCTTGATACCTTGCTCAACAATCGAGCGTTGAAGCTCTACAGCTTGTGGATCGGTTGCGTTGGTGTATTTTAATGCCGCCGCGATACCTTTTAAAAGTGTTTTATTTTCAGTGCCATACTCAATCGTGCCGAGTAGTGGCTTAATCAAGCGATCGTTCTCACCTAATTTACGAATGGGCTGGCGGCCAACTCGATCAACTTCGTCGACTAAATATGGGTTGCTAAAGCGATCTAGGATTTTGTTGATGTAGGCATTGTGCATGTCTCTATCAAAGCCATAACGCTGGATAAGGACTTCGCCACTTTCTCGCATGGCTTGTGTAACCTCTTGCCTGATCGCTTGATCTTCAATGGCTTCACGAATGGTGGAGTGCCCGCTTAGGCAACCAAGGTAGGCGGTGATGCAGTGCCCGGTGTTGAGGGTAAAAAGCTTTCTTTCGACAAACGCCATGAGGTTCGATGTTTTTTCCATGCCTGCAATGTCAGGAATGTCACCCTTGAATTGCTGCTCGTCAACAATCCACTCACTGAAGCTTTCAACGGTCACTTCCAGTGGGTCGTCATTGGCGGCGGATGAGGGTGGAACGATACGGTCAACGGCCGAATCAACAAAACCAATCAATGTGTTGGCTTTGCTATGCAGAGATTCATCTAAATATTTGTACACCTCGCCTTTTAGGTGCGTAGTCCCACGAACCATGTTCTCGCAAGCGATGATATTAAGTGGTTTTAGGTTGTTAGCAGCAAATCGCTTTTCAATCCCTGTTGCGATGGTTTTCGCGATGATATCGAGTACATTTGGCCCCACTGCGGTGGTGACTAAATCTGTTTTCACAATTTGCTCGATCACATCATCACTGGCTGAGTTCACCGCTGTGACATGAGTGACAACATCCGTTTGGCATTGAGAGCCTACGACTTTCACTTTGTATTCTTGTTTGTGACTTAATTGGTCTACAAGTGGCGCATCGACATCGGCAAATGTTACCGCAACGTCTGCGTCTGCCAGCAGCTTGCCAATAAAGCCACGCCCGATATTACCTGCACCAAAATGAACGGCATTTTTCATAATCTTACCTACTACAAAATATTATAAATGGATAACTATTGCGCTTCTGGGTGAGGTCAACCGTAAAGGGGGCGCAGTTGACCTCTTTTGCTCAGGAGCAAAACTTTAAGCAGCTTGGTGGCCCGCTAAGATGTTGAGTATTTCGTCGGCATCTTTCGTGCTAGTGAGCTTTTCAATGGCATCTGGATTATCAAGTGCATTGGTTATCGAGGTAATAACTTGAATGTGTTCGTCATTTTTTGCAGCGATTCCGATGACTAACTTTGCAACGTCATCTTTATCGTCAGTGAATTGTATCCCTGATGGGTATTGGCAGATCACGATACCTGTTTTTTTCACTCGGTCTTTTGCTTCTACCGTTCCGTGAGGTACAGCGATAGATTCGCCTAGGTAAGTTGGCACTAGTTTTTCTCGCTCAAACATAGCGTCAACATACTCAGGTTCGGCATAGCCAAGCTCTACAAGTTTGTTGCCCGCAAATCGTATTGCGTCTTCTTTGTTGTTGGCAGTCAGACCTAGATGGATATTTTTACTTTGAATCTGAAAAACCGGTGGCGCTGTTTGCTCGTAGTTATCATCATTTGCCGCCAGTATTGAAACCTTTATGGCGTTATCATCGTTTGCAGCGGAGCCTTTTTGCGCCGCCAACAGTTGAGTGACGAGTTGGTTGTATTTTTCACTGTCTAAGAAGTTAGTCAGAGAAATATGGTGTGCGTTCTCGGCATGTAGACGAGCTCTGTCTGTTAGGTCTTTATGAGTAATCACGATGTCTACACCTTGAGGTAAGCTGTTAATGGCACAGTTAGTGACACTGATGTCTAAACCGGCTTCTTGAACTTTTTTACGCAGTAAGCTGGCGCCCATTGCGCTAGAGCCCATGCCTGCATCACAAGCGACAATGATGCTTGTCACATTCGCTAAGTCGATATCGCCTTTATTCTGGTTAACGACAGGAGCCCCTTTCGACGCTGACTTCATATCGTTCATTTGTGAGGTTGCTTTACTCAGCGCTGACTCATCACCATCTTCATCGGTTGAAGTTTGTGTTTTCAGCAGTAAAGACGCCACTGCGAAAGAGACACCCGCTGCAGAGAAGATAGAGGCAAGAACGCCGACAATTGATGCTTTTTGAGTCATAAGCAATACGGCGAAGATAGAACCTGGAGACGCAGGAGAAACAAGGCCAGCATCAAACATAGTAAGAACGAAAACGCCTGTCATACCGCCAGCAATCGCAGCCAAAATTAGGCGAGGGTTCATTAAGATGTATGGGAAATAAATCTCATGGATACCACCGAAGAAGTGGATGATAGTCGCACCACCAGCGGTTTGTTTTGCTGTTCCTTTGCCAAATGCCATGTAAGCAAGAAGAATCCCTAAACCAGGACCTGGATTTGCTTCAATCAGGAAGAAAATGGACTGACCCGCGTCTGAAGCTTGTTGGATACCTAAAGGAGAGAAAATACCGTGGTTGATCGCGTTATTTAGGAATAGGATTTTAGCCGGCTCAACAAAAATAGAGGTAAGTGGCAGTAAATGAGCTTCTACTAAGAAGTGGACTCCACCAGCCAATACCGCTGAAAGTACTTTGACAAATGGCCCGATGAAAAAGAAAGCGACAATGGCGCAAAGCATACCGATAATGCCGGCAGAGAAGTTGTTAACCAACATCTCGAAACCACTTTTTACTTTGCCATCTACTTTTTGGTCAAATGTTTTGATCGCCAAGCCACCCATTGGGCCGACCATCATTGCACCCATGAACATTGGGATGTCAGTTCCGACAATCACACCCATTGTGGTGATGGCACCAACGACAGCGCCTCGCTCTCCACCGACTAACTTACCACCGGTGTAACCGATCAGTAAGGGCAGCAGGTAGGTGATCATCGGTCCAACCATAGCGGCTAACGTTTCGTTTGGAAGCCAGCCTGTTGGAATGAATAGTGCGGTAATAAAGCCCCAAGCGATGAAGGCGCCAATGTTTGGCATTACCATGTTAGATAGGAAGCGACCAAAATTTTGTATCTTGATCTTAGCATCTGGTGATATCATAAGAATTCCCCGTTCGATGTTCTAATGATTAAAGTGTGGTAACGGTTCGCTAAAACCGTTGGTTGCTTAGTACTCAATCAATTTACCACACAAATTAATAATAGAACTGACAACGGGTTTTTTGTGATCTCTTGCACATACTCAGTGCTTTTATTGGTTTCTTCAGTGACTCACATCATGTTAATTACTTGTAACTTTATAACAAAACGAACGTTTTCAATAAGTCAATATTTATTATTGTGACTAGTGTTTTATTTTAGAATTTTTGAAAAATAAATATAATGTGATTCATATCACGATTTGTGCTTTTGTTTTATTTATTAAGAGAATTAGCGTGATGTAGATCGACAAAGTGGTCGAATTTTATTTTCTTCGGTTGATTGTCGATTTCTTCTATGGGTTGCTTGAAACTTTATTACCATTTTTGTGGTGAATGATTTCCGATTGATTTATTGGGGTTATGATTGCCAGCGTCATTTAACGATCGATAGATCGCTGTGGCCTGAAAGAGGGGGAATGTTAGTGAATACCAATGTAATAAAAGGCGGGCAGGTTTAGCCTATTCGCTGAGACTCTAGGTACATTTCCTTTATTTCTACCCTTGTCGGCGTGGCTCTTCTGTACAAGCGAAGATGTAAAACGACGAAACTTCTCCATCAATAGGGTTGTCCATTTCGCAAATACCCAGATACAAAAAGAGGATCAGTATTTCTACCAATCCTCTTTAGGGGGGGATGCTCTATCGCTTGTTCTTACTCGTAATCAGTCGCGTACGTATCTTCGTATGAGTGCGAGTAGAACTCGAATAGGTTGCCAAACGGGTCTTCTAAGTAAACCATTTGTGCTTGTTTTAGGTCATCTTCTGGGTGGTAACGGTGAATATCCATGCGGACTTTACCGCCATACTCTTCAACGCGCTTGATAGCTGAAGCAAACTGCTCTTTTGGAAGTTGTAGACAGAAGTGGAAGATACCTAGGCGATTGAAGTCGACGTCGTGACGCTCTTGGCGATCTTTCATTTCAAATAGCTCAACACCGATGCCATCAGTGGTAACTAGGTGCGCAATGTTGAAGCCTTTAAAGCCTTCACCGAATACAGCGATACACATACGGCCGATGGCAGATTCGCGCTCTTCGATAACTTTTGTGTTGTTCATTACGATTCTTAGACCTAGAGCTTTCGTGTAAAACTCGACTGCTTTGTCCATATCGCCAACCATGATGCCTACGTGATTCATTTTCATAACTTGCTCCAAATTTGTTTAATGTGTCTGTTTTTCGTTTCGATGGAGAGAGTATATGGATAGGCGTCAGTTAAATGAAATTATCATAAATTATATTTATGATAAATTTTTGTTATGTACGAATGCTATGCATCATGCATTGTGGATTGACGGCGCTCGTACAACGTAACTTTATGAACGTAATGAAAGAATAAACGGGACGAACAAATTTAGTGCAAGGGTAGCAGTAACCAAAGAGTAGGTATGACTGAGGAATGCGAAGTGATGAAGCGAGAAGTGGTTGCGGTAGAAATGTAGGCTGAAAAGAGGTGTGACGAAGTGAAGAGAGTTTATTACAGAAAATAAGAGCCATCAGTTGATGGCTCTATTTATTTGACGCTGAGTTGTTGAAGCGCTGTCTAACTAAGCAGGTTGATAAAGCATGAACGCCACCACAAGCGCGAGACTGCCACCCAAACAACGGTTCACAATCATCATCTGCTTTGGTGATTGCAGTAATTTTTTGAGCATGGTGCCGCAATACGCCCACACTAACATGCAAGGTACACCCGTAATTAGCATGCCACCAATGATGGTGACGACTTGAATAAGGTAGTCAGCATTCGGGGTGATGAACTGTGAAAAAACGGTCAACGACGCAATCCAGCCTTTCGGGTTCAAGACTTGCACCAATACACCCGACAGAAAACCCGATCGGCTATCAGTAGAGGATTCTTCTATTTGAAGATTGGCGATCGACCACGCCATGAACAATAAGTAGGCCGCACCCGCGTATTTCAAAATAGTGTAAAGCTCTGGGTAAAGGGTAAACAAGCTGACCAAACCGACACTCGAACCTGCCAGTACAATGATAATCCCAAACGCGTTCCCAGAAATAAAAGGTAACGTGGCGGTAAAGCCATAACGGCTTGAAAGCCCAAGTAATGCAATATTGCCTGCCCCGGGGGTAATGGCTATCGAGGTTGAAAACAGCAAGAACGCCAGCATTAACTGAGAGCTCATTCCTCTCACTCCAAATTAGTAAATGAATAATGTGGAGAGTTTACAGATTCGGCTAGGAATAAAATTGCTATATAGGCTAGTATAAAGTCAAATTTGAGCAGAATTTTTCTATTATCATCATGAAAAAGAAAGAATCCACTAACGAAGTGTTGGACGATACTGATATCTCTATTCTGGGCCATATACAGCAAGATGGACGAATGAGTAATAGCAAGCTGGCTGAGAAGGTAAACTTGAGTGAAACCCCGTGCTGGCGTCGTTGGAAGCGCATGGAGGACACCGGTTATATCGATGGATACGCCGCTAAATTGAACCGCAAAAAATTGGGTTTCCATGTGGCTGGTTTTACTTTGGTGACCTTGGGCAATCATGAGGTTGAAAACACCGAGCCCTTTGAGGAATTTGTTGCTATAACCGATTGGATTCCAATGTGTCACTGCATTGCAGGTGGCGCAGACTACATGGTTCAGGTACTTGCGAGAGACTTGGAAGAGTACTTCGAGCGCATCAGTTCAATACGACGTGTGAAAGGGGTGAGTGCGCTTCAATCAAACATCTCAGTGAAAGAGCTAAAAAATAGCTTTCAGCTTCCCCTTGGTGAGTGATGCTATTAACAAATAATGGAGAGGTAATCTAAACGAGCCATTGATTATCGTGTTCTATGAATTCAATAAGCGAGAGCTTCATGGCTTTGTCTGCTAATTCATGTAATTAGTCATGAGTGGTTTTAATATTTGAACTATCGAAAAAATAGATAGTAACTGGTTTATTCTATCTGTTTTGTTCGAGCATAATAGTCCCAACTTAAGACAAACCGGAAATACTACTCATGAAAAAATCACTAATAGCTCTACTACTAGCAGGCGTAAGTGCAGGAGCACTAGCCAACGAAGCACCCGCTCAGGAAGAGATTAACTATGGTGATCCAACGGCAAGTTTCTCGACTGTTGGTATCAGTGGTGCGCAAGATAAAGGTCAACTGAACATGATGTACGGCGCTGGCTCGAACATCTTCCAACTCGATCTAGGTTTTGACAATACTAAAAATGCTGAGGGCAAGCGCCCTGAATCTAAAGACGCATTCAACTACCGTGGTCGCTACTTCCATGTGACTGACGGTCTTGGTTACTCTGTAGACGTACTGGGTGGAGCAGACAGCACAACTGTTCTTGGTGGCGCGATCTATAAGTTCCAAGTAAACGACAACATCAGCGTATTCCCAATGCTTTCTGCAGGTTATACAACGTCTAAAGATGGTAAAAACGCGAAAGGCATGGCTAAAGACAGCGCACTTGCACAAGCGGGTGTTTACGCTATGTACGGTTTCGATTCTGGTCACTGGCTATACGCTAACCCGAAATCGACTTACCACGTTGAAGGTAAGCAGTTCGTAAACCAAATCGAAGTGGGTGGCGGTTTCATGGTCGCTCCAGCTGTTTCTGTTGGCTTCAAAGTTGATCACACGGCTGAAATGAAGGCAACGGCAAACAACGGCCTAGCAGGTAATACAAAAGCCGATACAGTGACTTGGCTACAAGCTAACTACTATTTCTAAGAACTCTTCGATGATGTTTAAGGAGATGCTCTAACGCTGCGCCTTACCATCACAAGCAGTTGCTTGATACAAAAAGCCCTCGCTATCACTAGCGGGGGCTTTGTCTTTACGGTCTCTCTTCTCTATCTTTGTTGTTTCATTTTTCTGGTTCGCTGCAATATCGGTAGACATGAAGTACAACTTATCAAGTTGAGCCATAACTGACGTTTCTGCTTACATCGATTAACCAAAATCGAGTGTGAGCAGCAAGCGTGTTTCACCAGACAAATCGCTTGGAGAGCGGTGAACGAGTCCTAAATTTTCATTACCACTCCAACGTTCACCTTTGAGGAGAGCAACGTCCCCACAAGTCAGTTGTTGAATGTCAGATTCTTGCGGGTATAAACCCGATATGGCGTCTGGTTGCCCTAAGCTTCCATGCCCGAGTTTTGAACGATTAACCTTATGATTTTCAATCCACTGAGTCGCAGAGCCGTGATAAGTTGTGACCAAACGGCAAGGCACATGGTCAACGTGAAAGCGTGGGCACATGGCATTATTCAATGTCGCCAAACGTACGCCTGCTTCTTTAAGCTCGAACAGGTAACAGAACATATCAACAAGCTCTGCGATATTGTCGATGAGGGCTTTGGGCGCACTTCCATCGGTCGCGCTTTCAATTTTTGTGAAAGCATTGTCTGGCGAAAGACTTAGAGCTTTTTCAAAACTTCGATTGTTGATTAAAAATTGGCTGACTGCGTCTGTTAGGTCTTTTCCAAAACTACGTTGCCAGATCGCGATATTGATATCGTCTTTATATATATCTGACAGCACGGTCGGTTGTGCGCCTGTGCTAAAACTTTGTGTATTTTTTAGTCTGTCGTCAACGGCCAAGGTAAGCGGTTCAGCTAATGCAGCATTCATTTCGTCTTCTCCAATCGTACATAGGTATTAATTTTCGTGTTGGTACAGGTACATCAATGGTCGGTTTATTGGGTTTGTATGTTATAACATAACAATTTGGTGGTTGCGTTAGTTTGATGGGAATATGTGCAGTTAGAGCGATCGGCTGGTGGTTGTATTAAGATTCTGATTTTGCAGGATAGACGGTGTTCTCATTCAATTATCTGTTCACATTCCTTCCAAATGATCACTCGTATTCTTTGGCATCGCTGAGCAGTTTAAGTATCTCAGGCATGCTTTCCAAGGTGGCTTGATAACCCGCCTCGATGGCTATGCGCTTGTCGCCAAAACGAATTTCACTGTCTGGCTCGAAATCTGGGCGTATCAAAACATCAGCACGCTGCATTTCTGGCTCTGACAGTTTGCAGGTCAACATGCGTAGTGTATTGATTGCGATGCATTGGCGGCTGGTTTTGACGTCAGGCTCGGCGCTACAGTGAATATCAACCCCGATGACAATATCAGCACCCATCGCTCGAGCATAATCAATGGGAACGACGGTGAGTAAGGCGCCGTCTACGAGTAAACTACCTCGGTTCTCCACGGGTACAAAGGCGCTTGGCACCGTTGAAGATGTTTGCACAGCTTCGCCTGGGTTGCCGTCAAGAATGAGCACGGATTCTTTGTGAGTAATGTCGGTAGCAGTAATCCCGATGGGTATGGGCATCTGGTTGAGATTGTCTTGGGTGACGGATTCATTGATCCACTTTGCCAGCTTTTGCCCATTGACGAGGCCTTTACTTGAAATGACAATGTCGGCCAGTTGATATTCACTGACATCTTGGACGATGGTTTCAATTTCTGAATAAGATAAGCCCGATGCGTAAAGCGCCGCCGCGATTGAGCCTGCCGAAGAGCCCGTCACCAAATCCGCCTTAATCCCATTTTCTTCCAATGCCTTGATGACGCCAAGATGGACAAAGCCTCGAACGCCTCCACCGCCAAATGCAATGCCAAGGGTTTTGCTGCCATTGGGCGCAATCTCCTGTTGCACCTGAACGGGAATTTCCAAGTTTGAAAGGGTGTTTAGCTCAGGATAAACGTTATTTTTTGCACACCCAGCCAAGAAAAGAGAGAACATTAAAATAAGAAGTTTTTTCAAAGCGTCGGGCCTTATTCAGCGGATGGACGTGAGAGTGAAGATAAGCGTCCGATAATCAATAATTTATACAATGGCTACGTGAATATCGCGCGAATAGGGGCCTCTGTACAGTGATTTTTCTGTTGGCTGAACCTTAATAAAGGCCTGATGTTCACTATACTTATTGTGAGAGATACGGTGACAAACAGTTTGTCTATGGAGGCACAATGGAACTGCATAATAGAGTCGGAGAAGTGGCGCGAATGGCTGACAACCTAACGCTTAGAGAAGTCGCAGAAATGGGCTTCACCATCGACCTTTGTGATGAAGGATATGACCCTTCAGAGCATTGGACAATGGAAGTGTCGTCCAAGGGTTTAAACAAAGACAACCGAGAAGACTAACGCTGCTGACTTAATGCCCAAGGCTCAAGACTTAAGGCTCAATACTCAAGGCGCCACCCCGATTAGAGTGGGGACACTTATAAGCGATAAACATTGTCTGAAAAGAGCGATAACCGTTTGTTTCACGGTATCGCTCTTTATTTTTTTCGTTTAATTTTCACCTTCTATTGTCTGTAGGGTGCAGCGAATCCGCGAGAAAGCCGACTAGGTAATCGGCTTATCAGATCTATTGTGCGATTCACTTCTACCCTGTACTCGTTCATCCCTTTAAGTGGTGTATTTAGCGTCTCGATTGGCGAGAGTGATGACTGGGCTTAATCGTGAGATAGAGTGTAACCACGGCCCATACTCCAACAAGCAGCCATAATTGTGAGAACTGACTTGAGACTTGCGGCCAACTTGCCCCCATCTGATTCAACGATAGAAATCCAGGAATGGCTGAGCTACTCGGGAATATCTGAGCCAACCAGTTTAAGGCGGGTGGGATCATTTCTGGTGGCCAAATAAACCCAGCAAGAAAGATAAGTGGCATTGAACTGATGAGTACGACAACCGTAACGTATTCGCTTCTTGGCACCCAGTTGCCGAGCGCGTAGCCAATGAAGCATGACGCGAGCAAAAAAGGCACTAATAAAGCGATGAGTTCACCTGGATTGGCGAGCGTGTTTATTCCGTGCATGCTGAAACTGCTGCCAAAATAGAACGCGCTCATCACCAGATAAACCGCAACCAACATCAGCGTTCTTATTGAGAGCACGGTGATCTGTGTTCGATAACTCCATGACTGAGCGACGTCTTTTTGCGCGGCAACGAGTAACCCTGCTGCCATTACCAAGGTTTGTTGCAAGATAAGCACAAACACCGCGGGGACAACGTAGTCAACGTAGCCCATACGTGGGTTAAACGTTGGTTTTAGGTTTGATTCTACGCTGGTGTATTGATGGCTTGCGGAGATAAGAGGCGCGCCCTCTGCAAGCATTTTGGATATTTTAACTTCTGCCCCGAGCGTTGCCCCAGTTTGCGCTAAGCCTTCTACAAGAGTGCCGTACACTAGGAAATAAGACGCATCACCGGCATAGGCGAGGGTAGGGCTTACACCGAGCATGAGATCTTTGTAGAAGTTTTCTGGAATAACCAAGATACCGCTGACTTTACCGTCAATAAACGCCAGTCGTGCATCTTCAATACTGTGGTCTCGCCGGGTAATGGTCACTTGAGGGGTAGCGTCGACCATTCTTTCAAGCTTCAAACTGATGGCGCTTTTGTCGAGGTTAACCACCGATATTTTTTGCTCTAATGGCGATTGCTGTGCATAGGGCAATGGGTAAAGGAACGAATAGAATATGACGCCTCCAAACACCGTCAAAACGACGGCTTTATTGGTAAGAAAGGCGACTATTTCCTGTTTCAGCAACGTTAAAAAACTCATAGTGCGCGCTCCTTAGAGGCTGAAGATAAAGAGGCATCCTTTATCTCTTTAGACTGACTCTCTGCGTTCCCCATTGCGGGAGTGCTAACCAAAGTTGACTGCTTGAGACGCACTTTTATCAGCGCAATACACCCGACAGCGACGACGAAGTAACCGAGCATTGGAAGTAAATGTTTGACCGATTCCAGTGTGGTCAGTGCATAGTTGGCCTGAGAAACCTGCACCTCAATGTAGTGGCTGATGGGCAGCAAGGAACGCCATCCCTGCGCGATGATGTTCATGTCTGTTACTGGGAATGTGATGCCCATAAAAGCAAAGCTTGGCGCCGTAAAAGCACCAGCAAAACTCATCGCGCGAGTCGCATCTAACGTTAAGAAAAAGAACAAGCATCCCATGATGATGCATGACAAAACGGTTGCCCACTGCGCGATAATAATAGCGAAAATAGAACCATGAAACGGCCAATCGAGCCAAACGTAAAACCACGCAAGAAAGAGCGCGCCTTGAATGGAAAAAATGATGGCTGCCCCTTTTAGCGTATGGATCAGTTGCATTGTTGGTGAGTGTGCAAGCCATCGGTCTAGAGTGCGATGATGGCGCAAGTTTGTTGCTAATATCAGTATGGTACTGGCCACCATAACGACCTGCCATAATGCTGGGACAATCGCGGTCACTAGAAACTGCCCGTAATGGGTGTTTTTGTTAAAAAGCGCCGTAATTTGAGTTTGGATCGGCACCGCCTTTGCCATGGCGGATCGAATGGTTGTATCGCCACTGGTTAGCTGTTTGCCGGTTTCGATTGACGCATTGAAATAGCCCATTGATTGTGTGACGGCTGAGCTTATCAAACGCCCGACCAAGATCGCCTGCGTGTTATAGAAGGTCGACACCTTAGGCTTGGCTTGTTTGTAGATCGTTTTATCGAAATTCTTTGGTATCACCATATAGGCGTAGATATCACTTTCGATGAGCGCTTGTTTCGCTTGCATCACATCGCTGTAGACGGTTTCCACGCTTAACGTTGGAGAGGCGTCGAGCTGGTGAGTCAATTGGTATGACAGTGACGAACGTGATAGATCGACGACACCAATAGGCAGGTCACGAGCAATACCAGAGGAGAATATCCCCCAGATACACAACGCCAAAGCGATGGGTATCCAAGTTATGCAGGCAACGAGCCATCTGTCGTTCTTAATAATCTGGTACTGCTGTTGTAAGTGCTTCATGCTAATTCACTGAGTTTTCGCTAGGTAACTCAACCACAAGACTCATCCCCATGCGAAATGGCAGATCGGTCTCGACAGGGTGTGCTTCGACTTCAAAGGTGCGGAGATCGAAACCTTGAGAGGCGTCTGTTGAGCGCCACGTTGCGAAATCGCCCATCACGGCAGTATGCGTAACAGCAAAAGTGACGGTTTTGTCTAGTGCGGGTAAATAGGCGTCAAATTGCGAGCCTTTCGCGAAGTGTTTTAGGTAATCTTCGCGCACGTTGAGAACGGCCCATGCATCTTTGGTGTCTATCACGGTAACCACAGGGAAGCCTTGCGGCGCAAGTTCGCCACTTTGAAGTAATACTTGCGAAACCTCGCCATCAAACCAACTCTCGATTTGTGTGTCAGCAGCGAATGCTTCCACTTCTGCGACAGCGCCAGCTGCCATCACCGCTTTTTCGGCCGCTGCTAATTTGGTCTCATCACGCGCGCCTTCTTTGGTCATCTGATACATTTGAAATGCAGCACTTTGAGAGTATTTGGCCGCTTGCCACTGTGTTTTCACTTCGTCGCGCTTTTGCTCGGCAACCACGCCGTCATTGAATAAGCTGTTCACTCGTTGATAGGTCTTTTCAAGCAAATCAGCCGCGGCTTTCGCTTTTTGCCATTGATCTTTGGCCGCTTGGATTTGTTGGGTACGAGCGCCTTTGTTCGCTTCTGAAGCCAGAGCCCCCGCTGCTTTTTCTCCGGCGATCGCTTGAGCAAGTTTCGCGTCGATTTCTGGGCTGTGCAGCGTAAAGATCAACTGCCCTTGCTCCACCGTATCGCCTTTGCGAACCATCACTTGATCAACACGTCCTGCTACCTTCGAGGAAATGCTGTATTGCTGAGCTTCTATCATGCCTTGCAATCGAATCGGTTTAGGTTGGTAAGCCTGATAGAACCCAACGCCAACCCAAGTAACAAACCCCGCAACAAGAAGTGACGCCAGTATTGGTTTTAGAGATTTCATAGTGATTCCTTGTTTGAAGAGCGAGACGTGTTTAAGGGTTGGTTGTTATTGGTGTCTGAAAGCAGACTAACGGTTATATGGCTGTTGGACTGATACTGCGGGTAAGTATTCATTTCGCTTGTCAGCGCCAAAAGCTTGGTGAGAGAGACAAGGTATTGGAAACGAGCAGCGGATTGCTGGGTCTGAATACTGGCCAAATAAAGTTGGGCATCGACCACCTCAAGTGAGGTAGATAGACCTTGCTTAAAGGCTTTCTCTCGTAAACTTAGGTTTTCACCCGCGAGCGCAATGCTTGATTCAAGCCCAAGCACTTCATCGATGGATTGCTGCGCTTCAAGGTAGGTTTTCTGCACCAGAACCGAGAGGTCTTCACGTGCTTGCGACTTTAAGTGACGAACTTGTTGCACCATGCTGTTAGCAGCTTTCACTGTATCGCTGCGGCCTGATGTTTCGATGATGGGAATGCTCACGCCGACGCCCACCATCCAATCGGGTTTCATTTGGCTCGCCAACGTGTCGTCTTCATGCAAACTGTAATCACCATAGAGGTAAACCTCAGGGTAGTACTTTCCTTTCTCCGCTTTAATAAAACTGCTGGCCTGCAGCTCTTTGGCATTCAACAGATCTAAACCAGGGTAAGTGTTGAGCGTTTGGTCGATGAAGACCTGCATCGGAGGCAGAGATTGATTGATAAACAGGGCATCTGATGGATCAACGACACTGGATTGCGCCAGAATCTTACTCAGTGCTGATTGGGCGATGTCTAAGTTGCTTTGTGCTTTTCGTGTATCGACTTTCGCTTTATCAAACGATGCCTCTGCTTGAAGACGCTCAACTCGCGCTATTTGGCCTTGTTGTTCTAGTTTGACGGCGAAGTCGAGGTGCTGAGCGAGTCCACTCTCCACGGCTTTTCGAGTTGTCAGAACTTCTCGCGCTAGCACCACTGAGAAATAATACTTGCTCAAGTCTTCATAGCGCGCTTGGGTTTCCATCTCAAACTGACTCTTCGCTTCTGCAGTTTGACCTTTTGCTGCATCTTGCGCTGCCGTGATACGGCCACCAGTAAAAATAGGCCAAACCGCTCGAATAGAGGACGTGAAAATGTCTTTCTCTGCCACGGTTGTTTCAATGCCACCGAGAATGGGCAACAGGCTCGACATCATAGCCGCTGACGCGCCGCCAATATGAGGGAAACTGGTTGCTTCGGCCAGTTGTGAACCCGTTACGGTGACGTCGTTATCGAGTCGTGTGTAGTTCGCGCCCAGTGTGACAGAAGGAAGGTTGAGATTCCCTTTGGCTTGCTCTAAGTGCTGGTAGCTTTCTACGTTGGCTTTTTGTGCGGCAAGCGAATGGTTGTTTTCTTGTAAGAGCTGCCACGCCTGATCAAAGGTGATGGGAGCAGCCATTGCTGAAGTTGAGGTCAGGCTTATGATGAGCATGCTCAACGATGAAATAGAATGTCGTATCATTCTGAATACCAGAAATTAGAGTAATAACTCTAATATACAGGATTTACCAAATAGTGCGATGCTTTTTACACCAGTTAAATCTAATCAATGACGGTAAGACAGAGTAGGGGTGTGGGTCGATGAACGACAAAAAAAGCCTGAGACTTATATAGGCTCAGGCTTTCAATGAGTGGATGACTCAATCACTCAATCACTCAATCACTCAATAACTATTGCTTAGTGAGTTACTGCATCACTTTTTGGTTCACTTGCTCAAGCAATTGAAGCTTGCTTTGCAGCATTAAAGTGTTTTGGTTGAAGTTACCAGGGTTCAACACTTGGCTGTTTTGCATTGGGTAGCCTGGCAGCGTTGCCATGAAGTCTTGAATTTGCCCAGCGACTGGAACAAATAGCCACATGTTGTCTGCCATCCAACGTAGGTACATGCCAGATTCGTGTGGTGCTTTCTCGAATGGGTCAGCACGTAGGTGAACAACTTGTGGCCAGTTTGGTTGGAAACGAACGGCATCAACAATGTTGCCTTCCATGACCGCGAATGAAATCTTGAAGTCATTCCAACGCACTGCGTTTAGCTCGGCATTCGCAGAGAAGTAAAGCATGCTCTCACGCGGGCCTTTGTCTTCTTTGCCTTCAAAGTAAGGTAGGAAGTTGTAGCCATCTAGGTGAACACGCCAATCTTTATTGTTGTAACGAGCACCTTTATCAGACGCGAGTTTCTCAACCACTTTATCATCGCCCGCAGCGGCGAGAAGGGTTGGAATCCAGTCTTGGTGACCCATGATGTCGTTGATCTTAGTTCCTGGTTCGATTGTGCCAGGCCAGCGAACAAGTTGCGGTACACGCATACCACCTTCAAAGGTTGTCCCTTTTTCACCGTGGAAGTAGGTTGCGCCGCCATCAGGCCAAGATACGGTTTCTGCGCCATTATCCGTTGAGTAGATAACAATGGTGTTGTCAGCAATGTCTAGCTCATCAAGTTTGTCTAGAAGAATGCCCACGTGGTCATCGTGCTCTAACATACCGTCAGCATAGATACTGATGCCTGAAGCGCCCTGGTATTTCTCTTGTAGACGAGTCCAAACGTGCATGCGAGTGGTGTTGTGCCAAATGAAGAACGGCTTGTCCGCTTTCACCGCTTTTTCCATGAAGGCTAGAGATTCTTCTAGGAACTCTTCATCCGCGTGCTCCATACGCTTACGCGTCATAGGGCCTGTATCTTCGATCTTACCGTCAGCAGTAGACTTGATGACACCGCGAGGGCCAAAGTTCTTACGAAACTCTGGGTCTTTCGGGTAGTAGTATGTTTCTGGCTCTTCTTCCGCGTTTAGGTGGTATAGGTTACCGAAGAACTGGTCAAAACCGTGGTTCGTTGGAAGGTGTTTATCTTGGTCACCCATGTGGTTCTTACCGAACTGAGCCGTCATGTAGCCTTGCTCTTTCAGAAGGTCAGCAATCGTAGGCGCCCAATCTGGAATACCGTGGTCAGAGCCTGGCATACCAATAGTCAATAGACCTGTACGGAAAGGTTCTTGACCCGTTAGGAATGCAGCACGGCCAGCAGTACATGACTGTTGACCGTAGTGGTCAGTAAAGAGTGCGCCTTCGTTAGCAATACGGTCGATGTTCGGTGTTTCGTAACCCATCATACCGTTGTTGTATGCACTGATGTTGAATACACCAATGTCATCACCCCAGATAGCAAGAATATTGGGTTTTTCAGCGGCAGTCACTGCTGTAGATGCGGCGAGTAAGCCAACGCCCAATGCAAGTTTATTGATTTGGGTAGCCATAAGGACTCCAATTGTTGTTAGTGATTAATGCGTTACAACCACGCATCGTTGGCGGAACATTAATCTCTATTGGCGAATTTGTCCTTTTATAGTGACTATAACCAATTGTTATGTGTCGACATTAAGTTATTGTTATTTAATGGTATTTTAATTAGTTGGTGTAACTTGAGAATCAAATTGGGTGTGATCTGAGTCAAAAGAAGACTCATGATGAGAAAAATCTAAGATTCAAAATTGAGAATCAAAATAACAAAAATATTAATAACTTAGTTAACCTCGATTCTGTTCGAAAAGTGAACTATATGTTTTAGGGCAGGACGCAAATAACTTAAAAGAGGTTTCTATGACAGCAAGATATGGTGTCAAACGTCGGTTGGCTATTCTAGCCACCACATTAATGGGGGTTGCGGGCACGAGCTTCGCCGCAGACAAACCGAACATACTGGTGATTTGGGGCGATGATATTGGTCAATCTAATGTCAGTGCCTACACGTTTGGTCTAATGGGTTACAAAACGCCAAACATCGATAGCATCGCCAAAGAAGGCATGATGTTTACCGATTACTATGCAGAGCAGTCTTGTACTGCAGGCCGTTCAACGTTTATTACAGGGCAAAGTGTTTTAAGAACAGGCCTAAGTAAAGTAGGACTGCCAGGCGCTGACATTGGCTTGCAAGCCGAAGATGCCACCATTGCAGAGCTGTTAAAACCAATGGGCTATATGACAGGCCAATTTGGTAAAAACCACCTTGGCGATAAAGACGAATTTCTTCCAACAGCACACGGGTTCGACGAATTTTTTGGCAACCTTTACCACCTGAATGCCGAAGAAGAGCCAGAGAACGAGGATTACCCGACCGATCCGGAGTTTCGTAAGAAGTTTGGCCCTCGTGGGGTAATTAAGTCTTTTGCTGATGGGAAAATTGAGGACACCGGTCCATTGACTCGTAAGCGTATGGAAACCGTCGATGAAGAAACGCTTGAAGTCGCGCTAGATTTCATGGACAGAGCGGTCAAAGCAGATAAACCATTCTTTGTTTGGTGGAATGCCACTCGCATGCACTTTAGAACACACGTTAAAGAAGGCAACCTAGGCAAAACGGGGATCAGTTACTACGCCGACGCGATGGTTGAGCATGATAACCACGTTGGGGAGTTACTGAAAAAAGTCGATGATTTGGGCATTAAAGACAACACCATTGTTTTCTACTCTACGGATAACGGTCCACACATGAATTCGTGGCCTGATGCGGGTACCACTCCATTCCGTGGCGAGAAAAATACCAACTGGGAAGGCGCATACCGTGTTCCTGCGATGGTACGTTGGCCGGGTAAAATTGAAGCGGGCGTTGTTTCTAACGAAATCATGCACCACATGGACTGGATGCCAACCTTCCTTGCGGCGGCAGGTGATGACCAAATCAAAGAGAAACTGCTCAAAGGGCATCAAGCTGGAGACAAAACCTTTAAGGTTCATCTTGATGGATACAACTTCCTGCCTTACCTAACGGGTGAAGAGCAAGAAAGCCGTCGAGCAGAAATTTTCTACTTTACGGATGACGGTGATCTGGCGGCACTGCGTTATAACAACTGGAAAGCAGTGTTTATGGAGCAGCGTGCAACAGGCACCATGGCTATTTGGGCGGAACCGTTTGTAACGCTCCGATTGCCTAAGCTGTTCAACCTGCGTATGGACCCATACGAGAACGCCGACATTACATCGAACACCTACTATGACTGGCTGCTTGATCATGCCTATATGTTTGTTCCAGCTCAGGCTTATGTAGGGGAGTTTCTAAAAACCTTCCAAGAGTATCCGCCGCGCCAAAAGGCTGCGAGCTTCTCTCTTGACCAGGTTATGGAAAAGCTCCAAGAAAACCCTAATAAATAGTTAGGTTATCAATAACAAGGGGCTCTTTTGAGCCCTTTGTTTGATATACGTATCAAAACCCATTTAAATTGTTCTAAAACCTTGTCTAGAAAGAAAAAAACCCTCTATCTTTGAATGATTATTTGACTCTATTCAACAGCAAGGAAAGCTATGGATCGCAGCGCGGTTGCTCAATCATGTCGAGTGTTTTTGGTGTTTATTACTCTGTTGCTCTCTGCCCCTTCTCTTTACGCGACGAATCATTTGGAGTCGAGCAAAGTTAGTTACGTAGGTAGTGACGCTTGTATCGATTGCCATAACGACGAAGTAATCGCTTGGCAAGGATCGCATCATGATATGGCGATGAAACACGCGACTGAGGAGACCGTTCTTGGTGACTTCAACGATAAGACGGTAACTCATAAAAGCAAAGCTAACCGTTTCTTCCGAAAAGGCCAAGAGTTTTGGGTCTACATCCAAGGGCCGGATGGAAAGTTTCAGGATTACCAAATTAGCTACACGTTCGCATTTGAGCCCTTGCAGCAATACATGGTGGAGTTTGAAGACGGACGAGTGCAACTCATTCCTTTCGCATGGGACTCTAGAAGCGAAAAAGAAGGAGGACAGCGATGGTTTCATTTGTACCCAGACACCACGGTGACGGACGAGTTTTATTGGACCAATACGGGTCAGAACTGGAATTTTATGTGTGCCGATTGCCACTCGACCAATCTAGAAAAGAACTACAGCATAGAGAGCAATACTTACAATACGACGTGGTCGGAGATTAATGTCGGGTGTGAGGCTTGCCATGGGCCTGCTAGCCAACACATTGAACTCGCAGAGTTGAATGCCGCTCGAAAGAGCTCTAATGACGGGTTTAGTGCCACAACCCATTACGGCTTTAATCGTAACCTATCAAAGGCTGTGAAAGAGTGGGTCTATCAAGAAAATCAATCCACATTACAACCGAAAGAAATCATTGAAACCAATCAGCTACAGACGTGTGCTCAATGCCATAGTCGGCGAACACAATTGAATGAAACGGGGGATCATGTCAAAGGGTCATTCTTTGATAAGTATCGACTCAGTCTGATTACCCCAGAGCTCTATCATCATGATGGTCAAATCTTTGATGAAGACTATGTTTACGGCTCGTTCCTGCAATCAGCCATGGCAGAAAAAGGCGTAACGTGTACCAACTGTCATGATCCGCACAGCGCTAAACTGAAAATTCCAGAAGAAGCCGTGTGCAGTCAATGCCACGTTGCATCGGAATACACGCCAGAAAACCACACCTTTCATCAAGCGAACACCGAAGCGTCAAAATGCACCACCTGCCATATGCCCGAAACGACTTACATGGAAGTTGACCCGCGCAGAGATCATAGCTGGCATGTTCCCAGAGCAGATATCAGCCAGCACATCGGCACGCCCAATGTTTGTACCGCGTGTCATGAGGACAAAGACGCAGCGTGGGCAGACAAGCAGGTCAGTGAATGGTTTCCTCAATCCAAGTACCGAAATCAACAGCACTTTTCTGTCGCATTTTATGCGGATTCCATTGGTCATCGAGGAGCGTCTGATGCGCTCGCGTATTCAGCGCAAGACTCTAGTCTTAGTGACATCATTCGGGCATCGAGCCTTGAACGCATGGCGGGGAATACAGGGCAAAATACGCTGGTTTCTTTAGCGAGAGCGGTAAAGCATGACAACGAAATGATCAGGCTGGGCGCAATTGCAGGTTCATCAGGGTATCCATTTAAAGACCGTTGGCAGATTTTGGAGCCGCTGCTAACCGATTCAGTGCTATCTGTTCGGGCAGAAGCGGCGGGCGCTCTGGTCACTTATTGGCAAGAGATGACATTATTTGAAAGAGAAGCGCTTAACACGGCACTGGAAGATTATATTGAGATTCAGAAATTCAACGCTGACAGAGGATTTGGGCGAACGAACCTAGGGAATGTTTACCGCTCTCTTGGGCAATATGAGTTGGCGGTTGATTATTACCAAGGAGCAATCGGGATTGAGCCATATTTCGAAAACAGTTATGTCAATTTGGCGGATCTGTATCGAATGCAAGGCGATGAGGATAAAGCGATTGAAACACTGGCCTTAGGGTTGGCGGCTCAACCGAATTCCAGCGTATTACCCTATAGCCAAGGGTTAGCACTGCTCAGGATTAAAGAGTATCCCCAGGCTCGTCGGTTATTGAAACAGGCGGCAGATAATGCGCAGCAAAACCCACAATATTGGTATGTTTATGGCCTGGCAATGGAAAGTGAAGATGTACTGCTCGCCAGTGACGCACTTAGTAAGGCGTATCAATTTGGAGGAAATCCGCAGTACCTTTACGCACAGTGTGAAGTGCTGGCTCGTAACTTCAAAACAGGTCGAATTGAGCAAGCGTATAACCAATGCATGTTGTCTCTTGGCAGTATCGCGCCCAAAGAGGCCATGAGTCGACTGAAGGCTTTAGCAGAGTCACGGCAGCTTTAAGTGTAAGTGTATGAGCAAGAGCAAGAGGGTAAAAAGAGTCACGTTGTCATGCCTAAAAAGGTGTGGAAACCTTGTCTCGGTATGGTGTGTATAACCAATAGTTATAAAGCTTGTGAGTAGGATGTACACAGCCAGATTAAATGGAAGGGTGAACGATGAATCAAGCACAACAAGCGATAAACCAACTCATTGAGCAGACAGAAAAAAGTGTCATTGGGCAAAGCCATGTCGTACGAGCGTTGGTTATTGGTTTACTAACCAACGGCCATGTCTTGTTAGAGGGGCTGCCTGGTACGGCAAAAACTCGGTCTGTGAAATCGCTCGCCAATCTGTTGAATACGAGTTTTGGACGCATTCAATTTACTCCGGATCTGTTGCCTTCTGATGTCACTGGGACAGAAGTTTACCAAGATCTCGATGGCAAACCGCAGCTCCATTTTCAGGCTGGTCCTATATTCAATAGCATCGTCTTAGCTGATGAGGTCAATCGAGCTCCTGCCAAAGTACAGGCTGCATTGCTTGAAGCCATGGCGGAAGGGACCATTACCGTCGGTGGTCAAACCCATGTTTTACCCGAACTGTTCATGGTGTTGGCCACTCAAAACCCGGTCGAACAAGAAGGCACCTACCCACTTCCAGAAGCGCAAATGGATCGCTTCATCATGAAAGTCTCCGTAGATTACCCGGAAGATGAGGCTGAGCGAGAGATCATTCGCCTTGTACGCCGAGAAGAAATGTTGGTTGAAACCTTGGAAGGAACGTTGGTTGAGGCGTCGAGCCAAGCGAATGAAGAAACGCATTCGGTCGATGCTCATCCTCTGCACATTGAACCTGAACTTGTGATCGAAGCGAGACGTCAGCTTCCAAATATTGAAGTGTCAGAACTGGTTGAAGATTACATCGTAGCGCTGGTGATGGCGACGCGTAAACCAGAACGGTATCACGAGACTTCGTTGTCTAAGTGGATAGACATTGGCGCAAGTCCGAGAGCGTCTATTGCACTTGACAAGTGCGCTCGAGCCAATGCTTGGTTAATGGGTCGTGACCATGTCACGTTAGATGATGTGAGAACGATGCTCCCTGCGGTGCTTGGTCATCGCTTTACACTTTCCTACGACGCACTCGCTGATGGAATCAGTCATCAACGCGTGGTTGAAGAGTTACTCGATCACGTAGAAATCGGATAACCTGGGGGCAACATGGCTAAGCCACAGAATCCTCCCAAGCCCGACAGTCATGATGAACGCTTATATTGTGATTACGCTCGCTTAGTACGCCTACAAGCTCAAGCCGAGGCATTTTCACTGCTGCCGCACTTAAAAGCGGGGAGTGTTTTATCAGGACGCCATCACTCTCTGTTTCGAGGTCGTGGTCTCAACTTTGAAGAGTTACGCCACTATCAGTTGGGGGATGATATTCGCAACCTTGATTGGAAAGTCACGATGCGGACTGGAAAACCTCATGTGCGTAGCTACACCGAAGAAAAAGACCGTAACATCATCATTTGTGTGGATCAGCGTAGTGCGATGTTTTTCGCATCAAATCAGGTGATGAAGTCTGTGGTGGCGGCTGAAATTGCGGCTTTGTGCGGCTGGCGCGTACTCAAAGATGGTGACCGAGTTGGCTTTATCGTCGCCTCATCAAAAACCATTACGCATTCTAAGCCTCAGCGTTCACAAAACGATTTGTTAGCGCAATTGAAACACCTAGTGAAAGCGAACCAAAGCTTAGATGTGAATTCGGTAAACAGTGATGATGTGAGTTTTGACCATTGGCTCAAAGTCATAAAGCGTTCAGGGCTGAAGCAATCAACACTGATTTTTATCAGCGATTGGCGCGACTGTTCTGAGAAGAACTTAGACCACCTTAAACAGCTTCAACGCCACAATGACATTCTTTCGGTGATGGTGAGCGACCCACTTGAACACGCTTTGCCTGATGAAGTGGCGAAGGCGAATTGGGTTGTCGGTGATGGACGATTTCAGCTTAACCTAGACAGCGCTTCCAAGGTCTTTAGTGCAAGCGAGGGGCTGACTAAAAAAGCCAATATTCAAAAAAAATCACTTAGCCGCCTAATGGCCGTAAAGCAGCTTCCCTTTATAGAACTGAATACGTCGGGAGAGCACATTGCTCAATTCCAAAAGTGCATTGGGGGGCGATAGATGAGTGTCGAACATACCCCACCGAGCACTTATATTCTCAGAGAACTTCATGACGTGGCCGTGCCCGACAGTATCAGTTGGATGCCACAAACCATCGGTTGGAAGGTTGTTTCTGTACTGCTGATGATTGGCGCGATTTATCTGTCTTATCGATTTGTACTTCGTTGGTGGAATAATCGATACAGAGGTGAAGCGCTAGCGGCATTAAAGACCATCTCTATCGAAGACAGTCATGCACCTAACAAGGTATTTGCCATTTTAAAGGCCGTGCTTCGATACATCGAACCGGGGCACGCCAATTTGTTTGGCCATGATTTTCTTGAACGGTTAGAAGGCTATCTTCTGTCCTCTCAGTCTAGGGTTGGATTGGATGAGGAAACAGCACACATCTGGATGCGCAGTTTAGAAAGCCGATCAATTGAGCTCACAAAAGAGCAAAAGCAAGCGCTGATTGCGTACTCAGAGTATTGGATTACACAGCATAAAGTCGCGGAGGGTAATCAATGAACCTCGCCCTCTTATTCGATAATTTATCGGCTTCAAGTTTTGAATTTTCGTATCCGCTTTGGTTTCTTATTCTGCCACTCCCTATTGTGGTTTACCTGCTTGTTCCTGCCTACCGAACGAAGCAGATGGCTATCAAGGTTCCATTCTTTGATGACTTAGTG
>NZ_MCWZ01000025.1 GCF_002877365.1 Vibrio sp. 10N.261.55.A7
ATTTATTTACACTTTGTGTTTAATGTAAAAAAATTACATATATTGCCTTTTGTTAAAAATAATGATTGAAGTTAAATCGATTAGCCGATAAGTTACACGGAACAGGAATTGATTACTGAGTAACAATGCAGAATTCAATAGCTGCAAACTCAGAAAATAGATAAATAGGAAGTAGTAAGCGATGTTTCAGACTGATGATGTAAGAATTAATAAAGTAAAAGAACTATTACCGCCGGTTGCGATTTTAGAGAAGTTTCCAGCAACTGAAACGGCGTCATCGACTACGTTCCAATCGCGCGAAGCCATTTCTAACATTTTGAAAGACAAAGATGACCGACTGCTTGTTATCGTTGGTCCTTGTTCTATCCACGATACCGATGCTGCTATTGAATACGGTAAGCGTTTGAAAGTACTTCGTGAAGAACTGGGTGATCGTTTAGAAGTGGTGATGCGCGTCTATTTTGAAAAGCCACGCACAACCGTGGGCTGGAAAGGTCTTATCAACGACCCTTACCTAAACGACACGTTTAAGATTAACGACGGTCTTCGTACTGCTCGTAAACTGTTGCTTGACCTTACTGACCTAGGCATGCCAACAGCAAGTGAATTCCTTGATATGATTTCTCCACAGTACATTGGTGACCTTATCAGCTGGGGCGCAATTGGTGCACGTACAACCGAATCTCAAGTTCACCGTGAGCTTTCTTCTGGTCTTTCTTGTCCTGTAGGCTTCAAAAATGGTACTGATGGCAATATTAAGATTGCAACAGACGCGATTCGCTCGGCTAGCGCTTCTCACCACTTCTTGTCTGTTACTAAGTACGGCCACTCTGCGATTATTGAAACGACGGGTAACCCTGATTGCCACATCATTCTTCGTGGTGGCAAAGAGCCTAACTTCAGTGCTGACCACGTTGGAACGATTAAACAAGAGCTAGAAGCATCAGGTCTACCTAAGAAAGTCATGATTGACTTCAGCCACGCAAACAGCTCTAAGCAATACCAACGTCAAATGGTGGTATCTGATGATGTTGCAAGCCAGATTGCTGGTGGTGAAGATGCAATATTTGGTGTAATGATTGAGTCTCACTTAGTCGAAGGTCGTCAAGATCTCGTGGCGGGTGAAGAGCTCACTTACGGTCAGTCAGTCACCGACGCGTGTATCGGTTGGGAAGATACTGAAAAAGTATTACGTCAACTGGCTGATGCTGTTCAAGCTCGTCGCGAAGCGTAATTCAAACATCGAAACAAATAATAATGGCTCCTAGATAGGAGCCATTTTACGTTGGGCAGCTTAATACTACGTAGGAATAAATATTGGTTAGTGAGCATTCGCTAATTCGAATTTATCGCGATACCGACATCGAGCCCATCTAGCCACTCTAAGAACCTTTTCACATCGTCCCCTCTAAATATGCCACCGTGTTGTGGGCACATCATATCGATATCCAATTTACTGACTCTTTCTATCCAGTCATGTTTTGCCCTATTGGACGGCATCCACCGTTTGTGGAAATACTCCATTTTTTGGATGTGTTCATTAAAGTTTTCAACAAAGAACGGGGCGTCTGGCTCGTCTAACGCGGCGCCCACATCGCCGGACATCAGTATCTTGGCTTCTGGATCATACACAGAGAAATTGCCTGATGAATGCATGTAGTGAGCAGGAATAAACTGAATCTCTTGACCCGACAGCAGCACTTTTCCACCGCTATCGGCGATGCCTGAAAAGGTGATGGATTCCATGCCAAAGTGACGAATAAAAGATTCCCATAGCCATGGGGTATGAAGCGTTGCTGACGGCAAAGCTTTGTCCCACAACCCAAGGGAAGAGATGATGTCTGGGTCTTGGTGCGATGCAAAAAGATGAACAATATGCTCTATCGGGACTTCCTTAACCACGCAGCCGAGCATGGCAGAAAAAAGCTCGATGCCGCCAGGGTCGAGCAATATCGCTTGATCGCGATTGACGATCATATATTGATTGGTATCGACGATTTTATCCGGTTTTTCTGGGTCTCGCGCAAAGACTACCCAGCGATGTTGTCCATTTTCATAGAGTACTTTTGATTGCATAGTTCACCCTAGCAAAGAGAGAAAAGAGTTTCAGTGACTGTAAAACGTGTTTTTGAATGGCTTCGGCTAATTCCGTTACGCTGTCTGCGATCGTATTGAGCTGAGCTTGGTATTTTTCGTCCGCTTGAGAGGCTTCAACGCTAAGCATGGTTGAGATTATTTGAGCGATGCGCAGTTCGTCATACAAGGTTTGAAGCATATCGTGCAGGCTCTTTGCCTCGGAATAGAAGCGATGGCTTATCTCAGAATATTCGGATTGATTATTTTCTCTTGCGATATCGAGTGAATCTAGAAAACGGGCGTCAGGGTGTTTCGCGTAGACAAGTTCAAATCGGTCGACGGCTGATGAGGAACGCGTGCCGGCGGTGGCTATTTTGCTAAGGTTTTGCGCTTTGACATTAATGGTTTGAGATGTGTCGAGAGTCACGCGAACGAGGTCGTCTATTGAATCAGTAATCGGCCTAAATCCCGCGGCACTTTCACCCGCTCGGAGTGCTAGGGCACGCGCATTGCTTGCGACTAATAGCAGTCGTTTGGCAATCAACATGCCTCGATTGAGTTCCGCGGCGACTTCCGCTGCAATTACAAATACAGGTTTACTAGCCATAGTTATTGTCAATATTCATCAACTTATAATGATTAACTATAGACGAGTTTACAGAGAGTGCTGAACCTATGTGAGGTGAGCCAAAGGAGCGCGTATTTTGGTTCCGTTAACGGAAAATCGAAACCAGATGACGCACTCTCTATTGAGTGTGGTTATGTAAAACACTGAATGTGCGAGTTAATGCCCAACGAAGGCCACGACGACTTTGTTGCCGTCAAGTTCACGTGAAAACACGTAGGCGTTGTCTTGCTTTAACTCTGTATGTGTCCCCGCACCGATGGCAGGGTGACGCTGGCGAAATTGTCCTAGCGTTTGCCAGTGAGCAAGGAGTGCTTCTCTATCTTTATCTAGCTGCCACACCATGTCTGAACGTGTACCTTGGTGGAAATCATCGGCGTAAGGACCAATGTTTCGCGCGACCTCGTCACCGTAGTAAACCTGAATCGCACCTGGGCTCAGTAGTAAAGCGTTGGCGGCATTGCGTTGAATGTCGAATGATTTGAAGCGACTGAAAAACAGTTCCGTATCGTGTGATGACATGTAGCTGACAGGAAGAAAATCGTCTGATTGCTGCATCTTCACTGAATAATCTTGATAGGTATCGGCCATTTGACTGAAACAGACGGCGCCTCTATCCAGTTTTTTCTGCATATCGAAGTTGATGAGCGCATCGAATCCATCATCAAAGTAAGGGGTTCGGTAGGCGGAATGGCCCCACACTTCGCCCATCATCCAGAACGGTTCACCGGTTCGATCATTTTCCTTGCGCCACTGCTCTAGGTTGGACGAGGCTTTTTCTTTGAGTCTTTTCCATACATCACTCTCTACATGCTTAACAGTATCGACTCGAAAGCCATCGACACCAAATCGTTTTACCCAATCTGTTTGCCATTCCAATAAATAATCACTGACGGTGAAGTTTTCCCTGTGCTCAACGCGGGTCCCTGGGTTTTCAAGTAGCCATTTAGGCGGTGTGACTGGTTCCGCTGATTCCGTTCTAAAGTCAGGCAAGCCAGCAAGCGTCGTCGTGATGTCACTAGAACCCGGCTTTGGATAACCAGGCAGACCAGCCCTTACCCAGTCACCACCCCACCATTGCGACCACTCGGCATCCCCATAATCAACAGCCTCATGGAAACTGTGCCAGTTCTGCCCAGACTCTGGCGTCCAATCGGCCCATTTCTGTGGCATTTTGTTTACGTCAACCACGTCAATATCATCATGTTGTAGGTCAGCCAGTGTCGCGTAACCGGAATGGTTAATCACTGCGTCGAGCAGTACCTTCATCCCTCGTTTGTGCGCCTCAGTAATCAGAAGCTTCAGGTCCTCATCATGACCAAAGTTCTCATCTATTTTGGTAAAGTCACGAGTCCAATAGCCGTGATAGGCATAAAATGGAAAACTTCCGCTGCTGCCACCCCCAACAAAACCGTGCACTTGTTCTACGATTGGTGATAGCCAAATGGCATCGGTGCCCAAGCTTTGTATGTAATCCAGTTTCTCAATCACGCCTTTCAGATCGCCACCGTGGAAGGTGCCGACCTCCTCTTTGCCATCCTTCTTTCGGCCGTAAGGCGTGTCATTGCTGTTATCGCCATTTTTAAATCGGTCAACCATGACGAAATAGATATTGGCGTTTTTGTAAGTGAAATCGGGTGATTCCTCAGTCGATGATGTCGGTTCGAACAGCATTAATCCGCCGCTTTGAGGAGAGACCGTCAGAGTCACTTGTTGGTCTTTCACCGTGACGATTTGATCGGTAAAGACTTCTCTTAGTTGCGTACCATCGGCAAAGCTATCAGCGAGTTCGATAGTGTGATGGGTGACGGTATTTTCTTCGCACTTGAGCTGAGGGATCGGTCTTTTGAAAACGGTATTGGTGTTAGCTTTTGCTTGTCGGTTGAAGGTAATGGTTTGATTATCACTGTCATAATGAAAAGCGTAATCGCCGCTGAAGCGTATTTTTAGCGGTAGGGTTAATGGCTCAGAGCAAGAGAGGTGAATGGGTTTACTGAACTTCACCTTCTGGTTCTTAAGCGGCTGGCAGTCTCCTTCTATTCCTGAAATTTTGAGCGTGTATTCATCTTTCGACAAGGTGACAACCAGTGGTGCATCGCCATTCAATGGAAAATCGCGGCTTGTGGTGGTTGTTGAAATAGCAAGATTCGGACTTGCTACGCTATTCGCTGACGCGGCTAACGCCAATAAAATGCCCAGTTGAATCTGTTTCACGCTCAGTCCTTAGAAATGTGATGAAAAAAAGTAGGGTGATGAAAAAAACATCATAATTGTTCGTGGTACAAGCGACATCATTCTCACTCTCTACGCCCTAAAGTTTGGTGTGTTTCACAAAATATGGCTAAGGGGCGCAGAAGCGTAGGTAAAGTTAGGGGGGATATTATTGGTGTCAGTATTTGATAGAGTCATACTTTCTATCTAAGCGTATATTTGGAGCCGCGTGCCGTGAACAAAACAAGTAAATGGGTTGATTTTGTGGTTCTGGCTATTATATCGAGCATCGCTAGCTACGCTGTATTGTCTGTATCGCCCGCTCATGCTTTTTCGAATGCCAGTGCATCGACTTGGCTTCAGCCGTTTATCGAAGACTCCCACGGCCTTAACTTGCAAGAGATAAAGCATCAAGTGGCGCTTTACGACTGTGGGCTGGAGCAAGACGATGAAGAGTTTTGTAGTGATGAAATTTGGTATTACAAAACGCCTGTCGTCACACGGATGTTTGTCAACCAAAGAGAGGTTGTGCATTCAATGAAGTTGAGCGCAGAGTTCAATGCGAGCGCTTTTACCGATATTCAGTTAAGTCTAAGAAAAGATGGTTTCTACGTTTCTGAGGTGTTCAAGTTGGGGGAGCGTTTTTCTATAGAAGAGCAGCAAGAGCGACTGGATAGCTCAACACTTGATCAGAAACTCGTTCAGTTCATTAATCAAGGTAGCGCGTCTGATCCGGTTGAGATTCGTTGGCGTCATCAGCAAAACCAGCAAAGCAGTGCTAACTCTAGTTTTAACTCTAACAATGATGTGTTCGCATTATTAACCAGTAACGGCAGCGTGATTGATGTGATTTTTAAACACAGCGCTCATTAGTCTTGTCATTGAATCATTCGCAGTATTGATCCGAAGCAAGGCCCGGCAAACTTTAACGAACTTAATGTTATAAACGTGTCTTGAAGCTCAAATTCAACACATTTTTGATAGATAGTTTTTCTGAATCATTGAGCTAGCGTTGGTTCGCGCATACTCTGATCCGAGTTAATTATAGGAGAAGCACACATGGTGTCGAAGTTAATGAAGCCAGAGAGTGTCATAATGGCGCCTCAAGGGCCTGAGTTTTCTGAGTTAGTACAAGGATACTGGCGTCTTGGTGAGTGGAGAATGACACCTCAAGAGCGGCTCACTTTTCTAAAACAGCACATTGAGTTAGGTATCACTACCATTGATCACGCCGATATATACGGCGGTTATGAGTGTGAGCAACTGTTTGGAGAAGGGCTCGCACTGGATAAATCGGTTCGCGATGAGATTCAAATCGTGACGAAATGCGATATTAACCTGTGCACTGATAAGCACCCTCAACGTAAGATCAACCACTACGACACCAGTGCTAGCCACATACATGAGTCGGTGAACAATTCACTCACTCGCCTTGGCGTTGAGAACATTGATGTCCTATTGATTCACCGCCCTGATTTGTTGATGAATGCTGATGAAGTGGCAGAAGTTTTTACTGAACTTCATAAAGTAGGCAAGGTGAAGCACTTTGGTGTTTCTAACTTCAGTGCTAGTCAATTTGACCTGTTGCAATCTCGTTTAGGTAAATCATTGGTGACGAACCAAGTCGAGATCAATCCAATCAACTTTGATGTTGCCCATGATGGCACATTAGATCAACTGCAGATGAAACGCATTCGCCCAATGGCGTGGTCTTGTCTTGCGGGCGGCAGTTTATTCAATGGCACGACTGAACAAGAGAAGCGGGTCATTAAGGAGCTAGAAGCGCTTAAGGTTGAGATGGGTGCGTCCAGTATTGACCAGGTCGTTTATGCTTGGGTTCGCCGTTTACCATCGCAGCCACTGGCTATCATTGGGTCTGGCAAGATTGAACGTGTGAAAGCGGCGGTCGCATCGCTCGCGTTGGAAATGACGCGTGAACAGTGGTACCGAGTTTGGGTTGCATCTAAAGGTCACGGTGTGCCATAGAGCGTTGTTCATATAAGCTTTAGCGTATTCACTTCTAAATAAACCAGCTGTTAAAAGCTGGTTTTTTCGTTCTCGAACCATTCAATCTTTGTTTCTACCATTCACGCCATAGAATAACCATTCGTCGCATCGACCGATTACTAGGCTCAATTGATCATAATCTTTCATCATCAAACAGTGAAAGGGACAATCAACATGAGCATCAAATCAATCTGCAACACAATCGCACTTACTCTTCTTATTAGTGGTTCTGCATTGAGCTTCCAAACAACGGCTGCGCCGAGTGAAGCCGTTATCTCTCAATACAATCTCGCGGCACAAGGCGATGAAGATAAAGTTGAGGTGGTTCATGAGCAACTTGAGCAGTTGTTGGAATCCCAAGGTGCAGATGCACTGAGCTTAGTGTACTTAGGAAGCACACAGACTTTAATGGGACGTGATGCCTTTATGCCTTGGAATAAAATGAAGTATACAGAACAAGGCTTGGCGACCATTGCAAAAGGTTTAACGTTACTCGATGGTGAGCCGGTAGAGCAGCAGGAATATCGCCAAGGCTTGCCAACGTCGATTTTGGCTCAAGCTATTGCGGCTTCTACTTACACCTCTTTACCTGACATGTTTAATCATTTTGAGCGTGGTTATGACATCTACCTTGAGCTTCTTGAGAGCGAAGCGTTTGCTAGTCAAAGCTATGAAGCGACATCGTGGATTTACATTTATGCCATTCAGGCGTCAATTCGTGCTGAAGATGTCGACCAGGCCAATAAATGGTTATCGAAGATGCAAGCAGAAAATGCACAACACCCTATGACACTTCAAGCTGAAGCACTCATCAATAAAGCCGCCTAGGAGGCCGTTATGCTGACTTTTAATAACATAAGCAAGCGCTATCAACTTGGGCAGCAAAACGTACAAGCACTGACGGATGCCAGTGGCAATATTGCTAAGGGAGAGATGGTGGCGTTGTGCGGCCCATCGGGGTCAGGGAAAAGCACGCTACTGAATATCTTGGGTATGTTGGATATGGACTACCAAGGGGATATTTCATTGGCTGACGTTCATTACCCCAAAGATCGAATGGCCGCAGCGAAAATTCGCCGTAGTCAGTTAGGGTTTGTTTTTCAAAAGTTCAATCTTGTACCCGTAATGAGTGCTTGGGAAAATGTCGCTTACCCATTGATGCTAAATGGCCACTCGGCAACAGAGCAAAAACGTTTAGCGAGTGCGATGCTTGAAAAAGTTGGCCTAGAAGATTTCATTCAACATCGCCCAGATAACCTTTCTGGTGGTCAGCAGCAGCGTGTTGCGATTGCGCGAGCGTTGGTTCATAACCCTGAAATTGTGATTGCGGATGAGCCGACAGCCAGTCTTGATAGCCACACTGCGGAACTGGTTATCGACATTATGAAGTCCCTCGGGAGAGAGTTAAACACCACGTTTATTGTTGCTACTCATGACCCAAGAATGGCGTCACATTGCGATCGTACGATCGAACTGTTAGATGGCAGAATTCACAAGGAGGCGATCAAATGGGCAAGCTAATTCCACACTCTTTACGTATTGCGTATTTGAACCTGCAACGAAATGGCCGTCGAAGTTTACTGTCGGTCTTAATTGTGGCCATTGCCGTTTTTGCGCTGTGTAGTGCTGGTGGGTTTGGCCTTTATACGTATGACTCTCTGAAAGAATCTACGGCGAGGGATACGGGGCATCTCACTCTTAGCCAGCCTGGTTTTTTTGAACAGGATGAAGAAGTGCCGCTTTCAAATGGCCTAGCGGATACAGACAAAATCATAAAACAACTTCTGGTGAACCAGAGCGTTCGAGGTGTACAGCCTCGTATTGAGTTTACTGGACTGGTTTCTAATGGCACCAAATCGACCATTTTTGCTGGATCTGGTGTTAATGAACGAGAGTTTGATATGAAAGGCCCTTTCTTGGATGTACGAGAAGGAAAGACGCTGTCGAGTATTCAATCGCCTCGTTATGACGATAGTGAGCCTGAAGTGATGCTGGCTGTCGATTTGGCTAAGAATTTGAGTGTCGGCATTGGAGACTGGGTAACATTGCTCGCAACAACGAGCGATGGCGCACTCAATGCGTATGACTTTAAAGTGCGTGGCATCTACTCCACTGGTGTTCCAGAGCTAGATAAGCGTCAGCTTTATTTGCACATTCAATCTGTTCAAGACCTTCTGGCGAGTGACAAAGTCAGCACTTTATCTGTTTTCTTATACGGCACAGAGCAGACTGCAGAAACCCAACACTGGGTAGAGCAGCAGCTTGAAAATATGAGCTTAGCTCAACCTGTCGAGGTCACGCCATGGGAAGATCGCGCATTTTTCTACACTCGAGTTAAGAACCTGTATGACCGTATTTTCGGCATCATGGGCGCGGTGATGGCGTTAGTCGTTTTTGTGGCTCTATTCAACACCATGACGATGTCAGTCACTGAGCGGACCCGAGAAATAGGGACTTTGTCTGCATTGGGGACATATCCGAAAGAGATCATTTCGGGATTCGTTCGTGAAGCTGGCTTGTTGGCCTTCATCGGTTCGATGATTGGCGGGATGTTAACTCTAGTGACGAGCTTATTCTTGATGGTGGCCGATGTTCAAATGCCGCCACCACCGGGCAGAACTGAAGGGTATCCACTCAATATCTATTTCTCTTTCGATCTACTGGCCTATTGTGGTCTAGGTGTGATGGCAATCTGTATCGTAGCGGCGTGGTTCTCGGCGCGTAAAGGGGTCAATAAACCAATTACTGAGGCACTTGTGTATGTTTAACCTTAATTCTGTTCACTTTCTGAAGCGACGCAGTGGCGCTCTTCAATTGATGGTCTTGTTAATGTTCCTAGCGGCTCCAGTGTTTGCAGACCAGAGTGTTGAGGAAATGATTAAAGACGCTGATCAATATCGCATGGAACAAGACTCTGCGAAGGTGGTTTCATTGGTATCACTTTTTAAGCATGACGAGCTCGACAAGACGCGCGAGTATCACGTTTATACAAGGCCAAATCGAGAGTCGTTAGTGGTGTTTAAGTCACCAGTCGAAGCTGGACAGAAGATGTTGATGCTGGGTGATAACTACTGGCTACTTATGCCTAAGAGCCGCCGCCCTATTCGTATCACGCCAATGCAAAAACTACTGGGAGAGGCGTCAGTCGGCGATATCTCTACGCTAACTTGGAGTGAAGATTACAAGGGAGAGCTGATCGCGACTGAGTCTGTGACCCTAGATTCAGAGCAAGCTATGGAGACAAACAGACTGGAATTAACAGCAATAACGTCTGGTGCAAGTTATCAACAAATCGATTTATGGCTAGATAAGAGCAATAACTTTCCCATTAAGGCTGACCTCTACTTACAGTCAGGCAAGTTGGCTAAACAGGCGTGGTTTGAGGCAGGAACAAGAGATGGTCAGTTACGTGTGGTTGCGATGACACTCCTCGATCAAATTCAACCCGCGAAAAAGACCGTGATTGAATACCAAGCCATAGAAGCGATTGAGCTAGAGGAAAAATACTATAACCCAGCGTATCTCACGCGTAATAAGTCCGTTGATTTGTAATGGTACTCAGCATGAATGTGAAACCTAAAGACAGTAAAGCGAAGAATCGAAAGGTTACCTTTCCCTTGTTCAGAGAAAAGCAAGGGACACTAGGTATTCCAGGTGGTCGTTGCGTGTTTACCTGGCTACCGAGCCTTTGTTTATTAGCTCTTAGACCTCTGTCGTTCTCTTTCATTTGGTGCTTTACATTTATGACGAGCGCCTTAGCGAATGACTCTGCGTTTATCGATGATGTGAGTATGAATTGGGATTGGAAAGTCAGCGTAAGCAGTACTGCGCATCGAGATGCTGTTTTAATGTCACCTCCAACGGCTTCAAGTACAGAATCAGTAGACGCCCTGATTGATCTTCAAATGGGATGGAAAGCATTGACGGGCGTTTTCGCGATTAAGGGCACGTCTGTATTAAGCAGTGACAGCAGTCAATCATTTGATGCTGATGGCATAGTACAAGAGCTGTTTTGGCAAGGAAGTACTGATATTGGTCATCTGCCCGTTGATCTTATGTTGGGGAAAGCTCGGCTCGACTGGGGTGTCGGATACGGGTATCGCCCACTGGACATCTTTAAGCCTTACCGTCGTAACCCCGTTGGTATTCAGGTTGAAGAAGGTGTTGGGGCGGCGATGGCGTCGTATTTCGATACAAATGGAGAATGGAGCTTAGTGTACACCGATTCTTCTTGGACTCAGCAGCAAGGCTCCGTTCTTGAAGAGGAATCAGAGCAACAAGGCTTTGGTATCCGGCGCTATGCCTTATTAGGTGATAGCGAGTGGCAAGGGGTTGCGTACTATGATGATGTTCGACGTGGCTTAATTGGTGGCTCTTTGGTGACGGTGTTCAGCCATGCTTGGGAATTCCATGCCTCGGCTTTGTATCAAAGGGAATACCTAGCCTATCAGCAAGGTGATATTCATTCGGCGGTAGATTTACAAACAAAGAAAGATGGATATCAGTCTTTAGTCGGTGTGAATTGGGCGAACAGCAGTGGCCATAACGTTATTATGGAATATTGGTACGATAGCCGCAGTTGGAGTGACCGTGAGTGGCAGCAAGCTTTTTCTCGTGGGGAATCACTCTCTTCCAATGTGCAAACCACTCCTCTTTCAAGCTCTTATGCACAAGGTTTTAACCATGCGAATTTGGTTCAGCACAATATCATGGCGCACTGGTCTTTGAGTTCAAGCAGTTGGAGTTATTGGGAGTGGAGTAAAGATTGGCTTTGGCTGAATAATTTTGAGCCAACGTTTGATGTCATGTTATCGCCGGCAGACGGTGGAATAATTGCAACACAGTGGTTGAATTACCAGGTCTATGACACGGGTGCTGCTTCGTTCAATTTTGAGTTAGCGGCCCGTTTTCTTGGTGGAAGTCAGGATTCGGTGTATGCAAATTTGCCAGATAAGCATATGATTCTATTAAACCTTAAAGGGAAGTTTTGATCATGAAGTTTTGTTTTTCGCTAGGGGGGGCTAATCGAGTCAAGCGCATTGAAAACAGCGCCCTCAAAAGCATTGCCGTGACGAGCGTTTTCTGTTTTGTTATCGCGATCATGACCGCCATTATTTGGCCTGCGCCTTTTCTAAGGCATTGCTTTATTAGCTTTGGCTATGGATACAGCGCGGTACTCAGCGCCCTTTTCATCAGTCGTTTATTTCCAAATTTAGGTTTGCAATGGGTTAATGCCTGTTCTCTTGTGGTTTCCATGATTGTCGGAACGAGTAATGCAGCGTTTTGGTTAGAGGAATACAGCAACTTCGACAATATCTACAAATTGAAACCCGTCATCTTTTTAGGGTTTATTTTCACGGTGATCTGCTTTGTTTATTTCTATATCTATGAACAAAAGCTTCTGGCGCAGAAAGAGCTCGAAACGGCAAAACGAAAGCAAGCTGAGCAAGAGAAAGCTTTGGTCATGAGCCAGCTAAAGCAGCTTCAAAGCCAGATAGAACCGCATTTTCTATTTAATACATTGGCGAATATCAATGCACTCATCGATCAGCAGCCCAATGAGGCCAGATTGATGTTAGAGAAACTGACCGATTTGCTTCGTGGTACATTAAAAATCAATCGACAATCGACCACCTCAGTGTCTGGTGAACTCGATCTCATCAATGCGTACCTAAGTATTCAACAGGTCCGACTGGGTGATAGGCTTACCTATCAGATTGATAATCAATTGAAAAAAGACCTTGGCTTGCCGCCACTCTTGCTGCAGCCGCTAGTTGAAAATGCGGTGCAGCATGGCATTGAACCTAAAGCTCAAGGTGGAAACATACTGATTCGTTTGCAAGAAGATAAAGGCATGGCGATCATCTCAGTGGTTGATAATGGCGTTGGTCTTGTTTTTGATTCTTCCACCGCTGGGCATGGCATTGGGCTTGATAATATTCGACAGCGCATGCAAGCTCTGTTTTCGAATAGAGCCACTTTTAAAATCATGGAAAACGCTCAGGGCGGAGTGACCACTGAACTTCATATTGAGCTAACGGACTTAGAAAATTTAGAAGGATAAAAAGATGAGAGGGAAGCGGTCGATAACAGCGATCATTGCCGATGATGAACCTCTATTGAGGCATCACCTGAATAAATCGCTTGGGGAGCACTGGCCACAATTAGATATTGTTGCCCTCGCGGGGAACGGAGATGAAGCCCTGTCTCTTGTTGACCAATATCACCCTGACATTATCTTTCTTGATATTAAAATGCCTCAACGAGACGGTATGAGTGTGGCTAAAACCTTAGCCAAACACCAAAGCAAGACTCGGGTTGTTTTCATTACTGCGTATGATGAATTTGCCGTTCAAGCGTTTGAGACCAATGCCGTTGATTACTTATTGAAGCCAGTATCGGACGCCCGTTTAGCACAATGCATTGAAAAATTGCAATCTCAACTGGCTGAACCTGCACCGACAAGCAGCCCGGATATGTCTACATTACTTGATCAAATCCAGCAGTTAACGAACAAAGAAAAGCCAGACTATTTAACTTGGATAAAAGCGGCGAAAGGTGACGATATTCACCTCATCTCTTTATCAGAAGTACTCTACTTTAAAGCGGAAGATAAATACGTCTCACTGTACAAACAAGAAGGGACGGAAAGTAGCGAATATCTTTTACGCACGTCCCTCAAAGAGTTATTGAATCAACTGGACCCCAATATGTTTTGGCAGATTCATCGCTCAAGTGTGGTGAATGTGTCCGCGATTGAAAAAGTAAAAAAGGATTTTACTGGAAAAATGGCCGTGCATATCGGTGGGGTAAAACTGCCAGTAAGTAGAGCGATGCAAGCTCAGTTCACCAATCTATGGTAGGCCGCTATTCGTCGGTATTGAGAGAGGTGGTATGAGATAGTTGACCCGCTATTGAGTTCCTTCTATTTGCTTAGATTCCGTCCGTATCTTCCGTTCAATACGCTGCTTCCATGTAAAGCAGCGGAAAAATGGTAAACCAAATCAGGCCAACCCAAATCGAATGAACTCTTTGGGTTTCATTGGGGCAGAGAAGTAGTACCCTTGAATGTACCTGACTCCCAATTGGCGTAACTTTTCGATTTGTTCTTTGGTTTCAACCCCTTCAGCAATGACCTTCATATTCAGTTCTTCCCCTAAGCTTATCATCGATGTCAGGACAGGCGTGATGGTCGACTCTGTACGTAAACCGTTGACGAATACCTTGTCAATTTTTAGTGCATTGAAGGGATGCTGACGAATAAAATTTAAGCCAGAGTAGCCCGTCCCAAAGTCATCGACGGCAAATTTATATCCTAAGTCGCTCAGTACTTTCAATGACGCGGCCGCTTGCTCAAGCTCTCGGTTGGTATATTCGTTATTTTCAGTAATTTCCAGTAGCAGAGTTGGAATGATCGCTTGGTTACGTTTAGAGAATTCAATGAGGTAGTCGATAAAGTTAGGATCGATGATCAATTGCCTGCTGATGTTCAGGCTGATGTATTGTCCTTCCAACCTACTCGGGTGAGCCAGAATCAACGTTTTTACTGCTTTTAAAATGCGCTTGGTAATTTGATCAATGATGCCCATCCGTTCCGCGAGTGGAATAAACATATCAGGGGGAATAATCCCTTGGGTTGGGTGATGCCATCGTATCAACGCTTCACTGCCTGCGATTCTCTTTTCGACGATGTCTACGATTGGTTGGAGATAAAGCTCTAGGTCGTCGTCTTGTAACGCTTGTTGGAGCGAATATTCCAGAGATTGTCGGGTAACGCGATAGCTGAGAATGGCCAGATAGGCGAGAGACAGCATGGAAGCGATCAATAAAGTCTGCCAAAGGTGCTGCACAAAGTAGTGTAAATAGGCGTAGTGATTGAGGTGCAAAGTAATGGAAAACGGGTAGAGGTGCGATGAAAAGCTGAAGAGCTCAAGCGCAGTACCAAGAGAGTCATGTTGGCTTTGAATTGTCTGACTCAAAACGGTAATTTGATAGCCTAACTCGTGCTCTGAAAGCGTTGGAGCAACGAGCCCAAGGAACTGATCTGGCGACAACAAAGCATTGACACCCGTGTCATTGTCGTCATAAGCGTAAATAAAAAAAGTTTGTAATTGGCTCTTAGATTTCTTGAGAGAAATCGTTATGTTATTTGGCGAATTTTTTAGTCTATCCATCGTTGAAGGAAAAAGGTGAATATTGTTTTTTCCTTCATTACTGGTGCAAAAAACAATGCCTTCTTTGTAGAGACCGACCTCTTTGAGCATGGTGGAGTAAAAAGCGTGTGCTCTTAATTTCAGGACGTCTTGTCTTTCACACGCGGGAGACACTTGCTTTTGAAGCAGTAATAGATTTTTAGCCGTTGTGCCAATGTATTGCTCTAGCTTAGCAATGGCTTGCTTCCCTTGAGTGATTGCATGGTTGTTGGTGGTGTAAAAATTGACGATCGCTGCGACAAGAAAAACGCTGACAAAAATCATACCAATAGGTATCAGAACTCGGATGTTGTGTTGTACCCGCTGAAGTAGGGAGGGCCTTGGTTCGTGTCTATATTCCGTATATTTCATTGAGTCCCAGCCGTTTTTTTTATTATGATCTAACTATATGCTGATTATGGTGAAACAGAATACCTTGTTGTTTGATTCTTATGCATTTCTGGTCAAGTTATTATTTTTAAGAATGTTTATTGATGGCTTTGTCGGTAGTACTACCTTAACCGTGAGATCTTGGGAGGAGGACTGCACGGTTGCGTTGTTCAAACAATAGTGTGGGCTTTCACTAGACGCTTTTTTGATCGTCAACTAACGTTTATAGGTAGCAACTGCAAACAGAAGAAGACAATGACTACCTTTAGACTTCAACTCTTGGCGGCAATAACGATATGCTTGATGTTCATCCCCAACGCTTATTCGCATGGTGAAGGAGATGATCTTAGTCGTATCGTGTATCTAACGGAAGATTACCCACCGGCGAATTTTTTACATAATGGAAAACTCACGGGTTACTCGGTGGATATATTGAAAGCCGCCTCTATCGAAATGGGGAACGATATCGACAATGCTCATATCGTTATGCAGGCTTGGGCCGACGCCTATCGAAAGGTACTGACCACTGAAAATACTGCGATTTTCTCTATGGCTCGCACGGAACACAGAGAAGATTTATTCTTGTGGGTTGGACCTATTGCTGATGTGAAAGTCGTGGTAATAGCAAAGCAAGACAGCCCTATTGTCATAAACTCACCGTTGGACATGGCACGCTATAAAATTGGTGTGATTCAAGATGATGTGGGGGAGCAGGCATTATTGGAGCTTGGCGTTCCGAGAGGCGCTATGTTTGAAGCAAAGGACGTCACGATGCTTGCGGAACTGCTGTTAAAAAATCGAATAGATTTGATAGCATACTCGGAAAGAACGGCTTATTGGTATGCGTCGCAAGCCGGATTTAGCAGTGATATGTTTAAGCCGATTTATACCTTAAAAGAAAGCCAAACTTATTATGCGTTCAATAAGGACACGGACCCTGTTCTTATTCAAAAACTCCAACAAGGTATTGATAAGGTGAAAGCACGTCTCACTGAAGATGGCGTGAGTCAGCACCAAGCCATACTCGAAAAATACCGATAAATAGCGTGCTAAGGCTGCTTTATTGCCGCCTTTTTGACAAAGAATGGGTTGTTGAATTTCTTCGGGTGACCTAATTCAGATATCACGAGTCTGTTCCACAAAGCCTTATCAAACTCACCTTTTGGCAGTGAAGGGTATAAGGTGTCGACCTCTTCAAAAGCATACTGCATGAACTCTTTTAGCTTAATTTGATTGTATTTCTTTGCCACGCGGTTGTGTTTCTGAATCCACTCTTTTTTGAAGTCGATGATGGCGGGTTCCGCTTTATCTAGCGGGATGGTCGATAGATAGATGCGTTGATACCCCACTTTCCTATCGATCATGGTACGCATAGCCGTTTGAATGTATTTCCCGTGATGGGTGACTGAAATGCTGTTAGCGTCAAACGTGTTTACGTGCCACCCGGTAGGTAAAAGCTTTCGATTGCGAAACTGCGCATTTCGAACTTGCAATGCTTGATGAAGCACTAAATCTGAAGTTCCTCGGAAGGTCTGTTGCCATTTGCCGATTCGTATCTGGATGGAATGCGGCAAGCGGAAAATATTCGTAAATTTATCTTCGTTCATGGAATCATTACACACATAATTTTAGTACAAGCAAAAAGGAACTAAGTCGGAGGATCGGGTACACCCCTCTATCGTCGATAGCTATTGTTTTTATGAGTTGCTAACTAGAGGATAGACTTTGCTTAGTTATTGCGAGACATTCTACATGGATTTTGTTTGTTATTGCTAATTTTAACAATTACTAACCATTAATTCGATGGTGGGAATATCAAATTAATGGTTAGCTCGCGCCGATGTGGTTTAGATTGAGTGAAATCGAGTGACTAAGATTGAATGGCGTGTTTTTTCGTGACAACAATACCCAGTCGCTTCGCTAGTCGAGTTAGGTTCGCTCTATCTGTTTCTAAAGATCGCGCCGCTTTTGCCCAATTGAATCCAGCGCTTTCAAGTGCTGCTGTAATGAGTTGACGTTGATACGCATCCGTTGCATCGCGAAGATTCACACTGGTATCCACTTGTGTATCCTGCGTTGGTAACTCTTGTGCCGTTTGTGTCTGATTATCAGTGCTGTCGAGTGACCCAATATCTTCAATGGCCACTGTAATGACGGGGTTGTTTTGGCTTCGAGCTCTCGCTTTCAGTGCGGCTCGATTAATGACATGCTCCAGCTCTCGCACATTTCCCGGCCAATTATAGGTAGCAATACAGCGCAGCGCGGCTTGGCCTATTTTTAGTTGGACGATACCAAGCTTTCTTCTTGCTTGCTCTAAGAAGAAGCCAGCTAGCAATGTTATATCGCCTTCTCGGTCACGCAGTGGTGGAACTAAGATTGGGTACACGGTCAACCGATGATAGAGGTCGGCTCGGAATCGGCCTTGACTCACTTCTTCTTTGAGATCCCTATTGGTTGCGGCCAGCACACGAACATTGATGGTTTCGACCTTATCCTGACCTACTGGTTGAATCTCATTATTTTGTAGAGCACGCAAAATCTTACTTTGTGCTGCGAGTGGTAGTTCTCCTATTTCATCAAGAAACAAGGTACCGCCATCCGCCAGAGCAAATTTGCCGAGTCGGTTTTTGTCAGCGCCAGTAAATGCCCCTTTTACATGACCAAACAATTCACTTTCCACTAGGTTTTCTGGGATGGCAGCACAGTTTACATACACCAGTGGTTGCTTATTTCGGGAGGATTGGTGATGAAGAGTTCGAGCCACAAGTTCTTTACCAACGCCTGTTTCCCCATGAATGAGAATATTGAAATCAGATGGCGCAACAACGTCGATATCATTTTTTAGGTTAAGCATCGCTTTGCTTGAACCAATGATTTCGCCACCGTCTCTTTCCCAGGCTTCTTCGTTAAGCTCTTGCAGACGCTGCTGGCTTTGTTTTGCTTGTTGTTCTAGTTGAGAGAAGCTCATCGCCATTTTTAGCGTCGAGGCAGCAATAGCAGATAGAACTTCTAAGCTACGATTGGGAATATTATTAAACAGATTAGGGGTGAGGCTATCAAGCGCTAAGATACCGAGCAGCTTGTCACCAAAGAGCAGTGGTAACCCCATACAGGAATGCATGGGTAAGTCTCCCTCGTGGTCGAGAAGCAAACCATCAAATGGGTCAGGGAGTGAGCTGGACGCATCAAAGCGAACAGGCGCGACTGAGTTACAAATGGCTTCAAACCGAGGATGTTCATGAACAATGAATCGGCGTCCAAGGGTGTCTCGTGTTAAGCCTTGCATCGCGAGCGGTGTGAGAGTGTCTCCCTGAATAGAAAGAAGCACGACGCTGTCGCATTGAATTGTTTTTCGAATGGCATCCAGTAGCTTGTTGAAACGGTCTTGATTGTTCAAACCGCTTGCGAGCCCAATGGTCATTTCGACCAGTGTTGACGCAGAGATATCTTGCATAGAAAGACTCAAATATGGGTTATTTGAGCATTATGGAGTCGAAACGACACGAAGTAAAGAGGTCACTTAGACTGCTAATGAAAATCATTATTATTTAACTTGTTGTTATTTATGAATTTTTGATGTTGGCACTAATTGTGCTCTGTATTCATTCGATTAGAGCGAGAAAAACTTGCCGATTACGTAATAAAGTCATGACCTTAACCCAAATGGGAGATTTATTTAATGCTCAACGAACAACACATTAGTATCGTAAAAAGTACCATTCCATTATTAGAAGAAGCAGGGCCCGCGTTAACACAGCACTTTTATCAGCGCATGTTTCGTATTAATCCAGAAGTCCAAGATATCTTTAACATGACCAATCAACGCACTGGGCGCCAAGGCGTTGCATTGTTTGAGGCGATTGCCGCTTATGCAAAGAATATTGAGGATTTAGCGGCACTGACATCGGCAGTTGAACGCATTGCTCAAAAGCACACTAGCTTTAACATCCAAGCAGAGCATTATCAGATTGTTGGGCATCATTTAATTGAGACCCTCAGAGAGCTAGCAGGGGAAGCATTTTCGGCTGAGGTAGAAGAGGCATGGACGGCTGCCTATCTATTTCTAGCTCAGGTGTTCATTGACAGGGAAGGGGAGCTCTATTTGCAACGGAAGCAAGCGGTTGGTGGATGGGAAAACGCACGTGAATTTATCGTGACGGATAAGAAATACGAATCAGCCTTGGTCGCGAGCTTCACGTTTACTCCCGCGAACGGTGAGAAAGTTTTGGATTATTTACCAGGACAGTACATTGGCGTTGAAGTAAAACCTAAATCTGCCGAGTATAATGAAATTCGTCAGTATTCATTATCTCAGAGCCCTAATGGCCAAGACTACCGCATTTCGGTGAAGCGTGAGGGCGCTGAAATGGAACATCAAGGTGTCGTGTCAAATCACCTGCACGATGAAGTGAAAGTGGGTGACTCTGTGATGCTGTATGCACCAGCGGGTGATTTTTTCTATGTAGAGAAAGAACAACCTGTTGTCTTGATTTCAGCCGGTGTAGGTACAACGCCTATGCAAGCAATGTTGCAGTCATTAAGTCATTCAAAAAAACAAAATGTGACCTATTTGCATGCGTGTAATGATAGAGAGCAGCACTCTTTCATTGATGAAACGAGCACTTTGGTTGCGGCAAATGAATGGCAGCAATCCGTTTGGTACCTTGAAGGTGAAGCGGAATTTATTGGTCAAATGGATCTGAATGCCGTTTCTAACACGCTGCCACTGGTAGAAGGGGACTTCTATATTTGTGGACCGATCGGGTTTATGGATCATGTTGTGAAGCAGTTAGAGTTGCTCGGTGTGTCTCGCGATCGAATACACTACGAAGTGTTTGGCCCTCACGCAAACCTATAAGTATTAGCCATTGAAATAAAAGAGAAGCCTAAATGACTTCTCTTTTTCAATGGTTCTTTTGTTACTGAGCTTTTGGGTTGAATAGTTGCTTTATCCATTCACTTAACCGTCCACTGGCGCGTTTAGGCTGGTGGTGAGTGCCTTCGTAGAAGCTTTCTAGAAACGATGTCCTCAGTGTCTGTGCATCATCCGAGTTGATTGAGCTGATCATTTTTGCGGTTTCCAGAGCATGCTCATTGGCTAAGCTAAAGTCCATTCCCAGGTATCCTTGAATATAAAGCCATGCATGGGTGATCAATGAAAGCTCGTAAACGTGGCTGGTTTTGAATTTTTTTTCGTGCTCACTCCCAACGGTGTTGCTAATGGCGTTTTTCATGGCATGGATGGAGTCGATGTACGGTGTGAAACTTGACAGCAATTCAATGTGGCTCTTTGTGAGTAAGCCAAGCAAATGTAACTTTCCAGGTGTCTCTGGTTTATTCTCAAGAACCGCTTGAAAGAGTGGTGACTGCGTGACTTGCCAATCCTGCCAAAGCTTATGATGCTGTTTAACTGCCGCTAAGTTATTGAGTCCACACTCTAAGCAAAGCTTCTCTAATTCACTCATTTAGTTTGTAATTCTTGGAACTCAATTTCGTGAGAGCCCTTGTTGCTGTCGACAAAAATGGAAGTGCCAGTGATCATTACCGAAAGCTCCATTCCACGTTCAATTAGCTGAGTGAGCGCTTCTACGCCTTCCGCATCAAAGCGAGTGACGTCAGCATCTAACATGCCAATCTTACCTTGATTTTGATTCCACCAAACATTGGATTTGGTGTTAAAACTGTAGACTTTCACTTTGTCTGCTAAGCGCGTTGATTTTTTGATTCGTTCAGGGTCCGGTTCACCTACATCTATCCATAATTCGATCTGGTCATCCAGGGATTTCTGCCAGATATCGGGTTCTTCTATGGTAGAGAGACCTTTGGTCATTTGAAGAGACTCATGTGCATTGAGGCAAAAAGCAAGAATACGAGCCATCATACGTTGGTCATTTTCAGATGGGTGCTGCGCGACGGTGAGGTTTATTGAGTCATAATGGTCGCGGTTCATATCAGTTAGAGCGATACGAAACTTAAATATAGTGGGTTTTAATGCCATGGGGAATATAGAATCTCAGACAAAAAAATAGCCAGCACTAGGCTGGCT